>NZ_JBUZTQ010000001.1:0-457737 GCF_055408445.1 Pseudomonas sp. B414 | reverse complement strand
CAGCCGTCGCGCTGAAGAGCATCGCAAAAAGGCCATTCAGCAGGCCATCGACGAAGCGGCTGCGGAGTCGTGGAAGCAGCCGGATGTGCGTAGGCCGCAGGCTACAAACGCGGTTTGAGTCTCGTGGCATAAAAAAACCTCGCCTCCTGTGACAGGGTGGCGAGGTTTTTTTGCTCTTGTGGGAGCGGGCTTGCCCGCGATAGCAGCACCTCAGTTTGCCAGAGACACCGAGCTGCCAGGATCGCTGGCAAGCCAGCTCCCACAAGGTATTGCATCAAGGTTTGGCGATTTTCCAGGCCCCGTCCATTTTGCCCTCGCCGGTCATGTCACCGGCTTTCTTGTCCATCACAAAGGTGTACAGCGGCTTGCCGTCATAGGCCCACTGCATGTGGCCATCATCGCGCTTGATCACCGTCCATTCACCCATGTCCTTGGCTGTGCTCTCGGCAGCCAGCGGTGGCCAGTTGGCGGCGCACTTGTCATTGCACATCGATTTGCCGCCCGCATCCTTGGCAAAGGTGTAGAGCGTCATGCCTTTGTGATCGACCAGCATGCCATCCTTGGTCATCGCCGGCTCAGCTGCAAACACCAGCCCAGGCAAGGCGAAGGCAGCGGCCAACAGCAATGTCTTTAGGGAAAACGAGGTAGATGTCATCGGAATCGCCCTTTTTGTGGTTGTACGATTTGAACCTGAAGCGTAGTTCACTAGCCGTTTGCGCGCGTTCAATCCCCAAAGCTGTCACACGACTGCAATAATTGCGTTATCTAATGCGCCACAAGACAGTTTAATGACGAGAGGATTACGGCATGGTTGGCAGGAGCATTTTGATCGTTGATGACGAGGCGCCGATCCGCGAGATGATCGCCGTGGCCCTGGAAATGGCGGGCTATGATTGCCTTGAAGCCGATAATGCCCAGGATGCCCATGCCATTATCGTCGACCGTAAACCGGACCTGATCCTGCTCGACTGGATGCTGCCCGGTGGTACCTCCGGCATTGAGCTGGCCCGACGCCTCAAGCGCGAAGAGCTGACCAGTGATATACCGATCATCATGCTGACGGCCAAGGGTGAAGAGGACAACAAGATCCAGGGCCTGGAAGTTGGCGCGGATGACTACATCACCAAGCCCTTCTCCCCTCGTGAGTTGGTGGCCCGTCTCAAGGCTGTGCTGCGCCGCGCAGGCCCTGCCGATGCCGAGTCGCCTATCGAGATCGGCGGCCTGCTGCTCGACCCCATCAGCCATCGCGTGACCATCGACGGCACCCCGGCCGAGATGGGCCCCACTGAATACCGCCTGCTGCAGTTCTTCATGACTCACCAGGAGCGCGCCTACACCCGCGGTCAATTGCTTGATCAGGTCTGGGGCGGCAACGTGTACGTGGAGGAGCGCACTGTGGACGTGCATATCCGCCGCCTGCGCAAAGCCCTCGGTGAGGCCTACGAAAATCTGGTACAAACCGTGCGTGGCACCGGTTACCGGTTTTCGACCAAAGCCTGATAGCGGCTTTTTCTGACTCAACGGCAAGCAAGGACCCGCGCGACGTGAATCAAAACTGGCATGGCACTCTGATTCGCCATTTGTTGCTTCTGGTCGCTGCCTGCCTGGTAGTCGGCCTGCTCAGTGGTTATTACGGCTGGAGCCTGGCCATTGGCCTGGCGTTTTATCTGGGCTGGACCCTCAAGCAGTTGCTGCGCCTGCACGAATGGCTGCGCCAGCACAAACCCGACGAAGCGCCGCCCGATGGCTACGGCCTGTGGGGCGAAGTGTTCGACAGCATCTACCACCTGCAACGCCGCGACCAGCGGGTGCGTGGGCGTTTGCAGGCAGTGATCGACCGGGTGCAGGAGTCTACGGCCGCGCTCAAGGACGCGGTGATCATGCTCGACAGCGACGGCAACCTGGAGTGGTGGAACCTCGCCGCAGAGACCCTGCTGGGCCTCAAGACGCCACAGGACAGCGGTCAGCCAGTGACCAATCTGGTGCGCCACCCACGCTTCAAGGAATACTTCGAGCAGGGCCAATACGGCGAGCCGCTGGATATTCCCTCGCCGGTCAACGATCACCTGCGCATCCAGCTCTACATCACCCGCTACGGCAACAACGAACACCTGATGCTGGTGCGCGATGTAACGCGAATCCATCAGCTGGAGCAGATGCGCAAAGACTTTATCGCCAATGTGTCCCACGAATTGCGCACGCCATTGACGGTGATCTGCGGTTACCTGGAAACCCTGCTCGATAACGTCGACGACGTGAATCCGCGCTGGAAGCGCCCGCTGTCGCAAATGCAGCAACAGGGCGAGCGCATGCAAACCCTGCTCAATGACTTGCTGCTGCTGGCCAAGCTCGAAGCCACGGACTACCCCTCGGACAACCATCCGGTGGCCATCGACGGTTTGCTGCGCTCGATCAAGGGCGACGCCCAGGCATTGTCCGGCCAGCGCAACCAGACCATTACCCTGGACATCGAAACCGATAGCACCCTCAAAGGCAGCGAAGCCGAGTTACGCAGCGCGTTTTCCAATCTGGTGTTCAACGCGGTCAAGTACACCCCTGATGGCGGTAAGGTTCATATTCGCTGGTGGGCGGACAAGAGCGGCGCGCACTTGAGCGTGCAGGACTCAGGGGTGGGCATCGACAACAAGCACCTGCCGCGCCTGACCGAGCGCTTCTACCGCGTGGACTCCAGCCGTAACGCCAACACTGGCGGCACCGGGCTGGGCCTGGCCATCGTCAAGCATGTGTTGCTGCGTCACCGTGCGCGACTGGAGATCAGCAGCGTGTTGGGCCATGGCAGTACCTTTACCTGCCATTTCGCTCCGGCGCAGGTGACAAAATCACTGGTGCAAAGTCAGGTCGACTAGGCCCTGCGGCCCTTGCCCACTAGGCAAGGGCTACATCTGCCGTTACATTGTTTGGCCAAATCCCCCTATTTGTAACGACGGAACCCGTAAAACTCCATCATGGACCCTTCCCCTGGCTTGACCCTCGCGACACTCTTCGCCGACTTCGGCATGATTCTTTTTGCTCTGATCCTGGTATTGCTCAACGGTTTTTTCGTTGCGGCCGAATTTGCCATGGTCAAATTGCGCTCGACCCGGGTCGAGGCCATTGCCGATGAAAACGGTTGGCGCGGACAGATCCTGCGCACCGTGCACAATCAGCTCGACGCCTACCTCTCGGCCTGCCAGCTGGGTATCACCCTGGCTTCGCTGGGCCTGGGCTGGGTCGGTGAACCCGCATTCGCGCATATCCTCGAGCCTCTGCTGGGGGCCATCGGTGTGCAGTCGCCGGAAGTGATCAAGGGCGTGTCGTTCTTTACCGCCTTCTTTATCATTTCGTACCTGCATATCGTGGTCGGTGAGCTGGCGCCCAAGTCGTGGGCCATCCGCAAGCCGGAGAGCCTGTCACTGTGGACCGCCGTGCCGCTGTACCTGTTCTACTGGGCCATGTACCCGGCCATTTACCTGCTCAATGCCAGCGCCAACGCGATCTTGCGTATCGCCGGCCAAGGTGAGCCCGGTGCGCATCACGATCACGCCTACAGCCGTGAAGAACTCAAACTGATCCTGCACTCAAGCCGTGGTCAGGACCCGAGTGACCAAGGCATGCGTGTGCTGGCTTCGGCGGTGGAAATGGGCGAGCTGGAAGTGGTCGACTGGGCCAACTCCCGCGAAGACCTGGTGACCCTGGATTCCAAGGCGCCGCTCAAGGAAATCCTGGCGTTGTTCCGCCGTCACAAGTTCAGCCGCTACCCGGTCTACGATGCAGACACCAACACCTTCGTCGGTTTGCTGCATATCAAGGACCTGCTGCTTGAGCTGG
Organism: Pseudomonas sp. B414; assembly: GCF_055408445.1. NCBI lineage: Bacteria > Pseudomonadati > Pseudomonadota > Gammaproteobacteria > Pseudomonadales > Pseudomonadaceae > Pseudomonas > Pseudomonas sp. B414. Next base: position 453,909 of record NZ_JBUZTQ010000001.1, on the reverse strand, counting down.
CCGACCTGGATCACTTGCCCGAGACCTTCAACCTGGAAGAGCTGACTCGCCCGCTGGAGCGCGTGTCGCGGCATATGCCGCTGTCGCAACTGCTGGAGCAGTTCCGCAAGGGCGGCGCGCACTTTGCCCTGGTCGAAGAAGCTGACGGCAAGGTGGTGGGTTACCTGACCATGGAAGACGTGCTGGAAGTGCTGGTGGGCGATATTCAGGACGAACACCGCAAGGCCGAGCGCGGCATCCTGTCGTATCAGCCGGGCAAGCTGCTGGTACGCGGCGACACGCCGTTGTTCAAGATCGAACGCCTGTTGGGTGTGGATCTGGACCACGTTGAAGCCGAAACCGTGGCTGGCTTGATCTACGACACCCTCAAGCGGGTGCCCGAAGAAGAAGAGCTACTGGAAGTCGAAGGCCTGCGCATCATCATCAAAAAGATGAAAGGCCCGAAAATCGTATTGGCCAAGGTTCTGAAGCTGGATTAAGGCTGGCATCGTCCTGAACCTTGTGGGAGCGGGCTTGCTCGCGATGGCAGCAACGCGGTGCGCCAGATACACCGCGCCGCTTGCATCGCGAGCAAGCCCGCTCCCACAGAGGCTCTGCCAATACCCTCTCTGTAAGAATTTTTACCGGCGAAAGCTGGCTGAAAGCTTCCCCCTCTAGCATCGGGTCATCACCGGCAACAGACCGGCTGGCCTGGCATGCGCATAACTCGCTGTCAGCGCCCTACTACAACAATAAGGGTGACTTTCATGCTGACCTTCCTTGGCTTTGCCATGGTCATTACATTTATGTACCTGATCATGACCAAGCGCCTTTCCGCCTTGATCGCTCTGATTCTGGTCCCCATCCTGTTTGCCATTTTTGGTGGTTTTGCGCCCAAAATCGGCCCGATGATGCTCGAAGGCATTACCAAGCTTGCCCCTACCGGGGTGATGCTGATGTTCGCCATTCTCTACTTTGCCTTGATGATCGACTCCGGCCTGTTTGACCCGGCCGTGCGCAAGATCCTCAAGATGGTCAAGGGTGACCCGGTCAAGATCTCGGTGGGTACCGCAGTGCTGGCGCTGGTGGTGTCCCTGGATGGCGACGGCGCGACCACGTACATGATTTGCGTGGCGGCCATGCTGCCGCTCTACAGCCGCATCGGCATGAGCCCGCGAATCATGGCCGGCCTGATCATTCTGGCCGGTGGGGTGATGAACATGACACCCTGGGGCGGCCCCACTGCCCGGGCGGCCAGTGCGCTGCATGTCGACCCATCGGACATCTTCGTCCCCATGATCCCGGCCATGCTCGTGGGCTGTGCAGCGATCCTGGTGATCGCCTGGTGCTACGGCAAGCGGGAGCGTGCGCGCCTGGGCGAGTTGCACCTGCACGGCGATGAAATCGACCACAGCGAAATCAGCGTTTCGCAATACCCGGATGCCCGTCGGCCAAAACTGATCTGGTTCAACGGCGCGCTGACCCTGGCGCTGATGGTTGCCCTGATCGCCGGTCTGCTGCCTTTGCCCGTGCTGTTTATGGTCGCGTTCAGTATCGCGATGATCGTCAACTACCCGTGCCTGCAACAGCAAAAGGATCGGGTTGCGGCCCATGCCGGGAGCGTACTGGCGGTGGTCGGGCTGATTTTTGCGGCCGGTATCTTTACCGGCATCCTGTCCGGTACCGGCATGGTCGATGCCATGTCCAAAAGCCTGCTGGCTGTCATCCCGCCTGCGCTCGGCCCTTACCTGGCGGTGATCACCGCGCTGGTGAGCATGCCGTTTACCTTCTTTATGTCCAACGATGCGTTCTACTACGGGGTTCTGCCAGTGCTGGCCGAAGCTGCCAGCCACTACGGCATTACCGCCGTTGAAATGGCCCGCGCCTCGATTGTTGGCCAACCCGTGCATTTGCTCAGCCCGCTGGTGCCATCGACCTACCTGCTGGTAGCTCTGGCCGGTATCGAATTTGGCGACCACCAGCGCTTCACCCTCAAGTGGGCGATTCTGGTGTGCCTGTGCATCATGGTTGCAGCGCTGCTGCTGGGCACGTTCCCGGTGTTCAGTACGCTGTAACGCATCTGTCATCCCCCCTTGTGGGAGCGGGCTTGCTCGCGAAGGCAGCAACGCGGTAATTAAGTTAAACCGCATTGCTGCCTTCGCGAGCAAGCCCGCTCCCACAGGTTCATTATCGTCCAGAAGAGTTTCAACCCTCCGCCAGCTATGCGATGCTGGCGCTCTGCTCAATTGCCGACTACATCTTAAGAAACATCTGTAGGAACGGCCCGCAGCTATCTGATCCTTAGACACATCCAATACAGGGAGCCAGCATGCTGACCCTGCTCAATCTGCTTTCCGCGGTGGCCCTGCTGATCTGGGGCACGCATATCGTCCGAACCGGCATTCTGCGGGTCTACGGCACCAACCTGCGCCATGTCATCGGGCAGAACGTGTCCCGGCGCATGTTTGCGTTTGTCGCCGGCATTGTGGTCACGGCCATGGTGCAGAGCAGCAACGCCACGGCGATGCTGGTCACTTCTTTTGTCGGTCAGGGGTTGATGGCACTCACCCCGGCGCTGGCAACCATGCTCGGAGCCGATGTCGGTACGGCCTTGATGGCCCGGGTGCTGACCTTCGACCTGTCGTGGCTGTCGCCGCTGCTGATCTTTTTGGGCGTGATCTTCTTTTTGACCCGCAAGCAAACTCGCGCCGGGCAACTGGGCCGGGTCGGCATCGGCCTGGGCCTGATCATTCTGGCGCTGCAACTGATCGTCGAGGCCGCAACCCCCATCACCCATGCCCAGGGCGTGAAAGTGATCTTTGCCTCATTGACCGGCGATATCTTGCTCGATGCCCTGGTCGGTGCCTTGTTCGCGATGGTTTCCTACTCAAGCCTCGCGGCCGTGCTGCTGACCGCCACTCTGGCCGGCGCCGGGGTGATCAGCCTGCACGTGGCCATCGGCCTGGTGATCGGCGCCAATATTGGCAGCGGCGTGCTGGCGTTTCTCAGCACCAATATGCAGAACGCGGCAGGCCGTCAGGTGGCGTTGGGCAGCCTGTTGTACAAGCTGATCGGCCTGTTGCTGATCATGCCCGTACTCGACCCGCTGGTGGCCTGGATGGACAGCCTGAGCTACAGCGCCCAGGAACTGGTGATCGGTTTCCACCTGCTCTACAACACGGCTCGCTGCTTCCTGATGTTACCGACGGTGGGCCTGATGGCGCGCATTTGTGCCTGGCTGCTGCCCGAACGCCAACAAACCAACGGCGTGGCCAAGCCGCGCCATCTGGACCCTGCAGCTCTCGATACGCCGAGCCTGGCGCTGACCAACGCAGTGCGCGAAACCCTACGCATTGGCGACCTGATCGACACCATGTTGGTCAATATGCTCGACGTTCTGCGCGGAAAGCAAACCGCTATTACCCAGGAAATGCGCACGCTGAGCGATGAAGTCGAAGTGCTCTACAGCGCGGTCAAACTTTACCTGGCGCAAATGCCTCGTGAGGATTTGAGTGAGCAGGACAGTCGACGCTGGGCCGAAATCATCGAACTGGCGATCAACCTCAAGCTGGCCAGTGACGTGATTGAACGCATGCTGCGTAAGGTTCAGCAGCAGAAAACCTCGCAGCGCCGTTCGTTTTCCGAAACAGGGCTGGAGGAGCTAGTGGGCCTGCAAACCCAGCTGATCGAGAACCTGCGCCTTGGGCTGACAGTGTTCCTTAGTTCCGACCTGCAAAGCGCCCGCCAATTACTGCGTGAGAAACGCCGCTTTCGCGCCCAGGAGCGGCGCTTGGCCCACGCTCATGTGAGTCGCTTGCAGCGCAAGGTCACGCAGAGTATCGAGACCAGTTCCATGCACCTGGAGCTGATCGCGGATATGAAGCGCCTGAACTCGCTGTTTTGCGGCAGTGCATACGTGGTGCTGGAAACCTCTGAAACCGGGGCCCTGGAGCTGGATGACGCAGCGGACACGCAACATTCGCCTTGAACGTTGTGCATCGGGCTGTTGTCAGCCGTTATGCAGCGACTAAGCTGCACGGGCTCAGGGATTCGAGAATTCAGGGATTTTTTATGCGTTGCCTGCTGTTTATCTGCTTGCTGCTTGGCGCTGCTCAGGGCTTTGCCCTGGATAGATACAGCGTCGAGGGCTACCAACTGCCCAATGGGCTGCAACTGATCCTGAAACCCAACAATGACCGCGATCATGTGGCCATCCGCTTGGTGGTGGGGGTTGGCCTGGACGATTTTTCGTGTGCCGATCAGCAGTTGCCGCACCTGCTGGAGCATTTGCTGTTCAGTGGCATCGACGACACCGGCGAAGGAGGCCTTGAGGAGCGTATGCAGGCGCTGGGTGGCGAATGGAACGCCTTTACCAGCAGCGCCGATACCACCTTTGTGATCGAAGCTCCGGCCAAGAATCAGCGCAAGATCCTTGATCTGCTGCTGGGCCTGCTGACCCGCACGCAACTGACCGAACAACGCATCAGCGAAGCCAAGCAAGTGGTTGAGCGCGAAGACGGCGGCCATTATTCGCACTTGCAGCGTTGGCTCGACCGTCAGGATCTGGGCCACAGCGCCAGCAATCAGCTGGCTGTCGAACTGGGCCTTAAATGCGCCGAGCGCGCCGAGGTGCACGACCTCACCCGCGAGCAACTGGAGGCCGTGCGCCAGAACTGGTATGCGCCCAACAACATGACGCTGATTATCGTCGGCGACCTTGATCGGTTGCTGCCTGCTTATCTGGAGCGCACCTACGGCGCCCTTGAACCGGTAGAGCCCAGCGCCCATCGGCCGCTTGCCGAAATTGATGCCAAGGCCGACGCAGAGCGCGAGCTGGTGCGTGGCGTGGTAGGTGATACCGCGACTCTGCACTGGCTGTTTCCCGAGCCGGTGATCGAGGGTCAGCCCGACGAAACCTGGATTTTGTTGCGTGATTATCTGGAGTGGGCACTCTACAGCGAGCTGCGGCTCAAGCACGGCTTGTCCTACGGCCCCTGGGCTGAGCGCGAAGTGTTTGGCGGCGTGAGCTTTTTAAGCCTCAATGCTGACCTTGAGCGCGAGAACGTGGCGCAAGCCCGGCAGGTGATGGAGCAACTCAAGGCGCGCCTGCTCAAGGACGGCCTCGACCCGCAGATTTTTGCCCGGATCAAGAACACCGCCATTTCCCGCCAGGCCTGGACGGTGCAAGGCAGCAGTGCGCTGGCTGACTACTACTGGGCATCGCTGGGTGATTACGACGAGGGCCGCTTCGCCGATCCTGCCAGGCAATTACAGGGCATCACCCTCAAACAGGCCAACGTAGCACTGCGCGAGCTGTTGGCCGAGCCTGGTTATGTGCGCATCGAGAAACCGCTGTTCAGTTACCACAGTTTGAGCCTGGCCATTCTTGGCGGGTTGGCCTTGCTGATTGTCGCCGTGGTGGGTTGGCGAGTCTGGCGTCGGGCCAAGCGCTGATTGTCCGAGTCGTAAATGTTTTGATACCGTAAAATCATTGCCAATTTGCGGCTGGTCGATCCAGCCGCCAGCGTGCGGAGTATTCATCGTGAGTGATCGTTCCAATCCTTGGCAATTGCAGGCCATCGTCTGCCAGCTGCGCACGGCGCGAAACCAGTGGCGCACGCAAAACGGCCGGGTCAGTGGTGAGCAGGGAGGCCGTGAGCTGCCGTCCCGCGCGGCAATGGCCGAGATTCTTGAGGCCCTGTGTGGTGCCTTGTTCCCGATGCGCCTGGGCCCGGTGGACTTGCGTGAAGAGAGCGAAGATTTTTATGTCGGCCACACGCTGGATGTGGCACTCAATGCGCTGCTCAAGCAGGCCCGTCTGGAGCTGCGTTATGTGGCTCGCCAGGGTGGTTTGCCGGATGAGGGAGTGGATGCAACCGCGACCTTGCTGATACAGGACTTTGCCCTGGCGCTGCCCGGCCTGCGCAGCATTCTGGACACCGACGTACTGGCTGCTTACCACGGCGACCCGGCGGCGCGCAGTGTGGACGAAGTGCTGTTGTGCTATCCGGGGATTCTGGCGGTGATTCATCACCGTCTGGCCCATCACCTGTACCGCGCAGGCTTGCCGTTGCTGGCGCGGATCAGCGCAGAAATTGCCCACTCGGCCACCGGTATCGATATCCACCCCGGCGCGCAGATTGGCCGTAGTTTCTTTATTGATCACGGGACGGGTGTTGTGATCGGAGAAACCGCGATCATCGGCGAACGTGTAAGGATCTATCAGGCGGTGACCCTGGGGGCCAAGCGTTTCCCAGCGGACGAATCGGGGCAATTGCAGAAGGGCCATCCACGCCATCCGATCGTTGAGGATGATGTGGTGATTTATGCGGGGGCGACGATTTTGGGGCGTATCACCATTGGTCAGGGTTCGACCATTGGTGGCAATGTGTGGCTGACCCGCAGCGTACCGGCGGGCAGCAACCTGACCCAGGCCAACTTGCTGCATGATGACGGGACGCAGAAGTAAGATAAGACACTTAGCTCTAATTGTGGGAGCGGGCTTGCTCGCGATTCAGGCGACGCGGTGCAATTGATGCACCGCGCCGATCCCGTCGCGAGCAAGCTCGCCCTACAGTTTGTTCAGCGTTAACTCAGCGGGCCCCACGCACACCTTCAGCCAGCGCTGCACACAAACTCAGCACACCATCCACCGCCTGCTCTGGGGTCGCGGCATTCTCGATCTTGTCGATCAGTGCCGAACCAACCACCACACCATCTGCCAGCCGCGCAATCGCCGCAGCCTGCTCAGGGGTGCGAATACCAAAGCCCACGCTGATCGGCAGGTCAGTATGCCGACGCAGCCGCTCAATGGCCGCGCTCACTTGTTCAGTGGTGGCCGAACCGGCACCGGTCACACCCGCCACCGACACGTAGTAAACAAAGCCCGAGCTGCCTGCCAGTACGGTCGGCAGACGTACGTCGTCAGTGGTTGGCGTGGTCAGGCGGATAAAGTCCAGGCCTGCTGCCTGCGCCGGGTCGCACAGTTCACTGTTGTGCTCAGGCGGCATGTCGACCACGATCAGGCCGTCTACGCCAGCCGCTTTGGCTTCGGCAATAAACTTGGGCACGCCATAGTGATGAATCGGGTTGAAGTAACCCATCAGCACCAGCGGCGTATCGCTGTTGTCTTCACGGAACTCGCGCACCATTTGCAGGGTTTTGGCCAGATTCTGCTTGGCACCCAGGGCGCGGATATTGGCCAGCTGGATGGCCGGGCCATCAGCCATCGGATCGGTGAAGGGCATGCCCAGTTCGATCACGTCGGCGCCGGCAGCAGGCAAGCCTTTGAGGATCGCCAGCGAGGTGGCGTAGTCCGGGTCACCAGCGGTGATGAAAGTCACCAGGGCAGCGCGGTTTTGTTCCTTGAGTTCGGTGAAGCGCGTTTGCAGGCGGCTCATCAGTGTTTCTCCTGCTGGGATTGCTCTTGTTGAGCGTTTTCCATGTGGTGCATCACGGTTTGCATGTCTTTGTCACCTCGACCCGAGAGGTTGACCACCATCAGGTGATCGGCCGGCAAGGTAGGGGCGCGCTTGAACACTTCGGCCAGCGCGTGGGCGCTTTCCAGGGCCGGGATGATGCCTTCAAGGCGGCAGCATTTGTGGAAGGCATCGAGGGCTTCGTCATCGGTCACAGAGGTGTATTCGACGCGGCCGATATCGTGCAACCAGGCGTGTTCCGGGCCAATGCCGGGGTAGTCCAGGCCCGCTGAGATCGAGTGGGCGTCGATGATCTGACCATCGTCGTCCTGCAGCAGGAAGGTGCGGTTGCCGTGCAGCACGCCGGGCTCACCGCCGTTGAGGCTGGCCGCGTGCTTGCCGGTTTCGATGCCGTAACCCGCAGCTTCCACGCCAATGATTTCGATGCTGGTGTCATCCAGGAACGGGTGGAACAGGCCCATGGCGTTGGAACCACCACCGATGCACGCCACCAGGCTGTCCGGCAGACGGCCTTCCTGGGCTTGCATCTGGTCGCGGGTTTCCTTGCCGATCACGGCCTGGAAGTCGCGCACCATCGCCGGATACGGGTGCGGGCCAGCCACGGTACCGATCAGGTAGAAGGTGCTGTCGACGTTGGTCACCCAGTCGCGCAGGGCTTCGTTCATCGCGTCTTTCAGGGTACCGGTGCCAGCAACTACCGGGATCACTTCAGCGCCCAGCAGCTTCATGCGGAACACGTTGGCCTGCTGGCGCTCGATATCGGTGGTGCCCATGTAGATTACGCACTGCAGGCCAAAGCGGGCCGCCACGGTGGCCGTGGCCACGCCGTGCATGCCGGCGCCGGTTTCGGCGATGATGCGTTTTTTGCCCATGCGCCGAGCCAGCAGGATCTGGCCGATGCAGTTGTTGATCTTGTGCGCGCCGGTGTGGTTCAGCTCTTCGCGCTTGAGGTAGATCTTGGCGCCGCCACAGAACTCGGTGAGCCGCTCGGCGAAGTACAGCGGGCTTGGACGGCCCACGTAGTCGCGCTGGAAGTAGGCCAGTTCCTTAATGAACTCAGGGTCTTTTTTGGCCAGCTCGTACTCGCGATCCAGATCAAGGATCAGCGGCATCAGGGTTTCGGCCACGTAACGGCCGCCGAATGAGCCGAACAGGCCATTGGCATCAGGGCCGGTACGCAAGGTGGATTGAGTCATGTGACGCTCCAGATAAAAAGTTGCGAAGGTCGATGGGCCTGACTTTACCCGCGACAGGCCGGGATGAAAACCGATAAGATCGCCGTAACCTGTCAGGAAAACTCACAGATATCATGAGCCGCGACCTCCCCCCCCTCAATGCCTTGCGTGCCTTTGAAGCCGCCGCCCGTCTGGGCAGTGTCAGCCAGGCGGCCGAGCAGTTGCACGTTACCCATGGTGCCGTTAGTCGCCAGATCAAAGTGCTGGAAGAGCATCTGGGGGTGAGCCTGTTCGTTAAGGAGGGGCGCGGCCTAAAGCTCACCGATGCCGGAATCCGCCTGCGCGATGCCAGCAGCGAAGCCTTCGACCGCTTGCGAAATCTATGCGCTGAGCTCACGCAAAGCCAGGTCAACGCACCTTTTGTGCTCGGCTGTTCGGGCAGTTTGCTGGCGCGCTGGTTTATTCCGCGCTTGGGGCGCTTGAATGCCGATTTGCCGGACTTGCGCCTGCACCTGTCAGCCGGTGAAGGCGACCTCGACCCGCGTCGCCCAGGGCTGGACGCCTTGCTGGTGTTTGCCGAGCCGCCGTGGCCTGCGGATATGCAGGTGTATGAGTTGGCCAGCGAGCGTATAGGTCCGGTGGTCAGCCCGCGTTATGCCCACTTTGAGCAGTTGCGCAACGCCCCTGCCAGTGCCTTGCTCGACGAGCCGTTACTGCACACCACATCGCGCCCCCAGGCCTGGCCAAGCTGGGCACAGCAGAACGCAATCGAAGCGAAGGATTTGAACTACGGGCAGGGGTTTGAGCACTTGTATTATTTGCTTGAAGCCGCAGTTGCCGGGCTGGGTGTGGCAATTGCCCCCGAGCCATTGGTGGCTCAAGACCTGCAGGCAGGACGCCTGGCTGCGCCCTGGGGCTTCAACGAAACCCCGGCGCAGCTGACGTTATGGTTGCCCAAGCGCGCCGCAGACGGGCGCGCCGGGCAACTGGCGCAATGGCTCAAGGCTGAGCTTGCGCGCAGCGCAGGTTAATTGCCGCGCTTGCACATCAGGAAGGCTGCCAGCAGGCCCAGTGCGCCGATGGCAACGCCAGCGGTGGCATACGGATGCTCTTGCGCGTATTCGCGGGTAGCGATAGCGGTTTCGCGGGTTTTGTCCTTCACTTCTTCGTAGGCATCGCTGAGCAGGTGACGCGAATGCTTGAGCGCGTTCTCGGCGTTGTTTTTAAGAATGCCAAGGGTCTTTTTGGACTCGTCAGAAGCGTCGTGCTTGAGGCTTTCCAGAGACTTGAGCAGGCTCTCGATCTCTGCTTCCATGCTTTGCAATGAGGCTTTACGTAAAGAGTTGCTAGCCATTAGGGCTCTCCTGCATTGATGAGTGAGGGTGCTTGTTAAGTCGGACTACAGGGGTTTCAGAAAGTGCAGTTGGCCTGAACTTTTCTTCTCAAATTGCCTACAAAGTATTTAGCACAATCGCTGCTAGGCTTTGATTTACGACAAAGGAGAACGTTATGTCTGACCATCACACCTACAAGAAAGTTGAACTGGTAGGCTCGTCCCCGAGCAGCATAGAAGACGCCATCAGTAATGCACTGGCCGAAGCCAACAAAAGCATCAAGCACATGGAATGGTTTGAGGTGGTCGACACCCGTGGCCACATCAAGGACGGCAAGGTGGCGCACTATCAGGTGACGCTCAAAGTCGGCTTCCGGATTGCCAGCAGTTGATTTGAGGCAAGGCTTTTGCCCCGTGGACTGGCCGTTTGCCATAAAGTCCGCTACACAGTCTGGGTGCAATGCGGCATGTGCGCATTGCACCCTTTTTGTTTTGACCGGGGAATGTGACCGATGAAAAAGCTTTTATTGGCTGTAGGTTTGCTGAGTCTGGCAGGAACGGCGTTCGCAGCGGGCAAGCCGTGCGAAGAATTGAAAAGCGAAATTGCGGCGAAGATTGAAGCCAATGGCGCCACGCATTATTCGCTGACCGCTGTGGACAAGGGCGCTGAGGCTGACGGCAAGGTAGTGGGTACCTGCGAAGGCGGGACCAAGGAAATCGTCTACAAGCGCGGGTAATTGGCTGTGATGTAATTCTTGTGGGAGCGAGCTTGCTCGCGATTCAGGCGGCGCGGTGTTTCAGTTGCGCCGCGTCGATGCCATCGCGAGCAAGTCGAGTCGTCGCACCGCCGCTCCCACATTTGTCTGTATCAGTGTTGTTTCATCACCTGCGACAGCAATTCATACGAGTGAATGCGGTCTGCATGCTCATACAAATCACAGGTGAAGATCAGTTCGTCCGCCTGGGTTTGCTCAATCAATACATCCAGTTTGGCGCGGATCTTCTGCGGGCTGCCGACCATGGCCAGGCCCAGGAAGCTCATCACCGCTTCTTTTTCGTGTGGCAGCCACAGGCCGTCCATCGTCTCCACCGGTGGGCGCTGCACCAGGCTTTGCCCGCGCATCAGCGCCAGAATTCGCTGCTGCACCGAGGTTGCCAGATATTCGGCCTGCTCATCGGTATCCGCCGCAACCAGCGGGATGCCTAGCATCACGTAGGGTTTGTCGAGGGTCGCTGAAGGCTTGAAGTGATTGCGGTAGACGCGAATCGCTTCATGCATCAAACGCGGTGCGAAATGCGAGGCAAAGGCGTAAGGCAAACCCAGCTCACCGGCCAGTTGCGCACTGAACAGGCTCGAACCCAGTAGCCAGACAGGGACATGGGTGCCCGTGCCCGGCATGGCGATGATCCGTTGATCCGGGGTGCGCGGGCCCAGGTAACGCATCAGCTCGGCGACATCCTGCGGGAAGTCGTCGGCGCTGCCCGAGCGCTCGCGGCGCAGGGCGCGGGCGGTCATCTGGTCGGAGCCCGGCGCACGGCCAAGACCCAGATCAATACGTCCCGGGTACAGGCTCTCGAGGGTGCCGAACTGCTCGGCGATCACCAGCGGTGCATGGTTGGGCAGCATCACCCCGCCCGAACCCACACGAATGGTCGAGGTGCCACCGGCCAGATAGCCGATCAACACCGAGGTCGCCGAACTGGCGATACCGTCCATATTGTGGTGTTCCGCTACCCAGAAACGGTTGTAGCCGAACTTTTCCACGTGCTGTGCCAGATCCAGCGAATTGCGCAACGACTGGGCTGCGCTGCCATTTTCGCGCACAGGTACCAGATCGAGGGTCGAGAATTTGATGTCAGACAGTCGTTTCATCAGCCGGCTACTCCAGGTGGGATGCAGGTCAAGGTGCTCGCAAAACCTGCCAGTGCTTACAGCAATATGGGCATATACCCGAGTTTCAATGGCAGACCGGGAATTGAGCTACTAAAAAAGACGATTGGTCCGATAGGGTGAACTTTGTAGAGCCGACTACCCTCACACATTCAGTCAGGGCGTGAAGTCTTCGCGCCGTTCTTCAGGAGGCACGCATGAGTATCAAAAAGAAAGCATCGGCTCATTGGGCAGGCGACCTTAAAACCGGCATCGGCTCCATCTCCACTGAAACCGGGGTACTGCGCGAAGCGCCGTATGGCTTCAAGGCGAGGTTCGAAGGCGGCAAGGGCACCAACCCCGAAGAGCTGATTGGCGCAGCCCATGCCGGTTGCTTCTCGATGGCCTTGTCGATGATTCTCGGTGATGCCGGCCTCAAGGCTGACAGTATCGACACCACCGCTGAAGTAACCCTGGATCAGGTGGATGGCGGCTTTGCCATTACGGCCGTGCATCTGGTGCTCAAGGCCAAGGTGCCCGGTGCAACCCAGGCGCAATTCGATGAACTGACCACCAAAGCCAAAGAAGGCTGCCCGGTGTCCAAGGTGCTGAACGCCAAAATCACCCTCGACGCTACGCTGGTGAGCTGACCACCTCCCTGTACCCCGTTTGCCACAAGCGGGGTACAGTGATGCCCGGCTGCGACAGATCAGTCTTGTGCTGCGCCAAATGTGATCGAATGATCGCCGCTCGCGTCAGATCATGACTTTGCGTTCTGCCTCAAGGGAGTCTCACCATGAAACGTTTTGCTTTAGCTGTAGTTTGCTGTGCCATGGCCACCTCGGCTCTGGCGGAACCCAAGCCGTGCGAAGAACTGAAAGCCGAAATCGAAGCCAAGATCCAGGCCAACAATGTGTCGTCGTACACACTCGAAATCGTGAGCAATGAAGAAGTTCATGACGAGAGCATGGTGGTGGGTTCGTGCGAGTACGGCACCAAGAAAATCATCTACCAGAACAACGACCGCCAGCCATCACGGTAAGCAGTTGACCAGCCTTTCCTCTGCCACCACCTTGCCCGATGCGTCGTACAGCCGGGCGTAGGCGTTGAAGCCCAGCGATCGGGCTTGCAGCCGATAACGCTGGCCTGCCTGAAAGTTATCGTAGTCAACGGTGACGTAGCACAGGCGTTCCTGCGGATCGCTAAACATGCCCATGCCGCCGACAAACACCTCGAAATCAAAGCGCACCATCAACTCATGGCTGCCCGGCGTGACTTGAAAATAGCGCCCGTCGGTCATGCGCTTGTTGTCCAGGCGCTCGGCCATGACCAGTTTGCCGGTTTGAGTTTCAAGGGCGACCCAGGCCATTTTCGGGTCCTGCTGGGGTAATGGCGTGCTGGCACAAGCGGTCAGCAGGCCGGCGGTCAGCAACAGCAAAAACGTGCGCATGGTGATTTCCACAGGGGTGTGAAGCACTAGCATAGCGTCTGTAGCTACTTTGTTACGCAGCTACACAAATCCGCGTAGCAGCTGCCGAGGAACGAAGGCTGCGTTCGAGGCGTAGCCTCGTAAGTCCGGTAAACGCAGTAGTTCTGAATTACCGTATTGAATATTTTTACGACTGCTGCGCAGCCGGACGCAGCCTCGTTCCTTCGGCAGCTGCCACATGGGGTAATCTTGCTCCACTCGCCCATCGGGATTGCTCTATGACGCCGCGTTTTCGCTGCCTGCTCGCCATTGCCCTGATACCGCTGCTCAATGGCTGTTCCAGTGCTGCGTATTACGCCCAATTGGCCGACGGCCAATGGCAATTGCTCAAGGCTCGCGAGCCGGTGGCCAAGGTAATTGCCGATCCGCAGCAGCCCACTGCCCTGCGTCAGCATCTGGCCAATGCCCAGGCTGCCCGCACCTTTGCCAGCGAGCATCTGCACCTGCCGGACAACCAGAGCTATCGCCTGTACGCAGACCTCAAGCGGCCCTATGTGGTGTGGAATGTATTTGCCACCCCGGAATTCTCGGTCAGCCCCGTGACCCATTGCTTTCCTGTAGCCGGGTGCGTGGCCTACCGGGGCTATTACTCCCAGGGCGCGGCTCGAGGTGAAGCAGCCCTGCAGCGCCAGCAAGGAAAGGACGTTTTTGTCAGCGGGGTCGAGGCTTATTCAACGCTGGGCTGGTTTGATGACCCGATCCTGAGCAGCATGCTCACCTGGGGTGACGAGCGCCTTGCTACCCTGATTTTTCACGAACTGGCCCATCAGCGTGTTTATGTGAGGAACGACACCGAGTTCAATGAATCGTTTGCCAGCTTTGTCGAGCGCGAGGGCACCCGCCAATGGCGTGACCACCAAGGGTTGCCGCCCTCAGGCCGCGAAGGCGTGCAGCAGCGCGAGCAATTTATCGAACTGGTACTCCATACCCGCAAACGCCTGCAAGCGCTCTACGAACAGCCGTTGCCTGCCGACCAGATGCGGCAGCGCAAAGAACAGGAATTTGAGCGAATGCGCAGCCAGTACCGTCAGCTACGTGCTCAGCAATGGGCAGGCAATAACCGCTTTGACGGGTGGATTAATGCGCCGATGAACAACGCCAAGCTGCTGCCCTTCGGTCTGTATGACCAGTGGGTACCCGCCTTTGCCGCGCTGTTTGAATCCGTTGGCGGCGACTGGCCGACGTTTTACCTTGCGGTTGAACAGTTGGGCAAACTGCCCCGCGAGCAGCGCAAGGCTGCCCTGGAACGATGGGCGTCGGCTAAGCGGACTTGAGCCAGCCCCTGATTGCGCAGGCGGCAAACGGGCTGGTGCTGCAGGCACCGCTGCTCAGGGCTTCACGCAACTTGGGAATATCGGCCTTCAGCATGTACTTCGCGCCATCCTTGTGGTGTGAGTTTTCGCCAAAGCCTCCTTGGGTCATTTCATTCAGGGCGTCTTCTTTGCTCCAGTCCTGCACCACCACGCGGTACATCGCCGCCATCAGCCCCGTACGGTCCGAGCCGTGTTTGCAGTGCATCAATACCGGACCTTTGCTTTGTGCCGTTTGAATGGCGCGCAGTGTGGCCAGCACATCGGCGTCGTCCACATGATTGGTGCGGTAAGGCAACTGGATCTGGGCAACGCCCGGGGTTTTGAGCCAGATGTCATCGCCTTGCGGTAAAAAGTTGATCACGGTGGTGATCTGCAGCTTTTCCAGCAACGGCTGCGCGGCACTGTCCGGCAAGGCACTGCGGTACAGGGTCGGGGACATTTGATGCAGGTTGTACTGCGTCGCAACGGGTTGAGCCCATTGGGTGGGGCGAGCCGGGGTTGTTTCGTCGGCCTGGGCCTGGGGCAGTGCAACAGTTGTCAGTAATGTCAGGCACAGGGCAGGGAAAAACCGGGCTTTTGGCATGTCTGTTTGACCACTTCAGCAGGGATTATCAGGAGGTGGCGGCAGATTGAGTGATTTGTGATCAAAACCCTGTGAGGCATTTGTAAAAATTTCGTGAAGGCGCAGAGGGCAGGTGCGGCAAAATTACGCATGAAACGATTCACCTGGGCGCGCGGCCTGTTAGTATTTGTAACCAAATTTTGCATGCGTGCTCTTTTTCCTTCGGTCGACTTCGACCCGTATCGCTGCCAAAACGAAAAGCTGCCCATGAGCGCAATGTTGTTCACTTAAGCGATTTCTAACTCTGTGGGAGCGGGCTTGCTCGCGATGGTCGTAAACGATGACGCGTATTTACTGAGTAAATGCGTCGCTCTGAAGACCATCGCGGGCAAGCCCGCTCCCACAATTGAGTAGCATTGCTCTTAAGTGAACAGCATTGGCCCATGAGCGGCTGTAATCCGTGACTGCCTGATGAGGTGCCCCCCGCATGTCTGAGCAAGACAACCCCCGGCGTGAGTTTTTGCGCAAAACCCTGACCTTGATTCCAGTGGTCACCGTCGCCAGCACCGGCCTGGGTGGCACTGTGATGATGGCCACGCCTGCGGCTGCCGCGCCGGAACCTGCCAAGCGCACGCCGACTCCCGCCACGGTGTATGAACCCACCTACTTCACGGCTGAAGAGTGGGCGTTTGTAAACGCCGCCGTTGCGCGCCTGATCCCGGCCGACGAACAAGGCCCCGGCGCTCTGGAAGCTGGCGTGCCGGAATATATCGACCGGCAGATGAACACCCCCTACGCCAGCGGCGCGCTGTGGTTTATGCAAGGTCCGTTCAATGCCGACGCAGCGCCGGAAATGGGCTGGCAGAGCAAGCTGGTGCCAAAACAGATCTATCGTCTGGGCATCGCTGCCACGGAGGAGCTCTGCAAAAAGACCTATAACTCAACATTTGCTGGGCTAGACAGCGCTACCCGAGACGAAGTGCTCAAACAACTGGAAGCGGGCACGCCTAAATTCGAGAGTGTCCCGGCCAAGATGTTTTTCAGCTTTTTGCTGCAAAACACCAAGGAAGGCTTCTTTTGCGACCCGATCCACGGTGGCAACAAAGGCATGGTCGGCTGGACCATGATCGGCTTCCCCGGCGCCCGCGCCGATTTTATGGATTGGGTTGAACGCAACGAGCAGTACCCCTTCCCGGCAGTTTCTATCCGCGGCGAGAGGGCTTGAGCATGTCGACCGTTATGAAAAAAGTTGATGCAGTAATCGTCGGTTTCGGCTGGACCGGCGCGATCATGGCCAAAGAGCTGACAGAAGCGGGCCTGAATGTGGTGGCCCTTGAACGTGGCCCCATGCAGGACACCTACCCGGACGGTAACTATCCCCAGGTGATCGACGAACTGACCTACAGCGTGCGCAAAAAGCTGTTTCAGGACGTCTCCAAAGAAACCGTCACCATTCGCCATAGCATCAAGGATGTGGCTCTGCCGAACCGTCAGTTGGGCGTGTTCTTGCCGGGCAACGGAGTCGGTGGCGCGGGCTTGCACTGGTCGGGCGTGCATTTTCGGGTCGACCCGATGGAACTGCGCATGCGCAGCCATTACGAAGAGCGCTACGGCAAAAACTTTATCCCCGAGGGCATGACCATTCAGGACTTCGGCGTCAGCTACGAAGAGCTGGAGCCATTCTTCGATTACGCCGAAAAAGTCTTCGGCACGTCGGGGCAAGCCTGGACCGTAAATGGCAAGCTGGTAGGCGAAGGCAAGGGCGGCAACCCCTATGCACCGGATCGCTCCGATAACTTCCCGCTGGTGTCCCAGAAGAACACCTACTCCGCACAGCTGTTTCAGAAAGCGGCCAATGATGTGGGCTATAAGCCCTACAACCTGCCATCGGCCAATACCTCGGGGCCTTACACCAACCCCTACGGCGCGCAGATGGGGCCGTGCAACTTCTGCGGTTTCTGCAGCGGTTATGTCTGCTACATGTATTCCAAGGCATCGCCAAACGTCAACATCCTGCCAGCGCTCAAGCCGCTGCCCAACTTTGAGCTGCGCCCTGACGCCCATGTAATCCGGGTCAACCTGGACAGCAGCAAAAGCAAGGCCACCGGCGTGACCTACATCGATGCACTGGGCCGCGAAATCGAGCAACCGGCCGATCTGGTGATCCTGGGCGCGTTCCAACTGCATAACGTGCGCTTGATGCTGTTGTCGGGGATTGGCAAGCCCTACGACCCGGTTACCAACGAAGGCGTGGTGGGCCGTAACTTCGCCTATCAGAACATGGGCACCATCAAGGCTTACTTCGATAAAGACGTGCACACCAACAATTTTATCGGCGCGGGCGGCAATGGCGTGGCGATTGACGATTTCAACGCGGACAACTTCGACCACGGGCCGCACGGCTTTGTCGGCGGTTCGCCGATGTGGGTCAACCAGGCAGGCAGCCGACCGATTGCCGGTACCTCGAATCCGCCGGGCACTCCGGCCTGGGGCAGTGCCTGGAAGCGTGCCACCGCCGATTACTACACCCACCAGGTGTCGATGGACTCCCACGGTGCGCATCAGTCCTACCGTTGCAACTACCTCGATCTGGACCCGGTGTATCGCGATGCCTACGGCCAGCCATTGCTGCGCATGACGTTCGACTGGCAAGAAAACGACATCAAAATGAACCGTTTCATGATGGAGAAAATGGGCAAGATCGCTGACGCGATGAACCCCAAAGCCATTGCCCGCATCGGCAAGCAAGTGGGCGATCACTTCAACACGGCCTCCTACCAGACCACTCACCTCAACGGTGGCGCGATCATGGGCACCAACCCGAAAACCAGTGCCCTCAACCGCTACCTGCAGAGCTGGGACGTGCACAACGTGTTTGTACCGGGCGCATCGGCCTTCCCACAAGGTTTGGGATACAACCCCACAGGTCTGGTGGCTGCGTTGACCTACTGGTCGGCCCGGGCGATCCGCGAGCAGTACCTGAAAAACCCCGGCCCACTGGTTCAGGCATAAGGAGTGATGACCATGAAAGCATTTGTTATCGCTACTTTGACCCTGTTTACCAGCTTCGCTGCGGTGGCCGCAGACAGCGACCCGCAGGCACAGGTCAAGCAAGGTGAATACCTGGCTCGCGCCGGTGACTGCGTGGCGTGCCACACCGCCAAGGACGGCAAGCCGTTCGCTGGTGGCCTGGCAATGGAAACTCCGATCGGTACTATTTACTCGACCAATATCACCCCAGGTAAAGGCGGCATTGGTAGCTACAGCTTTGAAGACTTCGACAAGGCTGTGCGCCACGGCGTTACGCAAAACGGCAGCACCCTGTATCCGGCCATGCCCTACCCGTCCTATGCACGGGTTAACCAGGACGATATGCAGGCGTTGTATGCCTACTTTATGAAAGGTGTGGAGCCCGTCGAGCAGGCGAATCAGGAGGCTGATATTCCGTGGCCGCTGAGCATGCGCTGGCCGTTGGCAATCTGGCGCTGGCTGTTTGCCCCGGCGGTTGCAGACTTCAAGCCGCAAGCCGGTCAGGATGCGGTGGTCAGCCGTGGAGCGTATTTGGTCGAAGGTCTTGGCCACTGCGGCGCGTGCCACACGCCACGGGCCCTGACCATGCAAGAGAAGGCCCTGAGTGCCAGCGACAGCCCGGCGTTTCTGTCAGGCAGCGCACCGCTGGAAGGCTGGATTGCGAAGAACCTGCGTGGCGACCACAAGGACGGCCTGGGCAGTTGGAGCGAAGAGCAACTGGTGCAGTTCCTCAAGACCGGGCGCAGTGATCGCAGTGCGGTGTTTGGCGGCATGAGCGATGTGGTCGTACACAGCATGCAGTACATGTCCGAGTCTGATCTGACTGCTATCGCACGCTACTTGAAGTCTTTGCCTGCAGTCGATGCTGCAGATGCCCCGCATCAGTACGACCCGGCAGTGGCTGATGCCCTGTGGAACGGTGATGACAGCAAGCGCGGGGCGGCGGTGTATATCGACAACTGCGCGGCCTGCCATCGTACTGACGGTCACGGCTATACCCGGGTGTTCCCGGCCTTGGCGGGTAACCCGGTGCTGCAGTCGGCCGACCCGACGTCGCTGATTCATATCGTGCTCAAGGGCGGGACGTTGCCTGCGACGCATACGGCGCCATCGACCTTCACCATGCCGGCTTTTGACTGGCGCTTGTCAGATCAGGAAGTGGCTGATGTGGTCAATTTCATCCGCACCAGTTGGGGCAACCAGGCGAGTGAAGTGAAGGCCGGTGATGTGAAGGGTTTGCGCACGGAGTAAGTGTCGCGCTGGCCCTGCCCCTCACCCCAGCCCTCTCCCCAAGGAGAGGGAGCCGATCGCACGCGGCCTTCAGAGCACCATAAAACCAGTCCCCTCTCCCTCAGGGAGAGGGTTAGGTTCAGGGCGTTTTTGTATCCCCGCCAAACCACTTCTGTGACAACGCCTCCAGTCGCCCATCGGCCTTGATCCGCTGCAGCGCCTTGTCCAGGCTGGCCTGGAACGCCGGGTTGCCCTTCTGGAAGGGAATCGCCAGCGCCACCTCTTCATCCGAAACCGGCGGCTTTTGCGCCACGGTCACCAGCGGCTGGCGTTCGACAAACTGGCTGCCCTGAGCTACGCCTAAGTACTGACCCTGAAGGGTCGCAAGGGTGTTGGCCGGGCGCGGTTTTTCTTGCCGGGCGATGGTCTGTGCCGAGGTGTGGCTGTAAGGTTCGCTGAAGTCGAAACGTTCCTGCAGTTCGGGGGTCAAAGCGATGTGGTTGATGGCAACATCATATTTTCCGCTCTCAACGCCTGGCAGCAGGTCATCGCTGTCGGTCACCAGAATGGAAGGGTGTACCTCCAGTTCCTTGGCCAGCAGTTCGCCCAGCTCTACGTCAAAACCGGTCAGGCGCCCGTCCTGCTTGAAGCTGAACGGTGGTATGTCGGCCTCCAGGGCAATGCGCAATTCGCCACGGTCGTTTACATCGTCGATCAGTTCGGCTTGAGCAAAAGGGCTCGCCAAAGGCAGTAACAGCATCAGGCCTGGCAGGAAACGCATGGACACTCCTTGGAATTTGTTGCAAGCGATTCGCAACTAGCGTGCGCTTTGCTTTATGTTGGTCAGTTGCGGCGTTGGACAGCAGATTGGATCAAAGTTGTCTCACACTGAAGAATTTTGCAAAAAAACCGGAGAAATAAATGAAAGCTTTACTGTCTCGTGTTGCGTTGGCTTCTGTGTTGATGGGCGCTTCGGTCATGGCCACTGCGGCTGGCCTGGAATCGGAACCGGCACCAAAAGGCGCCAAAGTATTTATCGTCGAGCCTAAAGACGGTGCAACGGTTGATCAAACATTCACCGTCAAATTCGGTATTGAAGGCATGCCTCTGGCACCTATCACCGAAGCGACCCCGCACGCCGGCCACCACCACCTGCTGATCGACGTTGACCAACTGCCAGCCGAGAACGCACCGATCCCTGCCGACGCCAACCATATCCACTTCGGCAAGGCCCAGACCGAAACCCAGGTGACCCTGCCACCAGGCAAGCACACCTTGCAGCTGGTACTGGGCAACCAGGTTCATGTGCCGTTCAAGCCAAGCATTGTGTCGAAGAAAATCACGGTTGATGTGAAATAAGCTTTTTCGACGCATAAAAAAGGGAGACCCGAGGGTCTCCCTTTTTATTGAAGCGCGTTTAGAACAGTACGCGGCAACGGATGGTGCCGTTGATGGTCTGCAGCTTCTCTTGCGCCAGGTCCGAAGACTCGGCGTCGACGTCGATCACTACATAACCCACTTTTTCGTTGGTTTGCAGGAACTGGCCGGAGATGTTGATCCCGTTTTCGGCGAAGATCTTGTTGATCTCGCTCATCACACCCGGAATGTTCTCGTGGATGTGCAACAGGCGGTGCTTGCCAGGGTGAGCCGGCAGGGCCACTTCCGGGAAGTTCACGGACGATACCGAAGTACCGTTGTCGCTGTACTTGACCAGCTTCTCTGCCACTTCCAGGCCGATGTTGGCTTGCGCTTCAGCGGTGGAACCACCGATATGCGGGGTCAGGATCACGTTGTCCAGGCCACGCAGCGGGCTTTCGAACACGTCGTCGTTGGAGCGCGGCTCAACCGGGAACACGTCGATGGCGGCGCCGATCAGGTGCTTGTCCTTGATCGCGTCAGCGAGGGCGTCCAGCTCTACCACGGTGCCACGAGCGGCGTTGATCAGAATCCCGCCTTTCTTGATGGCGCGGATTTCTTTCTCGCCGATCATCCACTGGGTGGCAGCGGTTTCAGGTACGTGCAAGGTCACGATGTCGGACATGCCCAACAGTTCGTGCAGGTTGCCCACCTGGGTCGCGTTGCCCAATGGCAGCTTGGTCACGGTGTCGTAGAAGAACACCTGCATGCCCAGGCCTTCAGCCAGTACCGACAACTGGGTGCCGATCGAACCGTAGCCGACGATACCCAGCTTTTTGCCGCGGATTTCGAAGGAGTTGGCCGCGCTTTTGATCCAGCCACCACGGTGGCAGGAAGCGTTTTTCTCAGGGATGCCACGCAACAACAGGATCGCTTCAGCCAGCACCAACTCGGCCACCGAACGGGTGTTGGAGTAAGGAGCGTTGAAAACAGCGATACCGCGTTCGCGAGCAGCGTTGAGGTCGACCTGGTTGGTGCCGATGCAGAAACAACCAACAGCGACCAATTTCTTGGCGCAGTCGAACACTTCTTCGGTCAGCTGGGTACGAGAACGGATGCCGATAAAGTGGGCATCAGCGATCTTTTCCTTCAGCTGGGCTTCAGGCAAGGAACTGGTGATGTACTCGATGCTGGTGTAACCGGCAGATTTGAGCACTTCAACAGCGGATTGGTGGACGCCTTCCAAAAGAAGGAACTTGATCTTGCTCTTATCGAGAGAAGTCTTGCTCATCTGCGTAAACCTGTGTCCCAGAGAAAAAATGGCAGGGAATGGACAGCGAGAGCTGACCTGGCCGGCGTGAAGACCGGCACCGAGAATCGTCCTGTGGCTCGATTCTGCGGGGGGGTCGTATGCTAGCATAAGCGCCCCGCTAAACACCCATTCCTGCGACGTGAAGCGTTCTCAGGATGACCATGAATTGTTCGAGAGTTCTGTTGATGACCCATCCTGCCTTGATTGATGAGCTAAAGACCCTGGTAGAGCCTGGCAAGGTCCTGACCGACGCCGACTCCCTCAATGCTTACGGCAAGGACTGGACCAAGCATTTTGCCCCGGCCCCGCTGGCCATTGTGTTCCCCAAGACCACCGAACAGGTGCAGGCCATCGTGCTGTGGGCCAACGCCCATAACGTCGCGCTGGTGCCGTCGGGCGGCCGTACCGGTTTGTCCGCCGCTGCCGTGGCCGCCAATGGCGAAGTGGTTGTGTCGTTCGACTACATGAATCAAGTGCTGGACATCAACCTGACCGACCGCACCGTGGTCTGCCAGCCGGGTGTGGTCACCGAGCACCTGCAGAACCTGGCCGAAGAAAACGGCCTGTACTACCCGGTGGACTTCGCTTCCGCTGGTTCCAGCCAGATTGGCGGCAATATCGGTACCAATGCCGGCGGGATCAAGGTGATTCGCTACGGCATGACCCGTAACTGGGTGGCGGGCATGAAGGTGGTGACCGGCAAGGGCGATGTGCTGGAACTGAACAAGGACCTGATCAAGAACGCCACTGGCTACGACATGCGTCAGTTGTTTATCGGCGCCGAAGGCACCCTGGGTTTTGTGGTGGAAGCCACCATGCGCCTGGACCGTTCGCCGAAAAACCTGACGGCGATGGTGCTGGGCACGGCCGATTTCGATTCGATCATGCCGGTGCTGCACGCCTTCCAGAACAAGCTGGACCTGACCGCGTTCGAGTTCTTCTCCGACAAGGCGCTGGCCAAGGTCATGGACCGTGGCGATGTGCCTTCGCCGTTCGAGACCGATTGCCCGTTCTACGCGCTGCTGGAGTTTGAAGCGACCACTGAAGAAGTGGCCAACGCGGCACTGGAAACCTTCGAACATTGTATGGAAGAAGGCTGGGTACTCGACGGTGTGATGAGCCAGAGCGAAACCCAGTTGCAGAACCTGTGGAAACTGCGTGAGTACATCTCCGAGACTATTTCCCACTGGACTCCGTACAAAAACGACATTTCCGTCACTGTGTCGAAAGTTCCGGCATTCTTGAAGGAAATTGACGCGATCGTCGGCGAACACTACCCGGATTTCGAAATTGTCTGGTTCGGCCATATTGGCGACGGCAATCTGCACCTGAACATCCTCAAGCCGGAAAACCTGAGCAAAGACGAGTTCTTCGCCAAATGCGCGACCGTGAACAAGTGGGTATTTGAAACCGTTGAGAAGTACAACGGTTCGATCTCTGCCGAGCACGGCGTGGGCATGACCAAGCGCGATTACCTGACCTACAGCCGCTCGCCGGTCGAGATCGAGTACATGAAAGCGCTCAAGGCCGTGTTTGATCCGAAAGGCATCATGAACCCCGGCAAGATTTTTGCGGTTTAAACGTCATCAGCATCCAACAGCGGAGTCGGTCCATGAGCTATCAGCACCAGTATGTCGACGGTACCCGGATTCACTTTCCCATTGGTAAAGTGGTGTGCATCGGCCGTAACTATGCCGAGCACGCCAAAGAACTCGATAACCCGATCCCGACTGAACCACTGCTTTTCATCAAGCCCGGTAGTTGTGTAGTGCCACTGGAAGGCGGTTTTGCCATTCCGACCGAGCGTGGCTCGGTGCATTACGAAGCCGAAATCTCGGTGCTGATCGGCAAGCCCCTGTCGAACAACCCGAGTCGTGAGGAAGTGCTGGACGCGATTTCCGGTTTTGCTCCCGGGCTGGACCTGACCCTGCGCGACAAGCAGACCGAGCTCAAGAGCAAGGGTTTGCCGTGGGAAATCGCCAAGTCGTTCGATGGTGGCTGTGTACTGGCCCCGTTTGTACAGAGCAGCACCTTTGCTGACCTGGCCGATATCGGCATTCGCCTGACCATCAATGACGAAGTGCGTCAGGACGGCAACAGCGCCCTGATGCTCAACCCGATTGTGCCGATGATCCAGCACATGGCTTCGTGTTTCTCGCTGCAAGCCGGTGACGTGATCATGACCGGCACCCCGGTGGGCGTAGGCCCGCTGAATGTGGGGGATGAGCTGGTACTGGAGTTGACCGGTGTGAGCCGCTTCGAGAGCAGCGTGCGTTAAATCAAAAACCGTAAGCAAGCAGCTGCCTCGTTCCTTCGGCAGCTGCTTGTATCTCGACTACTGCTTGCGCAAACGCCCCAGACGTATCCTGTCTAAAACGCTATTCTGTCGAGGTTTTTCCCTTTACAGAATGTGAACCGCCAAATGCCAGACTGGAACCACTACGTACAGCGCGTCCTTGAATTGATGAAGCGCTATCCAGGGCTGATCGCGGCGTTTGGTTTTTGCTCGGGTGTGGGCAGTTTTATCCTGGTGGACCGTCAGCAAGGCATGGCCCGCTGGATTGCCGTGATCCTGCTGGTGAGCTGGATCTGGCTGATGCTGGAAAACACCTTCACCCAGCTGTTCAGCCGGGTGTTCAAGCGCGAAATTCCTGAACCGCTGCTGCGTTATGCAACCCAGATGATCCATCAGGAGAGTTTCTTTTTCGTTCTGCCGTTTTTCTTTATCACCACTACCTGGAACAGCGGTCAGCTTGTGTTTACCGGGCTTCTGGGGATGTGTGCGCTGATCGCCATCATCGACCCGCTGTACTACAAATGGTTGGCACCCCGGCGCTGGCTGTTTCTGGCATTGCACACCCTCGCTCTGTTTGCGGCGATGCTGACGGCACTGCCGATCATCCTCAACCTGACCACCTCCGAGAGCTACAAGCTGGCGCTGGGCACCGCCATGCTGCTTTCCATCCCCAGCCTGGCCGTGAGCCTGCCGCTGAAAACCTGGCGCGGCTGGCTGGTGTTGCCTCTGATTGTCCTGACCCTGGGCGGCACCGGCTGGCTGCTACGCTCCTGGGTGCCACCGGCTACGCTGTGGATGACAGAAGTGGCTGTCACCACCCAGCTGCAGGACCGGACGCCGGGTGAGAGCATCAAGCACATCAGCGTTAGCGAACTGCGTAGCCGTGGGCTGTACGCCTATACCTCGATCAACGCCCCGCGAGGCTTGAACGAGCGGATTTACCATGTGTGGCAACTCAACGGCCAGGAAGTCGACCGCATTGCCCTAGATATTCATGGCGGGCGCAAAGAGGGTTATCGTGCCTGGACCCACAAGCAGAACTTTCCGCCCGATCCGGTGGGCCGCTGGCAAGTCCGGGTATTGACCGAAGATGGCCAGTTGATCGGGGTTTTGCGCTTTCGGGTTAACCTGGATCAATCTGCGCCTGCTGTTGTTAAGGCAAACTGAAACACTTTTGCAGGATTGTGCTATTACATAAGGTCTGCGTTTAAACGTACTGAGCTGGGAGCTTAAGACTATTACGGCCATGGCGGGCAATGCCCAACTAGACACTTCCAGTAATCCGGCGCGGCTGTTGATCAGCGGCGACTGGACGCTTGCCCATTACACCCTTCTCAAACAGCAGATCGAGCAACTGGTCGGCAAATATGACGCCCAGACCGCCATCAACCTGGACGATGTGTCCAGCATCGATACGGCCGGGGCTTCACTGCTGGTGGAACTGCTGGGTGCCGAGCGCGTCAGCCAGCTGACCGACACCGCGCAAAAACTCCCCGCCGCCGACCGTGCCTTGCTACAAACGGTCTACTCCTCGATGCGCGATTTCTGTGTGCCGGTCAAAGCCGAAGAACAGAACATCGGCATCCTGCTGCTCAGCCGCATCGGCAGTGCGGTCTACAAACTGTGGCAAGACACCCTGCAACTGCTGGGCTTTATCGGGCTGATTCTGCAGACCCTGGCGCGCAACCTGTTGCGCCCCAAGCAATGGCGCATCACCCCGGTGGTGGCGCATATCGAGCAGATCGGCCTCAACGCCGCGCCGATCGTGGTGTTGCTGACCTTTATGGTGGGCGCCGTCGTGGCGTTTCTCGGGGCCACGGTGTTGGCCAACTTTGGTGCGGGAATCTTTACCGTCGACCTGGTGGCGTTTTCCTTCCTGCGTGAATTCGGTGTGTTGCTGACCGCGATCCTCCTGGCGGGTCGCACTGCCAGTGCCTTTACGGCGCAAATCGGCTCCATGAAAGCCAACGAAGAGATCGATGCGATCCGCACCCTGGGCCTCGACCCCATGGACCTGCTGGTGCTGCCACGGGTCCTGGCCTTGTTGATATCCCTGCCGCTGCTGACATTCATGGCCATGATGGCGGGCATCCTCGGCGGCGCTGTGGTGTGCGTAGTGTCGCTGGGCATTTCGCCGGACATGTTTATTTCCCTGCTGCACTCCGACATTGGCGTACAGCACTTTTTGGTGGGCATGGTCAAAGCGCCATTTTTCGCCTTTCTGATCGCCGCGGTGGGCTGCCTTGAGGGCTTTAAAGTCAGCGGCAGCGCCGAATCGGTCGGCGCCCACACTACGTCCAGCGTGGTGCAATCGATCTTTATCGTGATCGTCCTCGACGCCGTGGCCGCGTTGTTCTTTATGGAGATGGGCTGGTGAGTGGTCCTATGCGCAAGCCCGGCGAGGCGGTGATCGAGGTGCGGGATCTGTGCAACCGCTTTGGTAGCCAGGCCGTGCATG
Source organism: Pseudomonas sp. B414 (assembly GCF_055408445.1). Classification (NCBI taxonomy): domain Bacteria; kingdom Pseudomonadati; phylum Pseudomonadota; class Gammaproteobacteria; order Pseudomonadales; family Pseudomonadaceae; genus Pseudomonas; species Pseudomonas sp. B414. The sequence continues at coordinate 427,067 of NZ_JBUZTQ010000001.1, read as the reverse complement.
AACACCTCGACCTCGATGTGTACAAGGGTGAGATCCTCGGTGTGGTCGGCGGCTCCGGCACCGGTAAATCCGTGTTGCTGCGCAGTATTGTCGGTCTGCGTCGACCCACTGAAGGGCAAGTACGGGTGTTTGGCCAGGACTTGATGAGCCTGGATGAACACCAGCGTTCAATGGTTGAGCGACGCTTTGGTGTGCTGTTTCAGAAGGGCGCGCTGTTTTCTTCGCTGACGGTAACGGAAAACATCGCCCTGCCCCTGATCGAGCACGCCGGGCTGAGCCGCCCCGATGCCGAGCACCTGGCGCTGGTCAAGCTGGCGCTGGCCGGTCTGCCACTGTCGGCGGCCGACAAGTACCCCTCCTCGCTGTCAGGCGGGATGGTCAAGCGCGCTGCGCTGGCCCGGGCACTGGCGCTGGACCCGGACATCCTGTTTCTCGACGAACCCACCGCCGGGCTCGATCCGATTGGCGCGGCGGCCTTCGACCAACTGATTTTGACCCTGCGCGATGCGCTGGGTTTAAGCGTGTTTCTCGTTACCCACGACCTCGACACGTTGTACACCATCACTGACCGGGTGGCGGTGCTGTCGCAAAAGCGGGTGCTGGTAGCGGCGCCCATCACTGAGGTCGAAGACTACGACGACCCGTGGATTCATGAGTATTTCCATGGCCCCCGTGGCCGCGCCGCATACGAAGCGGCAACCCAGCTTAAGGAGCAATGACATGGAAACCCGTGCCCATCATGTATTGATCGGCCTGTTCAGCGTCCTGGTTGTCGTCGGGGGCATGCTGTTTGGCCTGTGGCTGGCCAAGGCGAGCATGGACAGCACGTTCAAGGATTACGAAGTGGTGTTCAACGAAGCCGTCAGTGGCCTGTCCAAAGGCAGCTCGGTGCAATACAACGGCATCAAGGTCGGTGACGTGATCGAGTTGCGCCTGGACGACAAGGACCCGCGTCGTGTGCTGGCGCGCATTCGCCTGGCTGCCAACACGCCGGTCAAAGTAGACACCAAGGCCAAGCTGGCGCTGACCGGGGTAACCGGTACGTCGATCATCCAGCTCAGTGGCGGCGACCCGAACAGCCCGCCACTCAAGGGCAAGGACGGCAAGTTGCCGGAGATCGTGGCGGCACCTTCGCCGATTGCGCGCCTGCTGACGGATGGCAGCGACGTGATTTCCAACGTCAATATGCTGCTGCACAACGCCAACGCGTTGTTCTCGGAAGATAACGTTAACCGTGTCAGCAAGACCCTGGATAACCTTGAGCAAACCACCACGGCCATTGCCGGTCAGCGTGGTGATATCAGCCAGACCCTGAAACAGCTGGCTCTGGTCGGCAAACAGGCCAGCGTTACGCTTGAGCAAACCAACGTGCTGATGCGCAACGCCAACGGCCTGCTGAGCACCGAGGGCAAGCAGATGTTCAACAGTGCCGAGCAGGCCATGAACTCGTTGCAGCAGAGCACGGCCACCATCAACAAGCTGATCAACAACAATGAGGAATCGCTTAACAGCGGCCTGCAGGGGCTGAATCAACTCGGCCCTGCGGTCAACGAGCTGCGCGAAACCCTCGGCACATTGCGCTCGATCTCGCGGCGCCTGGAATCCAACCCAAGCGGTTACTTGCTGGGCCGCGAGCAGAACAAGGAATTCACCCCATGAAGCGCACCTATCGCCTGGCCGGTTCCCTCGTCATTGCGGCCAGCTTGAGCCTGCTTAGCGCCTGCTCGATCCTGCCCAAGCCCGAGATCGTCGACGTGTACCGGTTGCCGGCTGCGCAAGCACCCGTGACCGCCAGCCAGAGTGCGCCAGTGAAGTGGTCGTTGCGTCTGGAAAAGCCAATGACCACTGGCGCGCTGAACACCCAGAACATCGTGGTGGTGCCTGAGGGCAACCTGATCAGCAACTACAAGGGTGCCCGCTGGAGCGATACAGCCCCGGTGCTGCTGCGCAACCGTCTGCTTGAGGCGTTCTTGCAGGATGGGCGGATTCAGGGCTTGAGTACCGATGACAGCAACTTGCAGTCCGACTACGAGCTGGGTGGGGAATTGTTGGCGTTCCAGACGCACTACAACGGTAAAAACCCTGAAGTGCTGATCCAGTACAACGCTCGCCTGGTGCGTAGCAGCGACCAGCGGGTGATGGCTTCCAGACGTTTTGAAGCGCGCCAGCCGTTGAGCAATCCCATGGTGCCGGGTGTGGTTGAGGGCTTCGGCCAGGCCAGTGACGTCCTGATGCCGCAAGTGGTGCAGTGGGTGATGCAGCAGGGGCAGGCGCAGCGTTAAAAGCCAAGAGCCCCTCACCCTAACCCTCTCCCGGAGAGAGAGGGAACTGACCGAGTTGGTACCGGATTCAGCTCCGGTCTTTCAGACTGCAGAGATTCTTAAATATCCCCCAATCGGCTCCCTCTCCCTCCGGGAGAGGGTTGGGGTGAGGGCGCTTCTGCTTTTGCTTTGCCTACACCAACCCCCCATTCGCCCGCAAAACCTGCCCGTTGACCCAACCCGCCGCCGGGCTCACCAGAAACGAGATGATATTGGCGATGTCTTCGGGCTGACCCAGGCGCTCCAGTGGCGGCATCTTGGAGAAGGTCTGGATCTGCTCCTCGGTCTTGCCGTGCAAAAACAGCTCCGTCGCCACCGGCCCAGGGGCTACCGCATTGACCGTGATCTGCCGCCCCCGCAGTTCTTTGGCAAACACCTGGGTCAACGATTCAACTGCCGCTTTACTGGCGATATACACCGCGTAACCCGGCAGGTTCATGCCCACCGTACTGCTCGAAAAATTGACGATACGCCCGCCGCCGTTCAACCGGGTGGCCGCTTCGCGCAGGGTATTGAACGTGCCCTTGGTGTTGATATTGAAGGTCTGCTCGTACAGCTCGTCGCTGTGCTGGGCCAGTGGCAGCACCTTGAGTACCCCTGCATTGTTGATCAACACATCGACCTTGCCCAATTGCCGCTCGGCCTCGTCGAACAGCCGTTTCACATCGGCGGCATTGGCTACATCGGCCTGCACGGCAATCGCTTCATGACCGTCCTCGCGCAGTTGTGCTACCAGCTGCGTGGCTTCGCCAGCGCTGCTGGCGTAGTTGATGACCACGGCAAACCCCTCTGCGGCCAGCTGTTTGGCAATAACGGCACCGATGCCGCGTGAGGCGCCGGTGACGATGGCGACTTTGGGTTGTGAAGAACTCATGACAACACTCCGTATTGGATTAGGCGTGGGGCTAGGTTCACATGTACGTTTAAGCAGATAAAGACCGCTGGTTTGATACCGGAATTCGGATTTTCACAATAATCTTTGTTGTAACAGTGACCTCATGTGGGAGCGGGCTTGCTCGCGATGCAGGCGCCGCTGTGCTTCAGCAACACCGCGCTGATGCCATCGCAGGCAAGCCAGGTCCCACAGGTTTTGCACTGCTCACAAAATTCGGACCTTGCCGGGATCATTATGTGGGAGCGATCAAACATGAGCCGGCGGCGACTCTTTGTTCTCCTTGATCTTGTACGAAGCCACATACAACGCTGGCAGGAACAGTAGCGTGAGCAAGGTAGCCGACAGGATGCCGCCAATCATGGCGTAGGCCATCGGCCCCCAGAATACGTCCCGGGCAATCGGGATCATGCCCAGGCTGGCGGCCGCAGCCGTCAGCAAGATCGGTCGACGCCGGTGCTGGGTGGCCTGCATCACCGCGTGCCACGGGTCGAAACCGTCGCGCTCGTACTGGTCGATCTGGGTCACCAGAATCACCGAGTTGCGCACGATGATGCCGATCAGCGCCAGAATCCCCAGTATCGCCACAAAGCCCATCGGCGTGCCGGTCGGCACCAGTGCCAGCACCACGCCGATCAGCCCCAGCGGCGCAACGCTCACCACCAGGAACATCTTGTGCACGCTTTGCAGCTGGATCATCAGGAACGTTGCCATCAAGAACAGCATCAACGGCACCACCTTGGCGATCGGGCCCTGAGCCTTGGCGCTTTGCTCCACTGTACCGCCGGTCTGCACGTTGTAGCCTTCAGGCAGGCTTGCAGCGAACTTGTCGACTTCAGGCTTGAGTACCTTGACCAGATCGGTCGGCTGCATCGAGCCACGCACCGAGGCCTTGAGGGTCAGCGTGGGGATCCGGTCACGGCTCCAGATCAGCGGTTGCTCCAGCTCGTAGCGCACTGTGGCAAAGGCCAGCAGCGGGATCGAGGTGCCACTGGGGGTGGTGATTTGCAGGTTGAGCAGGGTTTCCGGAGTGCCGCGCTCACTGCTGTTGGCCCGCCCGACGATATTGATCAAGTAGATATTGTCTTTGACCTGGCTGACCGCCGCGCCGCTGACGATGCTGTTCATCACATGGGCCACGTCTTCGGATGACAGGCCGAACTGGCGGGCCTTGTCCTGCGCAATGTCGATGCGCAGAACCTTGCCGGGCTCGTTCCAGTTGAAGATGGTTTCGCCGACATTGGGGTTAGCGTCGAGCACCGAGGCCAGGTCGATCGAGTACTTGCGCACCAGGTCGATATTTTTGCCGCTGACCCGATACTGCAACGGCTGCCCCACCGGCGGCCCAAGCTCCAGGGTATGGACAAAACTGCCGACCCCCACAAACTCTTCGCGCAGGCGCTTGTTGAGGCGTTCGATCAAGGCATCGCGGCTCTCCAGGCCTTTGCTGACGATCACCAGCTGGGCGTAGAAGGGGTTTTGCAGTTGCTGATCCAGCGGCAGGTAGAAACGTATCGCCCCCTCGCCTACATAGGTACTCCAGCGCACGATATCCGCATCGTCCTTGAGCGATGCTTCAAAGCGTTGGGCGACCTTGAGGGTTTCCTGAATCGACGCGTTTTGCGGCAGGTTCAGGTCCACCAGGATTTCGGGGCGATCCGAGGCCGGGAAAAACTGGTTCTGCACCAGGCCCATGCCAAACACTGACAGCACAAACATCAGCACCGTGGCACCAATGGTTGTCCAGCGATGGCGCATGCACCACATCAGGGCCGTGTCGAAGCCTTGGGCCAGGCGACCGGGTTTTTCGGACTTGGGTTTGATCTTGGTGCTGAGGATATGCACGCCCAGCACCGGCGCGAACAACACCGCCACCACCCACGACACCAGCATCGCCACGGCAATCACCGCAAACAGGGTGAAGGTGTACTCCCCTGCGGAGCTGTTGTTCAGCCCGATGGGAACAAAACCGGCCACCGTCACCAGGGTGCCGGTGAGCATCGGGAAGGCCGTGGAGTGGTAGGCGAAGGTGGCCGCCTGCTCCTTGGTTTCCCCAAGTTCCAGCCGCGTGATCATCATCTCCACGGTGATCATCGCATCATCCACCAACAGGCCCAGGGCGATGATCAGCGCGCCTAGGGATACCCGCTGCATGGCAATGCCGGTGAATTCCATAAACACGAACACCAGCGCCAGCACCAGCGGGATCGAGATCGCCACCACCAGACCGGCGCGCAGGCCCAGGCTGATAAAACTCACCGCCAGTACGATTACCACCGCCTCAAACAGCGCGCTGGTAAAGCCGCTGACGGCCTCTTCAACCACTTGCGCCTGGTCGGAGACCATGTGCACGCCCACACCCACCGGCAACTGCGCGGTGAGGTCGTCGATACGTTGCTGCAGCTCTTTACCGAACTCCTGGATATTGCCGCCGTCGATCATGGCAATGGCCAGGCCGATGGCAGGCTTGCCGTTGTAATGGAACATGGGCGCTGCCGGATCAACGTAGCCACGACTGATGTCAGCGATGTCGGCCAGTCGGTAAAAGCGGTCGTTGACCCGCAGGTTCACCGCCTGCAGGTCTTCCACACTGTGGAACTGCCCCGAGGTGCGTACCGACATGCGTTCTGGCCCGGCTTCGATCACCCCGGCCGGGGTTACGGCATTCTGCTCTTGCAGGCTTTCAAGGATCTGCTGCTGATCAAGGCCCAGCGCTGCCAGTTTGCGGGTCGAGAAGTCCAGGTAGAAGGTTTCCTCCTGCTCGCCGATGGTCATTATCTTGCCGCGATTGGGTACATCGCGAATACCTGTGCGCACCTGTTCCACATAGTCGCGCAGCTGGCGCATGGTGAAACCGTCGCCGGTAAAGGCGAAAATGGTGCCGTATACATCACCGAACTCATCGTCGAACCCTGGGCCTTGAATGCCCTGGGGGAAATCGCCGCGAATATCGCCGATTTTCTTGCGCACCTCGTACCAGATCTGGGGGATGGCATCGGCCTTGGTGGTGTCCTTGAGAAACACGAATACCGTGGATTCGCCGGGGCGGGTATAGCTTTGCACGTAGTCGAGGGCATCCAGCTCCTCGAGCTTTTTCTCGATACGGTCAGTGATTTGCAGTCGTGTTTCATCGACCGTGGCACCAGGCCATTTGCTCTGGATTACCATGGTTTTGATGGCGAAAGACGGGTCTTCTGCACGGCCCAGATTGATATAGGAAAAAATCCCGGCAACCACCGCGACAAACATCAGGTACCAGACAAATGACTGATGCTTGAGGGCCCACTCGGACAGGTTGAACTTCCCATTCATTGCGAGCTTTCCTTATCGAGTCTGACTTTCTGTCCGGAGGTAAGGCTGTGCACGCCTGCGCTGACCACCAGGTCGCCGGTTTTAATGCCGCCAGATACCACTACGTTGCGTGCATCACGCCGCAGAACCGTGATGTCCCTCGGGCTGACGGTACTGCTGGTCTTGTCGATGATCCATACGCGGTTCTGCCCGTCGGTTTCCTGCACGGCGGTCAGCGGTAGCTGGAAGTGCTCGGCCGTAGGGCTGCTGACAGTCACGCTGACCGAGCTGCCGAGACGAAAGGCCGCGGGCGTCTGGTCCAGCGTCAGGCGGGTACGGCGAGTGCGGGTGGCACTGTCGGCCTGCGGGGCAATTTCGCGGACATGGGCAAGGGTGCGGATATTCGGATCGAGCTGTCCGGCGACAATGAACTTGATGTCTTTGGGCAGCGCTTCGGCCAGCGGGCCCGGCAGGTCGATCACGGCTTCCTTGATTTCAGGGCGAGCCAGAGTGACCACTTCCTGTCCGACGCTGACCACTTGCCCGGCCTCGGCATGCCATTGGGTGATCACCGCGTCATGGTCGGCGCGCAGGTTGCAGTAGTTGAGCTGGTCCTGGGCCTGGCTGACCGCGGCCCGGGCCTGCTGCATGGAGGCCTGGGTGGTCTTGAGGTCGGCCTGGGCAGTGTCCAGTTGCGCCTGTGCGCCCACACCCCGGTCGAACAGTTCTTGCTGGCGGCGGGCATTGGCCTGCGCGTTGATCAACTGCGCCTGCACCTTGGCCAGATCGCCCTGGGCCGAACGCAGCTGGTTTTGCTGATCGGTAGGGTCGAGGTTGGCGAGAATGTCGCCCTGCTTCACCACTGCCCCGACATCGTAATAACGGCGCACGATGCGCCCCGGTACCCGAAAGCCCAACGTGCTCTCGTAACGCGCTTCGATATTACCGGCAAAGCGCCCCAGGTCTTGCGCCAGTTCAGGTTTGGCCACCACATACAGCGCCGGCCGCACAGGCTCGGGCGGCGGCGGTTCAGAGCAGGCCACCAGCATGGCGGCGGCCAGGGGCATCATCCATAAACGCTTCATAGCTGGACTCCCTCGGCCGGAGCAGTGGCGATTTCAACCTTCATGCCGGGGTGTAGCAACTGTCCGCCTGCGACCACTACCTTTTCTCCATCCTTGAGTCCCTCGCTGACGATCACGCTGCCAGTCAGGTAGCGTCCCACCTTGACCCGTTGCAGGCGTACGTTGCTTTGTTCGTCGGCGATCCACACGGCGGGTTCGCTGATGTCCTTGGTCAGGGCCGACCAAGGCAGTTCAATACTGCGGCTGGGGGGCGGGGTCAGGTTGACGCTGACAATCGAGCCCAGGTCCATGCCCTTGGGCAGTGCATCCAGCTGCACCTTGATTTGCAGCGTGCCGCTTTGCGCCGCCACGGTGGGGGTGATTTCGCGGATCTGGCCATTGACCTTGATTGTCGGATCGCTCAGCAGCGTGACCTGCACGGTAGGGTCTTTGGGCGGTTCGATAAACAGCGATTCATACACGTTAAACACCGCGTCGCGGGCACCGTCGCGGGCCAGGGTGAAAATCGGCATGGTGGCCTGCACCACTTGCCCCACTTCGGCCTGGCGCGCAGTGATGACTCCGGGCGCTTCAGCTTCAAGGTTGCTGTAGCTCAGTTGTTCGCGGGCGTTGGCCAACTGCGCCTGGGCGGCCACCAGAGCACTTTTGGCGCTCAACTGGGCAGCGTTGGCAGCGTCGTATTCGCTTTGGCTGGTATAGCCTTTAGGCAGCAATTTTTGCTGGCGAATAAATGCAGCACGGGTTTGCACCACTTGCGCTTGCTGCGCGTTGACACTGGCCTGGGCGGTTTCGACCTGGATTTTCAGGTCTTTGGGGTCAAGGCGGGCCAGCACTTGATTGGCCTGAATATGGTCACCCACATCGACCTTGCGCTCGATAATCTTGCCGCCCACCCGAAATGACAGCTGAGTTTCGACCCGGGCCTGAATATCGCCGCTGAGCTGGATAGGCGGGGCGAATTCACGCGTGCTCACCTGCTGTATATAGACCCGGGGGGCCAACGGCTCCTTGGGACCCTCTTTGCCGCATGCGGTAAGAAGTGCCAACAGGCTCAAGCCCAAAATGCCCGTGTTCAGTGGACCAGCCATGCAAGCTCCTTTGCGCGATGCTGTTTAACAGTCGAATACGGGTGATAGCGTAGAACAGGGTTTCCAGTCTGTGGGACTCTATATGCAATCTGTCTGGTAGTCGCTGCCGAAGGCTGCGAAGGTTGCGCAGCAACCCGTTTTCTTGAATACCTTGCAAAACCCTTCGCAGCCTGCGGCAGCGACTACAAATACCGATCCCACAACGAGGTCATCCATGCTCACCACCCTGGCGGTGGCCAACTACCGCTCCATCAACCAGTTGGTGGTGCCGTTGGCCCGACTGAACCTGATCACCGGCCCCAATGGCAGTGGCAAATCCAACCTTTATCGTGCCCTGCGCCTGCTCGCCGAAACCGCCCAAGGGGGCGTGGTCAATGCTCTGGCCCGTGAAGGCGGCCTGAGTTCAACATTTTGGGCCGGGCCTGAGGTGATCTCCCGACGCATGAAACTGGGCGAAGTCGATGTCAATGCCAGTGTCCTTCAAGGTGCCAAGCGTCTGCGTCTGGGCTTTGCCGGGGAGGATTTCAGTTACGCCATCGCCCTCGGCTTGCCGATACCCGGGCGCACGCGGTTCAACCTCGACCCGCAGATCAAGCACGAAAGTATCTGGGCAGGGCCTTTTTACCGGACGGCCAGCGAGCTGGTGGAGCGCAAAGGCCCTATGGTCCGTGCTCGTGAGGGCCGTAACTGGCAGGTGCTGGCACAGCACACGCCGCTGTTCGACAGCCTGTTCGATCAGGTTGGCAGCTTGCAGGCATCGCCCGAAGTCTTGCAGTTGCGCGAGTCCATCCGTGGCTGGCGCTTTTACGATCACTTTCGCACTGACCCCGAGGCCCCGGTGCGCCAACCGCAGTTGGGCACCCGCACGCCGGTGCTGCATCACGATGGCCGTGACCTGGCGGCGGCACTGCAAACCATCATCGAGGTCGGTAACCCCGAAGCCTTGCATGCCGCGATAGGCGATGCATTCCCCGGCGCGCGGTTGAGAATCGAGTGCGTGCCCGGCGGGCATTTTCATATCGAGTTTTATCAGGAGGGATTGCTGAGGCCACTGTCGGCGGCCGAGTTGTCGGACGGCACCTTGCGTTATCTGTTGCTGGTGGCTGCCCTGCTCACCCCGCGCCCACCGAGCATGATGGTGCTCAACGAACCCGAAACCAGCCTGCACCCTGACTTGTTGCCTGCCCTGGCGCGGCTGATTATCAGTGCCTCACAGCACTCACAGCTGTGGGTTGTATCCCATGCCCGTCGCCTGATAGCGGCCTTGCAGCAAGACCCGGAGTGCAACTGCATCGTGCTGGAAAAAAACCTTGGCCAGACTGAAGTGGTGGGCCAACGGGTGCTGGATCAGCCCGCCTGGTATTGGCCCGACAAATAAAAACGCCGACGCTTTAAAAACCGTCGGCGTTTGCAGTGATGCGGGCGTGGTTTAGAACGCTGGCAGTACTGCGCCTTTGTATTTTTCAGCAATAAAGGCTTTTACTTCAGGGCTGGTCAGGGCCTTGGCCAGTTTCTGGATGGCCGCACTGTCCTTGTTGTCAGGGCGAGCAACCAGGAAGTTTACGTACGGCGAATCGGCACCTTCGATGATCAGCGCGTCGGTGGCCGGGTTCAGGCCGGCTTCCAGCGCGTAGTTGGTGTTGATCATGTCCAGGTCAACCTGGTCCAGCACGCGGGGCAGCAGTGCCGACTCAAGTTCCTTGAACTTGAAGTTGTGCGGGTTCTTGGCGATGTCTTTCGGGGTGGAAACAGCGTTGGTCGGGTCTTTAAGTTCGATCAGGCCGGCCTTTTGCAGCAGGATCAGAGCACGGCCACTGTTGCTGCCTTCGTTAGGGATGGCGATGGTTGCGCCGTCTTTAAGCTCGGACAGGTTTTTTACTTTTTTCGAGTAACCACCAAAGGGTTCAACGTGAACACCGATCACGGTGGTCAGGTTGGTACCTTTACCTTTGTTGAAGCTTTCCAGGTACGGCAGGGTCTGGAAGTAGTTGGCGTCCAGGTGTTTCTCGGCCACTTGCACGTTGGGCTGCACATAGTCGGTGAAGACTTTGATTTCCAGATCCACGCCTTCTTTGGCGAGGGTCGGTTTGATCAGTTCAAGGATTTCGGCGTGAGGCACCGGTGTTGCAGCAACCACCAATTTTTCGCCAGCCTGTGCCAGGCCTGCAGTCAAAGCAGCCGCCAATGCGGTAAACAACAGAACCTTTTTCATGCGATACCCTTATGTGTGTGACCGTTCGAATGACGGTTTTCCTGGAAGACGAAGCGGACAATACCGAGATTCTTTATTCCCGAACAATAATATTTATTCAGCTTCTTATGCCATTTTGTTCACTTGAGTTTTTGCGTGGCCCAGGGTCAATCAAGAAGCTGTTTAATCGCCACCAACTCCTGCGCTGTCGCCCCCTGTATAAACCGCTCGATCTGGCCCAGGGCATCGGGCAGGTTTAAATGCTCGGGCTGGATCTCTTCACCGGTGCTCACCAGCAGCGCAAAATGAATTACGTTTTCCAGCTCCCGGGTGTTGCCCGGCCAGCTGTAGCGCTCAAGCACCCGTTGCGCGCTGTCGCTGATAAACGGCACTGGCAGGTTCAGGCGCTGGCTGTAAATGCCCAGAAAATATTCGGCCAGCGACAGGATGTCCCCAGGCCGTTCGCGCAATGCAGGTAATTCCAGCCGTCCTTCGCTGAGGTAGTGATACAGCCGCTCATGGAATTTACCGGCCTTCACCGCCTGCGCCAGATCGATGCTGGTGGCAGCCACCAGGCGCACATCCACCGGGCTCGGTTGATGAGCGCCGACGCGGGTGACTTCGTGGGTTTCCAGCGCGGCCAGCAGCTTGATCTGAATCGCCAGCGGCAAGTCACCGATTTCGTCCAGGTACAGGGTGCCGCCATTGGCTGAGCCAAACCACCCGGCGCGACTGCTGGCCGAGCTGCTGTGGGCGCCGGCAGCGTAGCCGAACAGTTCGGCGTCGGCGTAAGTGGGGCTGATGGCGCCGCAGTTGACCGATACAAACAGTCCGCTGCGGTCGCTGGCGCGGTGAATATGCCGGGCCAGCAGCTCCTTGCCGCTGCCGGTTTCACCACGGATCAGCACGGGCAAGGCACGGGGCGCCAACAATTCCAGATCGTTGCGTAGTTGGCGCGAGCGCGGGTCGACAAACACCAGCGCCTTGGCGCGAATGCTCAGTGGGCTTTTTTCCGCGTCGGGAAAGGTCAGCAATGGCTGACCGAAGGTTTCATGCAGGCTCATGGCAGGCTCCCGCCCGCCGCCGGAGGGTGGGCGCGGGCGTTACAAAAATTCAGGCGCGGCGCAGGGCGCCATGTTCGATGCGGGTTTGCAGGCGGTACAAAAAGGCGAAGCCTTGTTCCCAGCGCTGGTGGCCGGACTTGACGTTGATATGCCCGGCGCCACTGATAATGCCGACCTCGGCACCCCATTGGCGGGCGAACTCCATGGCCCGTGGCGCACTGACCGCGCCATCGTTGTCCGAGCTGACAATCTGGGTCGGGAACGGTAATGGCCGGTTCGGGATGGGGGCAAAGTTGCGCAAGGCAGGCGCACAGGCCGGGCGTTCGACATCTGCCGGGGCCACTAGCAGCGCGCCGCGCACTTGGCGCAACAGGCTTTCTGGCGCACGCTCGGCCCAATGGGCTACGGTAATGCAACCCAGGCTGTGGGCGATCAGAATCACCGGTGTGCTGTCGGCGGCAATGGCTTCGGCCAGGGCGGCGATCCAGTCCTCGCGGCGCGGCGTCAGCCAGTCAGACTGCTCCACCCGAGTACTGTTCGGTAAGCTGTTTTGCCAGTGGGTTTGCCAATGATCGTCGGACGAACCTTGCCAGCCCGGCACTATCAAATAGCGAATCGAATCGTTGCCCATGGGTGTGCGCCTCCAGCGGTATGTGTGTTACCGAGTCAGTATAGGGACGGTTTTTAGATTCGCTAAGGAATAAGAAGCTATTTGTTTATAACTAAAAAGTAATCCTTGAGGGTTCTGCACCATGAAAAGCCTGATCGACCACCTGAGCCAATACGCCGCTTATCACCGTGACCGGCGCAATATCGTTACCCACTTTATTGGCATCCCGCTGATCGTGATTGCCGTCGCGGTGCTGCTGTCGCGACCTCAGTGGGCGGGGATTTCACCGGCGGTGCTGGTGATGCTGGCGAGTGCGGTTTTTTATGTGCGTCTTGAACTGCGGCTGGGGGTATTGATGACGCTGCTGCTGGGGTTAGCTGTGTGGCTGGGGCATTCGCTGGCGATGCTGAGTACCGGGGCATGGCTGGGTTGGGGCGTGGGTTTGTTTGTGGTGGGCTGGGTTTTCCAGTTTGTCGGGCACTACTACGAGGGGCGCAAACCGGCGTTTATCGATGATGTGACTGGTTTGATTATCGGGCCGCTGTTTGTGCTGGTGGAGCTGGGTTTTTTGCTGGGCTGGCGCGAGGATTTGCGCCGGGAGATTGAAGCGCGGCTGGCTTAGATTACTGTGGGAATAACTGTCTTTAGGCTGGCCATGAACGTGTGGGAGCGGGCTAGCTCGCGATATAGGCGATGCGGTCTGTCAGGCAAACCGCAGTGATGCTATCGCGAGCAAGCCCGCTCCCACAGGGGACATATGTGTCAGATCAATTTTTGAACGCCTGATGCAGCTCAGCCAAAGTCTCAAAATGGTACTTGGGCGCAAACGAGTTCAGTTCTTCAAAGCTGCCAAAACCATAACCCACGGCCGCTGCGTCCATGCCGTTGTCGCGGGCACCGATCAGGTCGTGTTTGCGGTCACCGATCATCAGGGTTTGCGCCGGGTCCAGCCCCTGTTCGCTCACCAGATGGGCGATCAGCTCGACCTTGTTGGTGCGGGTGCCGTCCAGTTCGCTGCCGTAGATCACTTTGAAATGTTTGGCGAAATCAAAGTGGCGGGCAATCTCACGGGCATAGATATGCGGCTTTGAAGTGGCAATAAACAATTGGCGACCCTGTGCCACCAGCTCTTCGAGCAGCGGCGCCACGCCTTCGAACACTTCGTTCTCATACAGACCAGTCACGGCAAAACGCTCGCGGTAGAAACCCATCGCTTCCCAGGCTTTTGCCTCGTCAAAGCCATAGGTGGCCATAAACTGCTGCAGCAATGGCGGGCCGATAAAGTGCTCGAGTTTGGTCAGGTCAGGCTCATCAATACCCAGTTTGCCCAGGCCGAACTGGATCGAACGGGTAATGCCTTCCCGTGGGTCGGTCAGGGTACCGTCGAGATCGAACAATACGTTTTGATAATGCATGCAAGGCTCCAAAATGGGGGGCTTAAACGGGCTGGTCGTAGCCTTCGGCCAGATGCTGGTCTTTGAGTTTTACGTAGTTGCCGGCGCTGTAGGTGAAGAAGGCTTTTTCTTTTTCGGTCAATTCGCGCACCTGTTTGGCCGGGCTGCCGACATACAGAAAGCCGCTGGCCAGACGCTTTCCTGGCGGCACCAGGCTGCCTGCGCCGACGATCACGTCATCTTCAATCACCGCACCGTCCATCACGATGCTGCCCATGCCGATCAGAATGCGGCTGCCCACAGTGCAGCCATGCAGCATGACTTTGTGGGCGATGGTCACATCGTCGCCGATAAGCAGCGGGAAACCCTCGGGGTTGAACGGCCCGGCGTGGGTGATATGCAGCACGCAGCCGTCCTGCACACTGGTGCGCGCACCAATACGGATGCGGTGCATGTCGCCGCGAATCACGGTCAGTGGCCAGATCGAACTGTCGGCACCGATCTCCACGTCGCCGATCACAACTGCCGAGCGATCGACAAAGGCGCGCGCGCCCAGGGTCGGTGTGTGCTGCTGGAATGGACGAATGGACACAAATAGCTTCCTTCTTTAGCCGTAATAGGGCGTTGCAATGCTGCGGTCTGCGGCGATTGTAATTAAGATGGCTCAATGTTTCTTCCAGCCAAGGTGCCAAACGTGAGCGAGAACAACCCTCTTTTGCAGCCCTACGACCTGCCGCCGTTCTCGGCGATCCGTCCTGAGCACGTACAGCCGGCCATCGAGCAGATCCTCGCCGACAACCGCGCCGGCATTCAAGCCATCCTCAAGGACCAGGGCCAGAACCCGACATGGGCTGGCCTGGTATTGGCGATGGATGAGCTGAACGATCGACTGGGCGCGGCCTGGAGCCCGGTCAGCCACCTTAATGCGGTGTGCAACAGCGCAGAATTGCGTGAGGCCTACGAGGCCTGCCTGCCTGCGTTGAGCGCTTACTCCACCGAGATGGGCCAGAACCGCGAGTTGTTCCAGGCCTTCGAAGCCCTGGCCCACAGCCCGCAGGTGGCTGATTTCGATCAGGCACAAAAAACCATTCTCGAGCACTCGCTGCGTGACTTCCGTTTATCGGGTATCGACCTGCCTGAAGCTGAGCAAAAGCGTTATGCCGAAGTGCAGAGCAAGCTTTCCGAGCTGGGCAGCAAGTTCTCCAACCAGTTGCTGGACGCCACCCAGGCCTGGACCAAGCACATCACCGACGAAGCCGCACTGGCGGGCCTGACCGATTCGGCCAAGGCGCAAATGGCGGCGGCTGCACAGGCCAAGGATCTGGACGGTTGGCTGATCAGCCTGGAATTCCCGAGCTACTTCCCGGTAATGACCTACGCCGAAGACCGCGCCCTGCGCGAAGAAGTCTACGCCGCTTACTGCACCCGCGCCTCGGACCAGGGCCCGAATGCGGGCAAGTTCGACAACGGCCCGGTGATGGAAGAAATCCTCGACCTGCGCCAGGAGCTTGCGAAACTCTTGGGTTTTGCCAGCTTCGCTGAACTGAGCCTGGCCACCAAAATGGCCGAGACGCCGGATCAGGTACTGACCTTCCTGCGCGATCTGGCCAAGCGCAGCAAGCCGTTTGCTGCCCGTGATCTGGAGCAGCTGCAAGCCTACGCCGCCGAGCAAGGCACCGCAGAACTGAAAAGCTGGGACACAGGCTTCTTCGGCGAAAAACTGCGTGAGCAGCGTTACAGCGTGTCGCAAGAGGCACTGCGCGCTTACTTCCCGATCGACAAGGTACTGGGCGGCCTGTTCGCCATCGTACAGAAGCTGTACGGGATCGAAATTGCCGAAATCAAAGGTTTCGACACTTGGCACGCGGATGTTCGCCTGTTTGAAATCAAGGAAAACGGCCAGCACATCGGCCGCTTCTTCTTTGACCTCTATGCCCGCGCCAACAAGCGTGGCGGTGCCTGGATGGACGGTGCCCGTGACCGTCGCCGCACTGCGGCCGGCAACCTGCAAAGCCCGGTGGCCAACCTGGTGTGCAACTTCACCCCGGCGGTTGCAGGCAAACCTGCGCTGCTGACCCACGATGAAGTGACCACCCTGTTCCACGAATTCGGCCACGGTTTGCATCATATGCTCACCGAGATCGAACACGCGGGGGTGTCGGGTATCAACGGTGTGGCCTGGGATGCGGTCGAGTTGCCGAGCCAGTTTATGGAAAACTGGTGCTGGGAGCCTGAAGGCCTGGCGCTGATTTCCAGCCATTACGAAACCGGCGAAGCACTGCCTAAAGACCTGCTGGACAAGATGCTCGCGGCGAAGAACTTCCAGTCCGGGCTGATGATGATCCGCCAGCTGGAGTTTTCGCTGTTCGACTTCGAACTGCACGCCACCCACGGTGACGGTCGCAGTGTGGCGCAGGTGCTCGACGGCATCCGCGACGAGGTATCAGTGATGCGACCACCGGCTTACAACCGCTTCCCTAACAGCTTTGCGCATATTTTCGCGGGCGGTTACGCGGCGGGTTACTACAGCTACAAGTGGGCTGAAGTGTTGTCGGCCGATGCGTTCTCGCGCTTTGAAGAAGAAGGCGTGTTCAACCCGCACACCGGCAAGGCCTTCCGCCAGGCGATCCTGGCCCGTGGTGGGTCGAAGGCGCCGATGGAATTGTTCAAGGACTTCCGTGGCCGTGAGCCGTCGATTGACGCCCTGTTGCGTCACAGCGGCCTGAGCGAGGACTCGGCAGCATGAGTGATGCACCTGTAAACGTGACCAAAAAACGCTTTATCGCCGGGGCAGTCTGCCCGGCGTGCAGCGAGCCCGACAAGCTGATGATGTGGAACGAAGACGAGGTGCCGCACCGCGAATGTGTGGCCTGTGGTTATTCGGATACGTTGAATGAACAGGGTTTGTCGGTGCCCAAGGAATTGGGTACGCGGGTCAATACTTCAGCGCTGAAAAAAGCACCGGACCCCAAGGTGCAGGCGGTGCAGTTTTTTCCCAATCCGAAGCTGAAAAAGCCTTAGATCAAAAGCCCCTCACCCCGACCCTCTCCCGGAGGGAGAGGGTCGGGGTGAGGGGCGCACTTCAAACTGCTTTTGCTTTTAGTCCCCTCTCCCTCAGGGAGAGGGTTAGGGTGAGGGGCTTTTGAAGTGACCTTAAGCCTTCTGCCACACCTTCGGCTTGAAGAACAACGTCTCACCCCGCGCCAGATCGGTCAGGCTGTCATGGTCCTTGACCACTTCTACTTCGATCAGCTCGCTTTGCCCTTCAACCTTCAAAGTCACCCGGGTGGTCGCACCCAACGGGCGAATATCGCGCACCTGCGCGGCATGGTGGTCTTCAAGCTCATGACGCGACAACGACACTTCATGCGGACGGAACAGCACATGCTGGTCTTCGCCGATATGCAGGCGGTTGGAGTCACCGAGGAAGTGATAGACAAAATCGCTGGCCGGGTTTTCGTAGACTTCACCCGGTGAACCGATCTGCTCGATCACGCCCTTGTTCATCACCACGATACGATCGGCCACTTCCATGGCTTCTTCCTGGTCGTGGGTCACGAAGACCGACGTCAGGTTGATGTCTTCGTGCAGACGCGCCAACCAGCGACGCAGCTCCTTACGCACCTTGGCATCCAGTGCGCCGAATGGTTCGTCCAGCAGCAACACCTTTGGCTCTACCGCCAATGCACGGGCCAGGGCGATACGCTGACGCTGACCACCCGAAAGTTGCTCAGGATAGCGATCCGACAACCAGTCCAGTTGCACCATGTTCAGCAATTCGTGGACTTTTTCGGCAATGCGGGTTTCGCTCGGGCGTTCCTTTTTCGGCTTCATGCGCAGGCCGAAAGCGACGTTGTCGAACACCGTCATATGGCGGAACAAGGCGTAATGCTGGAACACAAAACCGACGTTGCGATCACGCACATCGTGACCGGAGACGTCTTCGCCGTGAAACACGATACTGCCCTGGTCCGGGGTTTCCAGGCCGGCAATGATGCGCAGCAAGGTGGTTTTGCCGCAACCCGATGGACCCAGCAGGGCCACCAGTTCGCCGCTTTGAATATCCAGGTTGATGCTGTTCAGCGCCTTGAAGGCATTGAAGTTCTTGCTGACATTACGGACTTCGATCGACATGGTTTATTCCTCCGCGGCGCTGGCGCGCAGGCGGTTAATACGGGATTCGCTCCACTGCTTGAGCAGCAGGATAAAGAGCGCCAGGATCAGCAACAGAGTGGCCACGGCGAAGGCGGCAACGTGGTTGTATTCGTTGTAGAGGATCTCGACGTGCAGCGGCAGGGTGTTGGTCACCCCGCGAATGTGCCCGGAAACCACCGACACCGCACCGAACTCACCCATCGCCCGCGCGGTACACAGCACCACGCCGTAAATCAGGCCCCATTTGATATTGGGTACGGTGACGTGCCAGAACATCTGCCAGCCATTGGCGCCCAGCAGGCGTGCGGCTTCTTCTTCCTGGGTGCCCTGCTCCTGCATCAGCGGGATCAGTTCACGGGCTACAAAGGGCACGGTGACGAAGATGGTGGCCAGCACGATGCCCGGCAGGGCGAAGACGATCTGGATATCGTGATCCTGCAACCACGGCCCAAAAAAGCCCTGGGCGCCGAACATCAGCACATAGACCAGACCGGCGATCACCGGCGATACCGAGAACGGCAGGTCGATCAGCGTCACCAGGATGCTCTTGCCGCGAAAGTTGTACTTGCTCACACACCAGGCTGCGCTGACGCCGAACACCACGTTGAGCGGTACCGAGATCACCACCGCAATGATGGTCAGCTTGAGGGCCGACAAGGCGTCGGGCTCAAGGATGGCGTCGAAGAAGGTGCCGACACCCATCTTCAAGCCTTGCGACACTACGATCAGCAGTGGCAGCAATAGGAACAGGGTAAAAAACAACCAGCCGAAGCCAATCAGCAGGCGCCGCGACAGCGGGCTGCCACGGCGGGCGGCGTTGGCTACGGATGAGGCGCTTTGGGTTGAACTGGACATGGTCAGGCCTCCTTCACGGTTTTTCGATGCGGCGCTGAATCAAGTTGATGATCAGCAGCAAAATGAAGGAAACCACCAGCATCATCACGCCAATGGCGGTGGCGCCGGTGTAGTCGTATTGGTCCAGCTTGACCATGATCAGCAGCGGCAGGATTTCGGTTTTGAACGGCATGTTGCCGGCGATAAAAATCACCGACCCGTACTCGCCGACGCCACGGGCAAAGGCCAGGGCAAAACCGGTCAGCCAGGCAGGCAGCAGGGCCGGCACCAGAATGTAGCGAAACACTTGCAGCGGCTTGGCACCCAGGCAGGCGGCAGCTTCTTCGATTTCACGGGGGATATCGGCCAGTACCGGTTGCACCGTGCGCACCACAAACGGCAGGGTGACGAAGGTCAGTGCCAGGGTGATACCCATCGGGGTGTAGGCAATTTTAAAACCCAGGTCGGTAGCGAATTGGCCGATCCAGCCATTGGGCGCGTACAGCGCGGTCAGGGCGATACCGGCCACGGCGGTCGGCAGGGCAAACGGCAGGTCGATCATCGCGTCGATAACCTTGCGCCCCGGGAAGGTGTAACGCACCAGTACCCAGGCCAGTACAGTACCGATGATGCCGTTGATAATCGCGGCGACAAAAGCGGTGCCAAAGCTCAATTGCAGGGCTGCCAGCACCCGGGGGGCGGTGATGATGGCCCAGAACTGGTCCCAGGTCAGTTGCGCGGCGTGCACGAACATCGCCGCCAGTGGAATAAGCACGATGAGGCTGAGGTACACCAAGGTGTAGCCCAGCGTCAGCCCGAAGCCGGGTATGACGGGGGAGATACGACGTGACATAAGAGTCCTTGGTTAACGCACGAAGCCCGCAACTCGATTGCGGGCTCTATGTTCTAGCTTTCCGCGAGGCTTCAAGCCCCGCCCCACAGGTTATTGCGCCTGGTAGATCTGGTCGAACACGCCGCCGTCATTAAAAAATTTCGGCTGCGCAGTCTTCCAGCCACCGAAGTCTTTGTCGATAGTCACCAACTCCAGTTTCGGAAACTGCTGCGCGTATTTGGCAGCCACTGCCGGGTCACGCGGGCGGTAGAAGTTTTTGGCCGCAATTTCCTGACCGGCCGGGCTGTACAGGTGCTCCAGGTAGGCTTTGGCGATTTCGCTATTGCCCTTTTTCTCGGCGTTTTTGTCGACTACTGCCACTGGCGGCTCAGCCAGGATCGACAGTGAAGGTACGACGATATCGAACTTGTCACCGCCGCCGTCTTCTTTCAGCGCCAGGAACGCTTCGTTTTCCCACGCCAGCAACACATCACCCTGACCGTTGTTGACGAAGGTAATGGTCGAACCGCGTGCGCCGGTGTCCAGCACGGGGACGTGTTTAAACAGGGTTTTTACATACTCCTTGGCTTTTTCCTCGTCACCGCCGTTGGCTTTAAGACCGTAGGCGTAGGCCGCGAGGAAGTTCCAGCGTGCGCCGCCGCTGGTTTTAGGGTTAGGAGTAATTACCGATACGCCGTCTTTGGTCAGATCAGCCCAGTCCTTGATACCTTTGGGGTTGCCCTTGCGCACCAGGAACACGATGGTCGAGGTATACGGGGTGCTGGCTTCTGGCAGACGGGTTTGCCAGTTTTCCGGCAGGGTTTTGCCCAGCTTGGCAATTTCGTCAATGTCCCCGGCCAGGGCCAGAGTGACAACGTCAGCACGCAGGCCATCAATCACGCCGCGAGCCTGTTTGCCCGAACCGCCGTGGGACTGCTGGATTTTGACGTTGTCGCCAGGGTGGCTGGCTTTCCAGAAGTTGGTGAACTCAGTGTTGTAATCCTGGTACAGCTCACGGGTCGGATCGTAGGAAACGTTCAGTAGTTCGTAATCTTTGGCTACTGCGGAGCCAGCAAAAATGGCACTGGCCAGCGCGGCCAAAGCGTAACGGCGTAGGGACATAGGTGAGGCTCCAAAGCATTTTTTAATTTTTATTGAGCGCACTCAGGTGAATGCGCTTGAACGGTTCAGGCGTTTTTTTGACCCGGGTTTTGCAGGCGGAATTTCTCTTTGCGTTCGATCTGCACCACTTGCGCGTTGTGCACAGTGATTTCAACAGCACCAAAGCGCAGGTCTCGCAGCGCGCTCTGGATTTCCCGCAGGATGGTTGCTTCGTCCTGGCCGTCAACGCTACGCAGAGATGCGCTCATGGTGCTGCTCCTGAAAATATGGGGTGCCGACAGGGTTGCTGGCGTAGGGCAATAGTAGTGAGGCGCAGATATTCTTAAAAATACTATTTAAGAATGTTTATATAACTGAAAAATCATATTGATCTTGGCTTGCTGTGGGAGCGGGCTTGCTCGCGATACAGGCGGTCGGCCAGTTAAAGCGCGGTGATGCAATCGCGAGCAAGCCCGCTGCCACAAAATTACCCGGCATCGAGGTGGTCTCGGACTACACTCCAACTGCCTTATAACGACAGGATCTTTTACAAAGGTGGGAACTGTTGCTGGACAGTCAGCACAAGTGAGATCACCTTAGAGCGGCTGTCGTCTTTTCCTGCATAGTCTGGAGTCTTTATGTCGTTTACCCCTGAGTTGGTTGCCGAACTGGAAGTCCTTGCACTGTTTGACTTGGAAAGTACCCTTGAGGGCCTGAAGATTCACCAACATGCCGCGCCAGAAAAAGTCGCCGCGGCGCAGCGTCTGTTTGAGAAAAAGCTGATTGATCAGCCCGATGGCGGCTACCTGACAAGCCTGGGGCGTGATGCTGCCGAAAGTGTCCAAGTACTGTTGTCGATTCTTGTTGAATCCAAAGAAGTTGCCTGACGCCACGCCGCGCCCACGGGATCTGAGCGATTAATGATTCCGCGGGCACACTTATCTGCACCCGCACTTAACGAGGGAACCGGGCGACAGGTTCTCCAACAGCTGCGTGGGCGCTTTTTGAGTGTCAATCAGGGCCGCCTGGCTCGTGCGATGGAGGGGCTGGCGCCACGCCAGCAAGCGCTACTGAACCTGTTGGCGCTGTTCTTTCATATCAATCACCCGCTCTTGCCCGGCTATGTGTCGGCCTGCACCCCGGCCGGGGTGTCGGGCTATGAACCTGATGCCACTACCCTCGCCGCCGCCGGCCATCTAATTCGCGACTTTTCCTGCAGCATGGGCAACTCCTGCCCTTTACAACCGATCCATGGGCTTTTTCTGATGGGCAGCCTCGGCACATTGGCGCAGACCGATCAAAGTGATATGGACGTGTGGATTTGCCTCGCTCCGGACTTGAGTGATGCCGCAGTATCGGCCTTGCGCAAAAAATGTCGGCGCCTGGAAGCCTGGGCGACGAGTCAGGGCTGTGAAGCACACTTCTTTTTAATCGATGCTCAGTTGCGCAACGACGAGGGTGATGAGCCACGGCAGCGGTTGTTGCTCGATGAGTTTTATCGCACTGCCATCTGGCTTGCCGGGCGCACACCGCTGTGGTGGTGGGTGCCGGTGCATGAGGAGGCGCGGTACGCCGAATTCGCCGGCGGGCTATTGGACGTGCGCGCCGTTGGCCGCAACGAAACCATTGATCTTGGCCATCTGGCCCATATTGCCCCCGGTGAATTTTTGGGCGCCGGGCTGTGGCAGCTGTTCAAGGGCATTGAGTCGCCCTACAAGTCGCTGCTCAAGCTGTTGCTGATCGAGGTGTACGCCAGCGAGCATCCGCAGGTGAACTGCCTGAGTCTGGATTTCAAACAGAGCGTGTACGCCAACCAGCTGGACCTGGATGAGCTGGACCCCTACGTGGTGGTTTACCGCCGTATTGAGCGCTACCTCAAGGGCCGCGCAGAGTTGCAGCGACTGGAACTGGTGCGCCGCAGCCTGTACCTGAAGGTCGGCCACAAGTTGAGTAATGGCGATACAGGCATGCAGTGGCAGCGGCGGTTACTCAAGCGCCTGACCCGTGAATGGGGCTGGGATGAGCAGCACCTGGCAATGCTCGACAATCGCTCGCAGTGGCAGGCGCAGCAGATCAGTCATGAGCGTCGGGCTCTGGCCCGGGAGCTGAGCGTCAGCTACCGGTCTTTGCGGCAGTTTGCCTGTGACGAACAAACACCTGCACTGTGACATGACTGAGCTGGAAGGTCTTAAGCGCTGAAATCGCTTGCAGCTTTTGGCTGGTATTCCACTTCAAGCAGTTCCAGCTTGAGGGTTTTGCCGCCCGGCGCGGGCCAGTTGATGTGCTGGCCGACTTGCAGACCCAGCAGCGCGCTGCCCACAGGGGCGAGAATCGAAATCTTGCCTTCGTCGGCGTTGGCGTCTTTCGGGTATACCAACGTCAGGCGGTAGTCCTTGCCACTGCTTTCTTCGCGGCAGTGCACACGCGAGTTCATGGTCACAACGCCAGCAGGCACTTCTTCGTGGCCGACGATGGTTTCGGCGCGATCGAGTTCGGCTTGCAGTGCCTCAATACCAGGAGTCGTTTCTGGCAAGCTGTCGATCAATTGCTCCAGACGCTGTACGTCCAGGCGGGTGAGGATGAGTGGGGTTGGTGTGCTCATGACCTGGCAGACTCCTTTTTTCTGCACGAAAAAGCAAAACCCCGCCGGAATATGGCGGGGTTTTGACGAACCTCGTTAGTGCGAGGCGAACCCGGACACTACCACAGCAAAATAAATACACAAGCCGTGTGGGCATTGCACTGTAAGCCAGGCAATTTGTCTGGATCAGATTTAACAGGTAGATCCACATACTGTGGGAGCGGGCTTGCCCGCGATGGTATCGCCGCGGTTTATCAGATACACCGAGTCGCCTGCATCGCTGGCAGACAGCTCCCACAAGGGGTTTATCAGATTTGGCGTTGCCGGGCCTGTTCGCAAATCACCCGGCGCCGCTGGTCGTCTGCCGAGCGCCACTCGCGAATATCTTCGACGTGGCGAAAACAGCCCAGGCAGACTTTGTGTTCATCCAGCCGGCAGGTGCTGATGCATGGGGACGGCACTGCCGGGCTGACGTTGCTGTAGAGCGGTTTTGCAGGTTTAGCAGGAGCGGTCACTGTCAGATCTCTTCAAATTCCAGCTCGGCGCCCGCGTGTTCCAGGGTAAGGCGCTGAACCATCTCGCTAAGCAGTTCGTCGGATTTATCGCACTTCCACGAGCTGCGCTTTTCATCGTAGTCGAAGTGATAGCCACCGTTGGGTGCTGCCAGCCAGAGCTGCAGCACGGGTGCCTGACGGCTGAAGATCAGGGCTTTGCCATTCTCGAACTTGATCGTCAGGATGCCGGCGGAATTCTCTACATCCACATCCAGATCAGAGTCGTCAAAGATGTCTTCCAGATTTTCCTGGGTGGCATCGACCAGATCGTGAAAACGGGCTTCAGTCAAACTCATGGTGGAACCTCGTAATATCTAGTCATGCTCGGAGCTCGCAAGATACGGGCGCTCCAGGCCGATTGCAAACCCCATGACGGCCATTGGCCAAGCACCACTGATCATCCACACAGGGCGTTACGCTCGGCCGCTCTGCTGCATAGGCAAGCTGGTGGGTGCTCGGTATACTCGGGCGCAATTAATGCTTTTCAAAGGATTTCGCCATGAAGCGCCTGATCTCTTCTATTGCTGCGCTCGTCGCGGTCGCCTGCCTTGTTTCTGCCTGTGGTCAAAAAGGACCGCTGTATCTGCCCGATGACAGCAAATCCCCTGAAGACCAAGCGAAGTCGTCGCAAACGCAATCGCACAAGCACCAATAAGGGAACACCATGGACGCTTTTAATTACCGGGACGGCGAACTGTTTGCCGAAGGTGTTGCGCTGACGGCCATTGCCGAGC
The DNA here is from genome assembly GCF_055408445.1 of Pseudomonas sp. B414. Classification (NCBI taxonomy): domain Bacteria; kingdom Pseudomonadati; phylum Pseudomonadota; class Gammaproteobacteria; order Pseudomonadales; family Pseudomonadaceae; genus Pseudomonas; species Pseudomonas sp. B414. The sequence goes on along the minus strand of NZ_JBUZTQ010000001.1, from coordinate 402,340 downwards.
GTTTTGGCACGCCGACTTATGTGTATTCCCGGGCGCACATCGAGGCGCAATACAACGCTTTCGCCGATGCCCTGAACGGCATGCCGCATCTGGTGTGCTTCGCGGTCAAGGCCAACTCCAACCTGGGCGTGCTCAATGTCCTGGCCCGTATTGGCGCCGGTTTTGACATTGTGTCGCGTGGCGAGCTGGAACGTGTGCTGGCCGCTGGCGGCACAGCTGACAAGATCGTGTTCTCCGGTGTCGGCAAGACCCGCGATGACATGCGTCGCGCTCTGGAAGTGGGTGTGCATTGCTTTAACGTCGAGTCCACTGAGGAACTTGAGCGCCTGCAGGTTGTGGCCGCCGAAATGGGCGTTCGCGCGCCGATCTCGCTGCGGGTCAACCCGGACGTGGATGCGGGCACTCACCCGTACATCTCCACCGGCCTGAAAGAAAACAAGTTCGGTATCGCCATCGCTGACGCCGAAGATGTCTACATCCGTGCTGCGCAGTTGCCCAACCTGGAAGTGGTCGGCGTCGATTGCCATATCGGCTCGCAACTGACCACCCTCGAACCCTTTATCGATGCCCTCGACCGCCTGCTGGCACTGGTCGACCGCCTGAGCGATTGCGGCATCTACCTGCGCCATATCGACCTCGGCGGTGGCCTGGGCGTACGTTATCGTGATGAAGAACCACCACTGGCTGGTGATTACATCAAGGCCGTGCGCGAGCGCCTCGACGGCCGTGATCTGGCACTGGTGTTCGAGCCGGGCCGTTTTATCGTGGCCAACGCCGGCGTGCTGCTGACTCAGGTCGAGTACCTCAAGCACACCGAACACAAAGATTTCGCCATCGTCGATGCGGCGATGAACGACCTGATTCGCCCGGCGCTGTACCAGGCCTGGATGGACGTGACCGCGGTACGCCCGCGTGACACCGAAGCCCGCGCCTACGATATCGTCGGCCCGATCTGCGAAACCGGCGACTTCCTGGCCAAGGACCGTCAACTGGCCCTGGCCGAAGGCGACTTGCTGGCGGTGCATTCGGCCGGAGCCTATGGCTTTGTCATGAGCTCGAACTACAACACCCGTGGCCGCGCCGCCGAAGTACTGGTGGATGGCGATCAGGCGTTTGAAGTGCGTCGTCGCGAGACCGTAGCCGAGTTGTTTGCTGGCGAAAGCCTGCTGCCGGAGTAAACCCATGTTGCTGCGTTTTACCAAAATGCACGGCCTGGGCAATGATTTCATGGTTCTCGACCTGGTCAGCCAGCACGCGCACATCCTGCCCAAGCACGCCAAGCAATGGGGTGACCGGCACACGGGTGTCGGCTTTGATCAATTATTGATCGTTGAGGCGCCGAGCAATCCGGAGGTGGATTTCCGTTACCGGATCTTCAACTCCGACGGCTCCGAAGTTGAGCAATGCGGTAATGGGGCGCGCTGCTTTGCGCGCTTTGTGCTCGACAAGCGTTTGACCACCAAGCGTCAGATCAAGGTTGAAACCAAAAGCGGCATTATCGAGCTGAATGTGCGCAGTGACGGGCAGATCAGTGTCGATATGGGCCCTCCGCGCCTGGTGCCGGCCGACATCCCGTTTGTGGCTGACGCGCAAGCGCTGAGCTATGAGGTGGATGTTGACGGGCAGACTGTCGAGCTGGCCGCAGTGTCGATGGGCAACCCCCATGCTGTGCTGCGCGTCGACGATATCAATGCCGCGCCGGTGCATGAGCTGGGCCCCAAAATTGAACATCACCCGCGCTTTCCGGCGCGGGTCAATGTCGGTTTTCTGCACGTAGTCGATCGTCAGCGCGGGCAACTGCGGGTCTGGGAACGTGGCGCCGGGGAAACCCAGGCCTGCGGCACTGGGGCTTGTGCAGCGGCCGTGGCGGCCATCAGCCAGGGCTGGATGGACTCACCGCTGATCCTCGATCTGCCCGGTGGCCGTTTGTCCATCGAATGGGCAGGCCCGGGCCACTCCGTGATCATGACCGGCCCGGCGATGCGTGTTTACGAAGGACAAGTCCGTTTATGAGCGAGTGCAAACGATGACCGACAAGACGCAGCCTTCCGAACTCGATCTACCTGTGGATAACTCGCAAGCAGCCAGTGTTGTGGCGTATTTGCAGGAACACCCGGATTTTTTCGGTGAGCGTGAAGAGCTGCTGCTCTCGTTGCGCATTCCACACCAGCGTGGTGACACCATCTCTCTGGTGGAGCGCCAGCTGGAGCTGTTGCGTGGTCGCAATATCGAGATGCGTCATCGTTTGTCGCAGTTGATGGACGTGGCCCGCGATAACGACCGCCTGTTCGAAAAAACCCGTCGTCTGAACCTCGCCCTGATGGACGCCACCAGTCTCGATGAACTGGTAATTGCCGTTGAGGACAGCCTGCGTCAGGACTTTCAGGTTCCATTTGTCAGCCTGGTGCTATTTGGCGACAACCCGATGCCGGTTGGCCGCTGGGTCAGCAGCGCCGATGCGCAGCGCGCCTTGGGTGGCTTGTTGACTGAAGGTAAAACCGTCAGCGGCAGCCTGCGCGAGCATGAGCTGGACTTTTTGTTTGGCGAAGAGCAGCGCAAGCAGATCGGTTCAACTGCCGTGGTAGCGCTCAATCATCTGGGTTTGCATGGCGTGCTGGCGATTGCCAGTCGCGATCCGCAGCACTATAAAAGTTCGGTGGGCACGCTGTTCCTCGGCTATATCGCCGAAGTACTGGGCCGGGTGCTGCCGCGCTTCACCAGCGCCCTGCGCTCGGTACGTTAAATGGAACGGCAGCTGGACGCTTACTGCATTCACCTGCGCAGTGAGCGCCAGGTGTCGCCCCATACGCTGGAGGCCTACCGCCGCGACCTGAACAAGGTACTGGCGTTTTGCGCCAAGGAATCGATCCCCAGCTGGGCTGCACTGGATATCCAGCGCATGCGCCAACTGGTATCGCGCCTGCATCAGCAAGGCCAGTCCTCGCGCAGCATTGCCCGGCTGCTGTCGGCGGTGCGCGGGCTTTATCACTATCTCAATCGCGAAGGCCTGTGCGACCACGACCCGGCAAACGGTCTGGCCCCGCCCAAAGGCGAACGCCGCCTGCCCAAAACCCTGGATACCGATCGCGCCCTGCAATTGCTGGAGGGCGGTGTCGAGGACGATTTTCTGGCCCAGCGCGACCAGGCCATCCTTGAGCTGTTCTACTCGTCGGGGCTGCGTTTGTCGGAGCTGACCGGGCTTAACCTGGAGCAACTGGACCTGGCTGATGGATTGGTCGAAGTACTCGGCAAGGGCAGCAAGACTCGCGTCTTGCCCGTCGGCAAGAAGGCCCGGGAGGCGCTAGAGGCCTGGTTGCCGCTACGGGCGCTGGCCAACCCGCAGGACGACGCCGTATTTGTCAGCCAGCGCGGCACGCGCCTGGGGCCACGTGCCATCCAGATACGGGTCAAGGCCGCCGGTGAGCGCGAGCTGGGGCAAAACCTGCATCCGCATATGCTGCGCCATTCGTTTGCCAGCCACTTGCTGGAATCCTCCCAGGATTTGCGCGCAGTGCAGGAATTGCTCGGGCATGCGGACATCAAAACCACGCAAATCTATACTCACCTGGATTTCCAGCATCTGGCATCGGTTTACGACAGCGCCCACCCACGGGCCAAACGCAGTAAGGACAGTGAATGACGATTGAGCTGATTACCTTCGACCTCGACGACACCCTGTGGGACACCGCGCCGGTGATCGTCAGCGCCGAAGCCGTGTTGCGCAATTGGCTGACGGAAAACGCACCAAAACTGGGCGTCGTTGAAGTCGGGCATTTTCAGGCGATTCGCGAGCGGGTGTTGAGTGAAGAACCGCAACTCAAGCACCGGATCAGCGCGCTACGGCGCAGGATTCTATTTGATGCGTTGCACGGTGCCGGTTACGCGAATGCTGACGCATTGGCGGACGATGCTTTTGAAGTATTTATTGAGGCGCGACATGCGCTGGACGTATTCCCGCAGGCCGAGCCGACCCTGATTGCCCTGGCGCGTGAATACGCTCTGGGCGTGGTCACCAATGGCAACGCTGATGTGCGTCGCATCGGTTTGGGGCATCACTTCAAGTTTGTGTTGTGCGCCGAAGATATCGGTATCGCCAAGCCGGATGCGCGCCTGTTTCACGAAGCCCTGCTGCGCGGTGGCGTAGCGGCAGGTGCGGCGGTGCATGTGGGTGATCACCCTGGTGATGATATTGCCGGGGCGCAATTGGCGGGCATGCGTGCGGTATGGTTCAACCCGGGCGGTAAACACTGGGACGGCGACAAGGCACCAGATGCCGAGATTGGCTGCTTGAGCGAGCTACCGCTGGTGTTGAAACACTTGAACAGGTAGTCGCTGACAAGGTACGAAGGCTGCGATCGGCGGCGTAGCCGTCGTAAAACCTGCACTCTCGGTTGGCCAGGCACATCGGGGCATCTGATCTACGACGGCTGCGCCGCCGATCGCAGCCGTCGTTCCTCGGCAGCGACTACAGAGGTTGCAACCTTTCCTTGCACCCACAAAAAAACCCGCAGCGACGGCGGGTTTTTTCTTCAAGCAAACAACAAGCCCTTAGATAGGACGGCTGCCGTACTTGTTGTCAGGCTTCTTGGGTGGGTCTGCCACCACATTGGCCTCAACTTCCTGCACCTTGCCACCCTTGGACAAAAACTCTTCCATGGCGCGGGCCAGAGCATCACGCTCCTTGTTTTTAGCTTCTACGCTCGGCAGGTCATCAACCGATACGGCTGCCTTTGACTTGCCTTTGGCCGCAGGGGCCGGCGCATCATCGCCACCGTCGTCGTCTGCCACGTCATCAGCAGCAGTTTCCAAGCCTTCCTCGGTGTCGTCTTCATCACCTACTTCGAGGTCATCATTTTCCAGATCGTCGTCGCTCATGTTCTACCCCATGACATACGTACAGCAGATTAGTTATAGACCAGCTGCGGCAACTGTCGACCACCGCTGGTGAAAAAGTAGCCTTGGGCAAACCGCGGCTTACGCCTCTTTACCGTTATAAGGTGCAGAGGACTTGGCGCACACCACCACCAACATGGCCTGCGCCTGAATAAACACCTTGCCAGGCGCCCGCTGCCAGATATTGCGCAGCACGGATCACGGGCCTTGAAAGCGTCGGGAGATCATCCTCGCCTTCGTCGTACTCGAGCATTGTTTCCTGCCCTCGGCGCGCATTCTAGCGTGCTGATGAAAAAAGCAAAGCGGCTAATAGTCGAGTTGTGTCACAAGCACGTGTTACATAAACAAGCGTAGAACTTATCTGCCCTTCCAGCCTGTAAGGCAAATCATTTCCGCGCCGGGAATATCGCTTTATTGCCGACCAAAAAAAACCCGGCACGCCGGGTTTTTTATAGGGGGTCGATTTACAGGTTGTAGCCACGCTCGTTGTGCTGAGCCAGGTCAAGGCCCACGGCCTCTTCCTCTTCATTCACACGCAGACCCATTACGGCATCCAGAACCTTGAGGATGATGTAGGTCACGATGGCGGTGTAGACCACGGTAAAGGCGACGCCTTTGAACTGAATCCAGACTTGCGCCGAGATATCGGTCACAGCACCGAAGCCGCCCAGTGCCGGGGCTGCAAATACACCGGTGAGGATCGCGCCGACGATACCGCCGATGCCGTGAACGCCGAACGCATCCAGTGAGTCGTCATAGCCCAGTTTGCGCTTGAGGCTGGTGGCGCAGAAGAAGCAGATCACGCCAGCCGACAGGCCGATCACCACCGAGCCCATCGGGCCTACGGTGCCAGCGGCCGGGGTAATGGCCACCAGACCGGCTACCACGCCCGAGGCGATGCCCAGTGCGCTTGGCTTGCCGTGGGTGATCCATTCGGCAAACATCCAGCCCAGTGCTGCAGCAGCGGTGGCGATCTGGGTCACCAGCATCGCCATGCCGGCAGTGCCGTTGGCGGCAGCTGCGGAGCCTGCGTTAAAGCCGAACCAGCCGATCCACAGCATGGCCGCGCCGATCAGGGTGTAGCCCAGGTTGTGTGGAGCCATCGGGGTGGTCGGGTAGCCTTTACGCTTACCCAGCACGATGCACGCTACCAGACCGGCGATACCGGCGTTGATATGCACCACGGTGCCGCCTGCGAAGTCGAGTACGCCCCAGTCCCACAGCAGGCCGCCGTTACCGCTCCACACCATGTGCGCAATCGGCGCATAGACCAGAGTGAACCACACGCCCATGAAAATCAGCATGGCCGAGAACTTCATGCGTTCAGCAAAGGCACCGACGATCAGCGCCGGGGTGATGATGGCGAAGGTCATCTGGAAGGTGATGAATACGGCTTCCGGGAACAGCGCGGTGGATGAGGTCAGGCTTTCAGGCCTTACACCCGCCAGGAAAGCTTTGCCGAACCCGCCGATAAACGAATTGAAGTTGGTGACGCCCTGCTCCATGCCCGTGGTGTCGAACGTGATGCTGTAGCCATAAATGACCCACAGAATGCTGATCAGACCGGTAATGGCGAAGCACTGCATCATCACGGAAAGAATGTTTTTGGAGCGCACCATGCCGCCGTAGAACAGCGCCAGGCCGGGAATGGTCATAAACAGCACCAAAGCTGTGGCAGTCAGCATCCAGGCGGTGTCGCCGGAGTTGAGGACTGGAGCAGCCACTTCGTCTGCTGCCATGGCCAGGCCAGGCATTACGACAGACAACAGGGCTCCGAGCCCTGCGATTTTACGCAGAGTCATAGTGTTTTCTCCTGGGGCGTTGGGTTTGGCGGCTTAGATTGCGTCGGTATCGGTTTCGCCGGTACGGATGCGAATAGCCTGTTCCAGATTGACCACGAAAATCTTGCCGTCACCAATCTTGCCGGTGTTGGCAGCCTTGGTTATCGCTTCGATAACCCGATCAAGATCCTTGTCGTCAATGGCGACATCAATCTTCACCTTTGGCAGAAAATCGACCACATATTCCGCACCGCGATACAGCTCGGTGTGACCTTTCTGCCGGCCGAAGCCTTTGACCTCAGTAACGGTAATGCCTTGTACGCCGATCTCAGACAGCGACTCGCGCACGTCATCCAACTTGAACGGCTTGATAATGGCGGTGACTAGCTTCATGAAACTTCTCCCGAATTGGTGGACTTGCCCCAGGAAAACAAACCCGGCTCAAGTCTAAGCGCAGTGTCTGGCTTTGTAACGCATCGTCAGCCTTCTTCAGGCTGTACAACGTGTGTAAATCGCTGGTGACGAAAACACTCCTTGAACCACCTGCCGCACTGCCTTCGTCACAGCTACTGCATCAGTGCATGAGTCATAGTGGTCTTAGCAGAAACCTTGCCATGTCTGGAAAAATCAATAATTACAGCGATTTAGCGGACGTTGATGGCTTTTTGCCTGATTTGCCGGGGCATTTGTGCTCGAAGATGGTGCGCGACAGGCGTGGGTGATGCGCGAAAAATGTGCAGAAAGCCATCGGCATTTAGCCCCGAGACCCCGTGATACACTCGCCACCATCAGTTTTAAGGACCTTATCCATGCTCGCGCCCAAAGATTTTCTCGACGCCCTTGGCGGCCATGCTTCACGTTTGTTCAGTGGCGAAACCGCGCTGCCGCGCAACGAAATCGAAAGCCAGTTCAAAGCCTTGCTGCAAAGCGGTTTCAGCAAACTGGACCTGGTCAGCCGCGAAGAGTTCGACAGCCAGATGGTGGTCCTGGCCCGTACCCGCGCCCGCCTTGAAAGCCTGGAAGCCAAAGTGGCCGAACTGGAAGCCAGGTTGTTGCCGCCAAGCGAGTAACGCTCAAAGGCGGTGCATTCACCTATCTGAACAAGGACGTTTTTGTATGCTGGTGATGAACCCGCTGGTGCCCGAGATGATCGTCTCGGATCTTTCACGCAGTCTGCACTTTTACTGTGAAGTGCTCGGTTTCAGGATCGAGTATCAACGGCCCGAGCATCTTTTTGCGTTTCTGTCGTTCCATGGCAGCCAGTTGATGCTGGAGCAGGATGACCTTGAAGAGTCCTCCTGGCGGGTCGGGCCGCTGGAGCCGCCATTGGGTCGGGGTATGAACCTGTCGATCAAATGCCCGGATGCCCAAGGCCTGATCGAGCGCCTTGCAACCGCTGGGCACACTCTGCGCAAACCCCTGGAAGAGCGCTGGTACCGTAGCAACGATGTGCTGTTTGGCGAGCGCAACTTTTTGCTGCTCGACCCCGATGGTTACTTGTTGCGTTTTGCCGAGGATCTGGGGACCAAAGCGTTGGAGCTGTGAGTCAGGCGCAGTGGTGAAGGGGGGCCACCTGCTCGCGAATCGCTGCACCGCGTTCGATTTCCGCCTTGCGCAGGTCGTAAGTGGTTTGCAGGTTCAGCCAGAACTCTGGCGTGGTCGCCAGGCAAATTGACAGCCGCAATGCCATATCGGCACTGACGCCACGGCGCTGCCGCACGATATCGTTTACCGTCGGCGTCGACACGCCGAGCGCTCGGGCCAAAGCCGCGGACGAGAGGTTCAGGGGCTCAAGGTATTCTTCCTTGAGGATTTCACCCGGATGAACCGGACGCATGCCGTTCTTGATCATGATGACCTCAGTGGTAATCGACGATTTCTACAGCTTCAGGGCCTTTTTCACCCCAGATAAAGCAGATTCGCCATTGTCCGTTGATACGAATGCTGTGCTGGCCTTTGCGTGTTCCGCTGAGAGCTTCCAGGCGGTTGCCGGGGGGTGAGCCTAAATCTGTCAGCACGCTTGCCGCGTCGAGCATGGTTAATTTTCGCTCAATTACATTGAGAATGTCTGACCATAAGCGCGTCTTGCCGCTTCGATACAGATGTTCTGTGCGGTTACATTTAAAGCTCATTATCATAATTAATGCATAACGTTATTGGTTAATAATAGGGTCTTAAGGTTTATTTGCAACCCCACTTTGGCAGCTCACATGCCGTGTTCCCATGCCCGTTAACATCCCGTATCCATTCCATGCCTGCCCTTGGCTGCTGATTCGCGCACCATGGTTTTTTTGCAAACTCAAGGAATGAGTGATGGCTCTGGCGATTGTTTACAGCCGTGCCCAGGTGGGAGTCGAAGCCCCTGCCGTTACGGTCGAAGCGCATCTGGCCAATGGCTTGCCAGCGTTGACCCTGGTCGGTTTGCCCGAAACAGCGGTGAAGGAAAGTAAAGACCGGGTGCGCAGCGCAATCATCAATTCCGGGCTGGATTTTCCGGCCCGGCGGATCACCCTTAACCTCGCGCCTGCCGACCTACCCAAGGACGGCGGGCGTTTTGATGTGGCCATTGCCCTGGGCATTTTGGCGGCCAGCGGGCAACTCCCGGCTGTGGTGCTGGAGCAAGTGGAGTGTTTGGGCGAACTGGCGTTATCGGGGGCAATCAGGTCAGTGCAGGGCGTATTGCCTGCAGCCCTGGCGGCACGGGCAGCGGGCCGGGCGCTGGTGGTGCCGCTGGCCAATGCCGAGGAAGCCAGCCTTGCCTGCGGGCTGACGGTGATCGCGGCTGAGCACCTGTTGCAGGTGGTGGCCCATTTCGCCGGTCGCGCAGTGATTGAGCCGTATGTCCCCAGCGGCTTGCTGCATATCAGCAAACCTTATCCCGACCTGAGCGATGTCCAGGGGCAGCTTTCGGCCAAGCGGGCGTTATTGGTCGCGGCTGCGGGCAGTCACAATTTGCTGTTTACCGGGCCGCCCGGCACCGGCAAAACCCTGCTGGCCAGCCGCCTGCCCGGTTTGTTGCCGCCGCTCAATGAGCAGGAAGCGCTGGAAGTCGCGGCCATACAGTCGGTGGCCAGCCATGTGCCGCTCAACAACTGGCCGCAGCGACCGTTTCGCCAACCCCACCACTCGGCTTCCGGCCCGGCATTGGTGGGCGGTGGCTCCAAACCCCAGCCCGGTGAAATTACCCTGGCCCATCACGGCGTTTTGTTTCTCGATGAGCTTCCCGAGTTCGACCGTAAGGTTCTGGAAGTCTTGCGAGAGCCCATGGAGTCCGGCTTTATCGTGATCGCGCGGGCGAGAGATCGAATGCGCTTTCCGGCACGTTTCCAGCTGGTCGCGGCGATGAATCCCTGCCCCTGTGGTTATTTAGGCGAACCTACGGGGCGCTGCCGCTGCACACCGGAGCAAATTCAGCGCTACCGCAACAAACTGTCAGGCCCGTTGCTCGATCGCATTGACCTGCACCTGACCGTGGCCCGGGAAACCACTACCCTTAACCCGCCAATGGCCTCAGACGACACCACGGCCAAGGCCGCCATCCTGGTAGCTGCGGCGCGAGAACGGCAGTTGCAGCGTCAGGGTTGCGCCAACGCCTTTCTCGATCTGCCGGGGGTGCGTGCCCAGTGTCGCTTGAGCGATGTGGATAACAGCTGGCTGGAGGCCGCCTGCGAGCGCATGACCCTGTCACTGCGGGCAGCGCATCGGTTGTTGAAAGTGGCAAGAACCCTGGCGGATCTGGAGCAGGTGCACAACATAGAGCGCAAGCATCTGGCGGAGGCGTTGCAGTATCGGCCGCTCAGTGGCTGAGCAAACCGGTTAGCGCAACTGCTCGACATCTGGCAGCACCATCGCGGCGACTTCGTGCTGCAAAAAGTCGCTAAGGCGGCGCAAGCGTTCGCCGCCGGGACGGGTCTTGGGCCAAACCAGATAGTAATTGTCGCCGCTGGCCACCGCAGCCGGGAACGGCAGGCTCAGACGTCCTTGGGCAACGTCTTCGGCCACCATCAGCAAGTCGCCCATGGAAATGCCATAACCCCGGGCAGCGGCAATCATGCCCAGCTCCAGGGTGTCGAAAACTTGCCCGCCCTTGAGTGAAACTTGCCCGCTCAGGCCCATGCAGTCGAGCCAGCGGCGCCAGTCGCGGCGGTCGGGCGTGGGGTGCAGCAGCTCGGTGGCAGCCAGGCGTTTGGCGTCCCAAGGCTGATCGTCTTGCACATTGGGGGCTCCAACCGGGATCAGCATTTCCGGGAACAGCAACGTGGCCTCCCAATCGGGGGGGAAGTGACCATTGCTCAGTAACACAGCACAGTCGAACGGTTCCTGATTGAAGTCGACATTGTCGATGTCCATCCAGGCGCTGGTCAGTTGCACTTCGTTGCCCGCCTGCAAGTGGCGAAAACGGCTCAGGCGGGCCAATAACCAGCGCATGGTCAGGGTGGAGGGGGCTTTCATGCGCAAGATGTCATCTTCGGCGCGCAAAGTGGTGCAGGCGCGCTCCAAGGCGGCAAACCCTTCGCGAACACCCGGCAGCAACAGGCGGGCGGCTTCGGTGAGTTGCAGGCTGCGGCCACTGCGCTGGAATAACCGGCAGGCGAAATGCGCCTCCAGGGTTTTGATATGGCGGCTGACAGCGCTCTGGGTGATCGACAGCTCTTCGCCCGCCCGGGTGAATGAGCTGTGGCGAGCGGCTGCCTCAAAGGCGCGCAAGGCATAAAGCGGAGGAAGGCTACGAGCCATTACGAATATTCCTATAGCGCAACAGGGGGTGGCACAAAAGATACAGGCTAGCATGAGTATAAATCATGCCAATGATCGTTTTTATCCCTTTGCTTAAAACGCTCAAGGCGCCGAGAATCAGGGCTTTCAACGCACCTATAGAAATTTTACCGATGACCAAACAGCATCCTGTACGTATCGAGCTCGGGGCCATTATGCGGTTGGCCGGGCCGCTGATCGCCTCGCAGTTGGCGCATATGTTGATGGTGCTGACCGATACGCTGATGATGGCGCGCCTGAGCCCGGAGGCTCTGGCAGGCGGCAGTCTGGGTGCGGCCAGCTATTCGTTTGTGTCGATTTTCTGCATTGGCGTAATCGCTGCCGTGGGCACGCTAGTATCGATTCGCCAAGGTGCTGGCGACATTGAAGGCGCAACCCGCCTGACCCAGGCCGGGATATGGCTGGCGTGGGCGCTGGCGTTGGGCGGCGCGGTCATGCTGTGGAATATCAAGCCACTGTTGCTGCTATTTGGTCAGACGCCCACCAACGTTGAAGCCGCAGGCCAGTTTCTGATGCTGCTGCCGTTTGCCCTGCCCGGCTATATGACCTTTATGGCCCTGCGCGGCTTTACCAGTGCGATGGGCCGGGCAACGCCGGTGATGGTGATCAGTCTGATCGGTACCGTGGCCAACTTCTTGCTCAATTACGCACTGATTACCGGTATGTTCGGCCTGCCCAAACTGGGTTTGATGGGCATCGGCTTGGTCACGGCGATAGTCGCTACCTGCATGGCGCTGGGCCTGGCCTGGCATATTCATCGGCATCCGGCCTACGACGCGTATCCGATCAGTAAAGGCCTGTCGCGGATCAATCTGACGTATCTGCGGGAACTGTGGCGTCTTGGTCTGCCGATTGGTGGTACCTACGCGGTGGAAGTCGGGCTGTTTGCCTTCGCGGCGCTGTGCATGGGCACTATGGGCAGCACGCCACTGGCGGCGCACCAGATCGCTTTGCAGATCGTTTCGACGGCGTTCATGGTGCCCGCAGGCATGTCGTATGCGATCACCATGCGTATTGGCCAGCATTATGGTGGTGGTGACTTGCAGCGGGCGCGGCTGGCGGGCCGGGTCGGTATTGGCTTTGGTGCCTTTGTAATGCTCGGGTTTTCCGTGGTGTTCTGGTTCTGGCCCAAGGAACTGGTGGGTTTGTTCCTGGATTACAACGACCCGGCATTCCGCCCGGTGTTCGAACTGGCGGTCAGCCTGCTGGCGGTAGCGGCATGGTTTGAGTTGTTTGATGGCGCGCAAACCATCGCCATGGGCGCGATTCGCGGGCTCAAGGATGCCAAGACCACCTTCCTGGTGGGGCTGTTCTGCTACTGGGTGATCGGCGCGCCGATGGCCTGGATGCTGGCCTTTACCTTCGGTTGGGGGCCAGCCGGTGTCTGGTGGGGCCTGGCAATGGGCCTGGCCTGTGCGGCGATCAGCCTGACCCTGGCGTTCGAGTGGAAGGTACGGCGCATGCTCAAGCAGGAGCGCAAGGCGCAGAGAGTGGCGGGCTTGGGCGCGGTGTAACTGTCGGGACAGATGGCTGGTTCTGACTTGGCTTTAGTGGGAGCGGGCTTGCTCGCGATGCAGGCGCCGCGATCTGTCAGGCGAACCTCAGCGATTCCATCGCGAGCAAGCCCGCTCCCACAGATCCAATCGAGGCCTAAATAGCCTGTGGCACCTGCTGCTGCGCGCCAAACGTCAAATACTCAACCAGCTCTGCCAGCGGTAGCGGTTTGCTGATGAAGTAGCCCTGCACCTGATCACAGCCAAAACCCCGCAACAGGTCGAGCTGCTCCGGGGTTTCGACACCTTCGGCCACCACTTCCAGTTTCAGGTTGTGCGCCAGGTTGATCATGGCGTGCACCAGTTTGCGGTTCTCTTCGCGGCTTTCCATGCCGCCCACGAAACTTTTGTCGATCTTGAGCAGCGCAATCGGCAGGCTGTTGAGGTGCACAAAGGATGAGAATCCGGTGCCGAAATCATCCAGCGAAAAGCGCACGCCGAGACGCCCCAGGGCGTCCATGGTCTGTTTCACCAGGTCACTGCGGCGCATTACGGCGGTTTCGGTCAGTTCAAACTCCAGCCATTGCGCTTCAACCCCACGTTCGATGATCAAACGGCTGAGGGTCGAGAGCAGCTGGCTGTCCTGGAACTGGCGAAACGACAGGTTGACCGCCATATGCAACGGTTCCAGCCCGCGTTCTCGCAGCGCCTGCATATCGCGCAGGGCCCGGGAAATTACCCAGTAGCCCAACGGCACGATCAGCCCGCTTTGCTCGGCCAGTGGCACGAACTCACTGGGCGCCAGCAGGCCGCGCTCGGCGTGGCGCCAGCGCACCAGCGCCTCAAGGCCGACTATCTGCCCCGTGCCAAGGTCCAGGCGCGGCTGGTAATGCAGCTCCAGCTCGTCACGGCGCAAGGCACGGCGCAGCTCACTTTCGAGGTCGGCCAGGCTGCGGGCATTGCGGTTGATACGTTCGTTAAATACGTGAAAGGTGCAGCCCTGGGTGCTCTTGGCCTGTTGCATGGCGATATGCGCGTGCCACATCAATGGGTCGGCCCCGGCGTTGGCGCGGGCATGGGCGATGCCCAGGCTGCAGCCGATCAGCAGGCTTTCGCCGTCGACCCAGTAGGGCTCGGCCATCACTTCGGTAATGCGCTCGGCCATCCATTCGGCCCGCTCAGGCGCGCGATGGGTATTGATCAACAGGGCGAATTCATCGCTGCCAAGGCGTGCCAGCTGGTCGCCGGCTTCAAGCTGGCTTTTAAGGCGCGCCACCACTTGCAGGATCAGGCGGTCGCCAGCCTGATGGCCCAATGCATCGTTGGCGTGCCGAAAGTTGTCGAGGTCCAGATGGCCCAGGGCTATGCCGCGGCCGTCGCTTTCAGCCAGGCGCACGGCCAGCAGGGTCTGAAAGCCCTGGCGGTTGGCAATACCGGTCAACGGGTCTTCTTCGGCCAGGCGTTGCAGGGTGTGCTCCAGCAGTCCGCGCTCACGCACATGGCGCAGGCAGCGACGCAGGACATCGGGCGTCAGGCTGCTGCCAACCAGCCAGTCGCTGACACCCTGGGGCGTGGTCGCAGGTTCGCTGTCGAGCAACAAAACCGTGGGCAAGCGGCAGCGGCCCGCTGAAGGCTGCAGGGCCGGGGTGGTCAGGAGCAGCGCATTGCGATCGTTCTCGAACAGATGGCTGACCGATTCCCAACTCGGCGCGCTCATCATCACGGCCGCATTTCCCATTGGCGCCAGACACTCGCGCAACAGCGCTGCCCAAGATGGCTCTTCGGCCAGTAGCAGCAAACGCAAGGGTTCGACAGGCGTAGACAAGCTAGCTCCCTAGACTCTGCATAAATTCGGGCGGTGGGCATTATGACGTGCCAGCAACCAATGGCAATGACACTGGTTATCAAATACGCGTTTGCTGCATTAACCCTACAGTAGCTGCAAATGCACCCGATATCCTGCGTGAAAGTAACAAAAGCGGCAAATTTAGATGCTGTGGCATGTCACACCGTCGCACAGAGGCAGCAATATTCGCCCAGCCTGTTAAAATGCCCGCCCTTTTTACACACGACCCCTGATCTCGTTATGTCCCGACTCAATCCCCGGCAGCAAGAAGCCGTGAGCTACGTCGGCGGCCCTCTATTGGTGCTCGCCGGTGCGGGCTCGGGCAAAACCAGCGTGATTACCCGTAAAATCGCGCACCTGATCCAGAACTGTGGCATCCGTGCCCAGTACATTGTCGCCATGACCTTTACCAACAAAGCCGCCCGCGAGATGAAAGAGCGTGTCGGTACCCTGCTCAAAAAGGGTGAAGGCCGCGGCTTGACGGTGTGCACGTTCCACAACCTGGGGCTGAACATCATCCGCAAGGAACATGCGCGGTTGGGTTATAAGCCGGGGTTCTCGATCTTTGACGAGGCAGACGTCAAGGCGCTGATGACCGACATCATGCAAAAGGAATACTCGGGCGATGACGGGGTCGACGAGATCAAGAATATGATCGGCTCGTGGAAAAACGACCTGATCCTGCCGCCCCAGGCGCTGGAAAACGCGCGCAACCCCAAGGAACAGACGGCAGCCATCGTCTACACCCACTATCAGCGCACGCTCAAAGCCTACAACGCGGTAGATTTTGACGACCTGATCCTGCTCCCGGTGAAGCTGTTCGAAGAACACGCCGACATTCTGGAAAAGTGGCAGAACAAGGTGCGTTACCTACTGGTGGATGAGTATCAGGACACCAACGCCAGCCAGTACTTGCTGGTCAAATACCTGATCGGCAAGCGCAATCAGTTCACCGTGGTCGGCGACGACGACCAGTCGATCTATGCCTGGCGCGGTGCCCGCCCGGAAAACCTGATGCTGCTCAAGGACGATTACCCGTCCCTGAAAGTGGTGATGCTGGAGCAAAACTATCGCTCCACCAGCCGCATCCTGCGCTGCGCCAACGTGCTGATTGCCAACAACCCCCACGAGTTCGAGAAGCAACTGTGGAGCGAGATGGGCCACGGTGATGAAGTCCGGGTGATCCGCTGTCGCAACGAAGACGCCGAAGCCGAGCGCGTTGCTGTCGAAATCCTCACCCTGCACTTGCGCACTGATCGACCGTACAGCGACTTTGCGATTCTGTATCGCGGGAACTATCAGGCCAAACTGATCGAATTGAAGCTGCAACATCATCAGATTCCATACCGCTTGTCGGGCGGTAACAGCTTCTTCGGACGTCAGGAAGTGAAAGACCTGATGGCCTACTTCCGCCTGATCGTGAATCCGGATGACGACAACGCCTTCTTGCGGGTGATCAACGTCCCACGGCGCGAGATCGGTTCGACCACCCTGGAAAAACTTGGTAACTACGCCACCGAGCGCAAGATATCGATGTACGCCGCCACCGATGAAATCGGCCTGGGCGAGCATCTGGATGCCCGCTTTACCGATCGTCTGGTGCGCTTCAAGCGCTTTATGGATCGCGTGCGCGAGCATTGCTCGGGTGAAGACCCGATCGCCGCGCTGCGCAGCATGATCATGGACATCGATTACGAGAACTGGCTGCGCACCAACAGCTCCAGTGACAAGGCCGCGGACTACCGCATGTCCAACGTCTGGTTTCTGGTCGAGGCGTTGAAAAACACCCTTGAGAAAGACGAAGACGGCGCCATGACCATCGAGGAAGCCATCGGCAAGCTGGTGCTTCGCGACATGCTTGAGCGTCAGCAGGAAGAGGAAGACGGCGCCGAAGGCGTGCAGATGATGACTTTGCACGCCTCCAAAGGCCTGGAATTTCCCTACGTGTTCATCATGGGCATGGAAGAAGAAATCCTGCCGCACCGCTCCAGTATTGAAGCGGACACCATTGAAGAAGAACGGCGTCTGGCCTACGTGGGCATTACCCGTGCCCGTGAGACCCTGGCGTTTACCTTCGCGGCCAAGCGCAAGCAGTACGGCGAAATCATCGATTGTGCGCCTAGCCGCTTCCTTGATGAGTTGCCGCCGGACGATCTGGCCTGGGAAGGCAACGACGACACCCCTACTGAAGTCAAAGCGGTTCGCGGCAATACAGCATTGGCCGATATACGCGCGATGCTAAAACGCTAGAATTGACTATTTTTTACTCTACCTTCAGCGCATAAGCGCTATTTGAGGACGTTACGTTGGAAGCACTGCACAAGAAAATTCGCGAAGAAGGCATCGTGCTTTCCGATCAGGTTTTGAAGGTTGATGCCTTTTTGAACCATCAGATCGACCCTGCGCTGATGAAAGAAATCGGCGACGAGTTTGCGCGTCTGTTCAAGGATTCGGGCATCACCAAGATCGTCACTATCGAAGCGTCGGGCATTGCCCCTGCGGTGATGACGGGCTTGAACCTGGGCGTGCCGGTGATTTTTGCGCGTAAGCACCAGTCCCTGACCCTGACTGAAAACCTGCTGTCGGCCACGGTGTATTCGTTCACCAAGCAGACTGAAAGCACCGTTGCCATCTCTCCGCGCCACCTGCAAAGCAGTGACCGTGTACTGGTGATCGACGACTTCCTGGCCAACGGCAAGGCTTCGCAGGCGTTGATTTCGATCATCAAGCAAGCGGGCGCTACCGTTGCCGGTCTGGGCATCGTGATCGAGAAGTCGTTCCAGGGCGGCCGTGCCGAGCTGGACGCACAGGGCTACCGCGTAGAATCCCTGGCCCGGGTCAAATCCCTGGCGGGCGGTAAAGTGACCTTTATCGAGTAACACCTGCCGCCGGGTGATGCGTCACCCGCGTAGCAGCTGCTACGAAAGCTTCGTGGCCTGCAACCCCGCCAGCAGCAGGCGCTGGTACAGTTCTTCGCGCAAGCCGTCAGGTTGTGCGAGCTGCATGCGCGCCAGGTGCTCGGGGAATGCCTGCGGCGAAGGTGCGTCCAGCGTGGCCTTGCCCAGCTGGTAAATCTGCGTGAGCTTGAATTTGCTCTTGAGCCAGTTCAACGCTCGCAGCAGGTCTTGTTCTTGCGCGCTGAAATCGCTGCCCAGCGGGTATTCCGGGAACAGACGCGGGTGCCTGGCGGCAATCTCCTGCAAGCGTTCCGGGCTGTTGTCGGCAAACCGTGGGTCGAGGCTAAAGTCTTTGGGCAGTTTGCCGATTTGTTGCGCCTGGGCGATCAATTCCGTCTGAAAACGCGAGTCGGTGATATTAAGCAACGCTTCGATCACCTTGCGGTCAGTTTTGCCGCGTAAATCGGCGATGCCATATTCGGTGACCACTATGTCGCGCAAATGCCGCGGGATGGTGCAGTGGCCGTACTCCCAGACAATGTTGGAACTCACATCGCCGCCCGACTCGCGCCAGCTGCGCAACATGATTACCGAGCGCGCATCATGCAGGGCGTGGCCCTGAGCAACGAAGTTATATTGCCCTCCCACTCCGCTAAGCACCCGACCATCTTCGAGTTGATCAGCTACGGCAGCGCCGAGCAAAGTGGCAGTGAAGGCGCTATTCACAAAGCGTGCATCGCGCCTTTGCAGGCGCTTCAAGTCCTCCTGGCCATACAGCTCGTTGATAAAGCTGATGGCGGTCATATTGAATTCGCGGCGTTTGCTGTGGGGCAATTCCCTTAGTCGCTGGTAAAAGTCGCGAGGGCCGAGAATAAAACCGCCATGGATGCTCACGCCGTCACTTTCCAGGCTTTCATCCAGGGTGCCAGCATTAGCCTGGGCTTGGCGCTCAACATCCGGATAGACCTTGCGCCGCACAATCCCGGCATCGGCCAGCACCATCAGGCCGTGGACAAACATCTCGCTGCAACCATACAAGCCGCGGGTAAATGGCTCGACGCCGCCCTGCTGCTCGATCAGCGTGCTCCACGGGGTGATATCAATATCGTCGAGCAGGGCGCGATAGCCATCGTTATCACCCTGGCGTGCGAGCAAGGCTGCGCTCAGCGCATCGCCCATCGAGCCAATGCCAATCTGCAGGGTGCCGCCGTCGCGTATCAGGGTACTGGCGTGCAAGCCGATCATATGGTCCTGCAAGTTGACCGGCATATTGGGGGTAGAAAACAGCGTAGTGCGCTCATCTTCGTCGATTAACAGGTCAAAATCATCGATGCTCAGTTCCGAATCGCCGAGCATATAGGGCATGTCACTGTGCACCTGACCCAGCATCAAAATGGTCTCGCCCGCCGCTCGCCGTTTGGCAATCATGGGCAATAAATCGAGGGTAATGTCGGGGTTGCAGCTCAGGCTCAGGCGCCCTGCATCTTCAGGGTGGCGGGCCACCAGCTGAGCCACCAGGTTAAGGCCGCTGGCATTGATATCCCGGGCCGCGTGGCTGTAATTGCTGCTCACGTAGTCCTGCTGGGCAGCAGGGCTGTTGAGCAGGCTGCCCGGCTGCATAAAGAACTGCTCGACGATGATATTGGCGGGCAGGCTGTTGCGGTGCAGATCCGCGAGGTAATCGAGCTCGATGTAATCACCAAAAACCCGCTCGATAAAAGGCTCCAGAAACCGCCGCTGCAAACCATCGCCAAGTGGCGGGCGGCCGAGGCTCAGGGCGGTGTAGATCGTCAACTGGCGCTCGGGCAATAGCTTGATCCGCTGATACAGCGCGTTGACGAACCGGTTGGCCTTGCCCAGCCCCAGCGGCAGGCCCAAGTGAATATGCACGGGTAGACGCGCCAGCACATCATCGACTGCGCGCTCGATCGAACAGGACTGCACCATCTGACTCTCCTTATCTATCTTTGAATATAGACGCGATAGCGAGCGGATGGTGCGGTATGGCTCAAATCCCGGGCACAAAAAAGCCGCCCATCAGCGGCTTTTTCAGGGACGTTCGGCTTATTTCAGCCCGGACATCTTCTCGATGGCGCCTTTGAGCTCGTCATCGGTACAGGTCATGCACGTGCCTTTTGGCGGCATGGCGTTGATACCGGTGATGGCCTTGGCCAGGATGCCATCAAGGCCGCCCTGGTGATCGGCACGTTCTTTCCAGGCTGCGGTGTCACCGATTTTCGGTGCGCCCAGCAGGCCGGTGCCGTGGCAGGCGCTGCAGTGCTTGGCAATGATGTCATCGGCTGTCATGCCACCGCCGCCCACAGAGGCAGTCACTTCCATCCCTTTGCATTCTTGCCCTTGAACACAGACTTTACCGACTGGCTCAAGACGTTTTGCGATGTCATCGTTCGTTGCGGCCTGAGCGTTGACTGCCCATAGGGCCACTACTGCTGCTGGTACGGCCAGCATTTTCATAATTAGGTTCACGCGTTCACCCTCAATGGTGGCTATTCACGCCCACAACCACGGTTTCGCGGGCGGCGAAAGTATAACGGTTAGCCCGCCTCTCTGAAACAACCCTAAAGACAAAGGGGGAATAGAGCTGGCGAAATGCATCATCGGGTGCCTCTGCAAACAGGCAGGGCGCCTCTGTTTTAGAAATTCGCCGGGGTGGCTGCGCTGATTAGTCGCGCCGCAACGTCGAACGGATTACGAAAGCGGTGGGGCTTTGAGCTTTCAAAATAGTAGCTGTCACCCGCTTCAAGCACGAAGGTTTCCAGGCCCACGGTTAACTCTAGGCGACCTTCCAGCAAAATCCCGGTTTCTTCGCCTTCATGGGTCAGCATTTCGTCCCCGGTATCAGCACCCGGCGGGTAAATTTCGTTGAGAAAGGCGATGGCCCGGCTCGGATGCGCCCTACCGACCAGTTTCATGGTCACGGCGCCATCGGAAATGTCGATCAGCTCATTGGCTTTGTAGACAATCTGAGTCGGATTCTCTTGAAGGATCTCTTCGGAAAAAAATTCGACCATGGACATGGGGATGCCACTCAGCACTTTTCTCAGGGAGCTTATTGAAGGGCTCACGCTGTTCTTTTCGATCATCGAAATGGTGCTGTTGGTGACGCCCGCACGTTTGGCGAGTTCACGCTGTGACAGGCCTTTGAGTTTGCGGATGGATTGCAGTCGTTCACCGACGTCCAATGCGGGAGCCTCCTGGGGCAGATTCAAGTCGAGAAGTCGCCATGATGGCGATAGCGTTCAGTATTTACAACACTTCGACTTCAAACCCGGGTGCCCATTTGCCCCCGCACATTGGATACAACCCATCAGCTCCCGGAATAGAGGCGTGGCGCTCGTTTGAGGTTGCAGAAGATCTGGTAAGGAATGGTGTCTGCCTTGGCGGCCACTTCACTGGCGAGGATGTTTTTACCCCACAGTTCAACCGTGGAACCTAGCCCGGCTTGCGGTACATCGGTGAGGTCGATGCACAGCATGTCCATCGATACCCGGCCCAGCAACTGGCTGCGTACACCGGCCACCAGCACCGGCGTGCCGGTGGGTGCCTGGCGTGGGTAGCCGTCGGCATAACCCATGGCCACTACGCCAATACGCATTGGCTTTGGGGTAATGAATTTGGCGCCGTAGCCCACCGGTTCGCCAGCAGGCAGTTCGCGTACGCAAATCACCTTGGACTCCAGCGTCATCACCGGCTGCAGGCGTGATGCAGTGGCCTGGGGCTCTTCAAATGGCGAGGTGCCATATAGCATCAACCCCGGGCGTACCCAGTCACTTGGCACGCGTGGCCAGCCAAGTACCGCCGGCGAGTTGCGCAAGCTGATTTCTGCCGTCAAGTCGGCGCGAGCCCCCAGGAACACAGCGACTTGCTCTACGCTGCGGGTGCAATCGAGCTCATCGGCGCGGGCAAAGTGACTCATCAGCACAATTTTGGCCACGTTGGCGCTGGCCTGCAGGCGCTGGTAAGCGGCCTTGTAGTCGTTGGGGTGCAAACCGACGCGGTGCATGCCGCTGTCGAGTTTCAGCCACACGTGGATCGGTTTGGCGAGGCTGGCCTGCTCGATTGCATCCAGTTGCCACAGCGAATGCACCACACACCAGAAGTCATGTTCGACGATCAGTGGCAGTTCATCGGCTTCAAAAAAACCTTCAAGCAGCAGGATGGGCGCGCGGATACCGGCGGCGCGCAGTTCCAGTGCTTCTTCAATACAGGCCACGGCAAAGCCATCGGCTTGTGCTTCCAGGGCCTGGGCGCAGCGCACGGCACCGTGGCCGTAGGCATCGGCCTTGATCACAGCGAGGGCTTTGGCCCCCGTGACTTCACGGGCCAGTTGGTAATTGTGGCGCAGGGCTTGGAGGTCGATCAGGGCACGGGCTGGGCGCATGGCGGCGGGCTTCTAACGGGCAAAAGAATAAAAAAGCGGTGCAAACCCGCAGCGTGAACCGCGTGCTGCACCGCAAGAGGGACTGTTACTGGAGCAAAAAGCTTATGGCAGAGCCGCCACAACAGACAGCTCGACCAGAATTTCCGGTTCGCACAGCTTGGCTTCAACAGTGGCACGGGCCGGGGCGACGCCTTTAGGCAGCCACTCATCCCAGACGCTGTTCATGCCGGCAAAGTCGGCATCGATGTCCTTGAGGTAGATGGTGACCGACAGGATGCGGCTTTTGTCGGTGCCCGCCAGGTCCAGCAAGTGCTCAATATTGGCCAGCGTTTCACGGGTTTGCTGTGCAACCCCGGCGTTCATGTCGTCGCCGACCTGGCCCGACAGGTAAACCGTGCCGTTATGGGAAACGATCTGGCTCATGCGTTCATTGGTGAGCTGGCGCTGGATTGCCATGTTTTGCAGCCTCCTGGTGGTTACCGTAGCGGGAAATATCAAGGCCTTCGGCGCTGATTTGCGGGGTCTTTTTGGCCATTACATCAGCCAGGAAACGACCGGAGCCGCAGGCCATGGTCCAACCGAGTGTGCCATGACCGGTGTTCAGGAACAGGTTCTTGAACGGGGTGGCGCCCACAATCGGCGTACCGTCCGGCGTGGTCGGGCGCAGGCCGGTCCAGAAGCTGGCCTGGCTCAGATCGCCGCCCTGAGGATAAAGGTCGTTAACGATCATCTCCAGGGTTTCGCGTCGACGCGGGTTCAGCGACAGGTCAAAACCGGCGATTTCAGCCATACCGCCAACGCGAATGCGGTTGTCGAAACGGGTGATCGCGACTTTGTAGGTCTCGTCGAGAATGGTCGAGGTCGGGGCCATGTCCGGGTTGGTGATCGGAATGGTCAGCGAGTAGCCCTTGAGCGGGTACACCGGGGCCTTGATGCCCAGTGGTTTGAGCATCTGCGGCGAGTAGCTGCCCAATGCCAGAACGTAGCGGTCGGCGGTTTCGAGCTTGCCGTCGATCATCACGCCATTGATACGGTCGCCTGCGTAGTCCAGGTGCTGGATATCCTGGCCGAAGCGGAATTCCACACCCAGGTTCTTGGCCATTTCAGCCAGGCGGGTGGTAAACATCTGACAGTCGCCAGTCTGGTCGTTTGGCAGGCGCAGGGCGCCGGCCAGAATGTCGGTGACGCTGGCCAGTGCGGGCTCAACCCGGGCAATGCCGGCGCGGTCAAGCAGCTCGAACGGCACGCCGGATTCCTTGAGAACCGCGATGTCCTTGGCTGCGCCATCCAGTTGCGCCTGGGTGCGGAACAGCTGGGTAGTACCCAGGTTACGAGCCTCGTAGGCAATGCCGGTTTCAGCGCGCAGTTCGTCGAGGCAGTCACGGCTGTACTCGGACAGGCGGACCATGCGCTCTTTGTTCACGGCATAGCGGCTGGCAGTGCAGTTGCGCAGCATCTGCGCCATCCACAGGTACTGGTCGATATTGGCAGTGGCCTTGATTGCCAGGGGCGCGTGGCGCTCCAGCAGCCATTTGATTGCCTTGAGCGGCACGCCCGGTGCGGCCCACGGCGAAGCATAGCCCGGGGACACCTGGCCGGCGTTGGCAAAGCTGGTTTCCATTGCAACGGCGGGTTGACGGTCCACGACGACCACATCGAAACCGGCTCGGGCCAGATAATAGGCGCTGGCAGTACCAATAACGCCGCCACCCAATACCATAACTCGCATATTTATATCCCTCATCGCGGCCAGCCGCAGACGTTTATTGTTCAGAGCGAAGATGAGCGCAGTATATGAAGCATTGGCTAGTGGAATTCACTGTATAAGCAGCTATATTTGGCGACAATTCTCGGGCTAATCGCTTTTCACGGAGGAGAATCTCCTATGCGCACAAATCATCAAACAAAGCGTGAACTGGACAAGATAGATCGCAACATTTTGCGCATCCTCCAGGTCGACGGTCGCATCTCGTTTACCGAGCTGGGAGAGAAGGTCGGGCTGTCGACCACGCCCTGTACAGAACGGGTGCGCAGGCTGGAGCGCGAAGGGATCATCATGGGCTACAACGCCCGGCTCAACCCGCAGCACTTGCAGGGCAGCCTGCTGGTATTTGTGGAAATCAGCCTGGACTACAAATCAGGCGATACCTTTGATGAGTTTCGACGCGCCGTGTTGAAGTTGCCGCACGTGCTGGAGTGCCATTTGGTGTCGGGGGATTTCGACTACCTGGTGAAAGCGCGCATCAGCGAGATGGCCTCGTACCGCAAGCTGCTGGGCGATATCTTGCTTAAGCTGCCCCATGTGCGGGAGTCCAAGAGCTATATCGTGATGGAAGAAGTGAAAGAGAGCCTGAATCTGCCGATTGCGGATTAACAGCGGCCCTCACCCCAGCCCCGAAGGGTGAGGGGCTTTTGATCTGCAACCTAGACCAGCACCTGCCGCGTACTGGCGATGTATTCATGCACCAGCTTCTCTGCGCTGGGGTGAATCATCTCCACCGGGCGTCGGCCATTGGGGCATGGCAGGGTCGGCGTAGTACCGAACAGACGACAGATCAACGGCCGCTCTTCATACACCGTGCAGCCATTGGGCCCCAGATGCACACAGTTCAGCTCGTCCATGGCCGCTTCCTGCTCGGCGGCCGTCTTGCGCGGCAGGCGGGCCATTTCTTCGGATGAAGTGGTCACAGGCCCGCAGCAGTCATGGCAACCCGGCACGCATTCAAACGAGGGGATTTGCTGCCGAAGAAAGCGGATCTTGTGACTGTTGCAGCTCATCCAGGACTTACCGATTTTGAAAAGGCCACAGAGTCTGCCTGAAAACCCCCTGCCTAGACAGCGCCGTCCAGCTGTTCTTGCCCCACGGGAAGGGCGCGGCTTATGCTCCGTCAAATTTTCCAGACATCAATAATCAGGATTACGCACATGAGCGCCCAGGATCAGCGCAGCCAGCACACTGCCTCTTATTACGCCGCCAGCAGCCTGCCCCAACCCGATCATCCGGTGCTGCAGGGCGAACTGATGGCCGATGTGTGCGTGGTGGGCGGTGGTTTCTCCGGGCTGAACACGGCGCTGGAGCTGGCCGAACGCGGCATGAGCGTGGTCTTGCTTGAGGCTCACAAGATCGGCTGGGGCGCCAGCGGGCGCAATGGTGGGCAACTGATTCGCGGGGTCGGCCATGGCCTTGAGCAATTTGAAGGCATTATCGGCAAGGACGGTGTACGGCAAATGAAGCTGATGGGGCTGGAGGCGGTGGAAATCGTTCGCCAGCGCGTCGAACGCTTCGATATTGCCTGCGACCTGACCTGGGGTTATTGCGACCTGGCCAACAAGCCCCGCGACCTTCAAGGCTTTGCCGAAGAAGCCCAGGAGTTGCGCGATCTGGGCTATCGCCACGAAACCCGCCTACTGCAAGCCAACGAAGTACATAGCGTAGTGGGTTCGGATCGCTATGTCGGCGGCTTTGTCGATATGGGATCGGGGCATTTGCATCCGCTCAACCTGGCACTGGGTGAAGCCGCAGCGGCGGCGCAACTGGGTGTTAAGCTTTTTGAACACTGCGCCGTGACCCGTATCGATTACGGCCCCGAAGTGCGGGTACACACGGCCCAGGGTTCGGTGCGGGCCAAAAGCCTGGTGCTGGGCTGCAATGCGTATCTCAAGGATCTCAACCCACAGCTCAGTGGCAAAGTGCTGCCTGCGGGCAGCTATATCATCGCCACCGAGCCGTTGAGCGAAGCCCAGGCTCACGCCTTGCTGCCGCAAAATATGGCGGTATGCGATCAGCGTGTGGCGCTGGACTACTACCGGTTGTCAGCGGATCGGCGTTTGCTGTTTGGCGGTGCCTGTCATTATTCGGGGCGCGATCCGCAGGATATTGCCGCGTATATGCGTCCGAAAATGCTCGACGTGTTCCCACATCTGAAAGACGTGAAAATCGATTACCAATGGGGCGGCATGATTGGCATTGGTGCCAACCGCTTGCCACAAATTGGCCGCCTGCCAGCCCAGCCCAATGTGTATTACGCCCAGGCGTATTCAGGGCACGGCCTGAATGCTACTCACCTGGCGGGCAGGTTGCTGGCCGAAGCTATCAGTGGTCAGCACAGTGACGGTTTTGACCTGTTCGCCAAAGTCCCGCATATCACCTTCCCCGGCGGCAAGTACCTGCGCTCGCCGCTGTTGGCACTGGGGATGCTGTGGCATCGGTTGAAAGAACTGCGTTAGCAGCACTGGTGCAAAACCTGTGGGAGCGGGCTTGCTCGCGATAGGGGCGCCGCCGTGTGCCTGATACACCGCGGCGCCTGAATCGCGAGCAAGCCCGCTCCCACAAATAAATAGCCGAACCCGCAATCTCCTATAATCAAGGCCGCCAAAACGGCTTGCAGCCTTCGCGCTGGGCCATTTCCCGGCTCAGGCCCACATCGCGCAGTTGTTGCTCATCCAGGTTCAGCAACACGCGACGGCTACGGGCGCGGTGCCAGAACAGGCCCCAGCGACCCAGGCCGGCCGGGGCACTGGCGGTGATTTGACTGGCCTCATGCTCGGCCAGTAACTGTGGGCTGTGCAGCGTCAGGCGCACATCGCTCAAACCATTCATCAGACAGCTCCTTTTGACTCGATTGCCATGAGTCAGCATGATGGCCCTGCGCGTAAAACCATGACAGATTCAGCAAAGTCCTTTTAAATGCATACAGATTAGGCATTTCGAACGCTGAATCCTCGGTTTTAACCCCATCTGTACCGGTCAACCCTGCGGGAGCCCTGCCCATGACCCTTTACGTCAACCTTGCCGACCTGCTTGGCACGCGCATCGAACAGGGCTTTTATCGCCCTGGCGACCGCTTGCCTTCTGTACGGGCGTTAAGTGCCGAGCATGGCGTGAGCCTGAGCACGGTGCAGCAGGCGTACCGGTTGCTGGAGGACAATGGCCTGGCCTCACCGCGACCCAAGTCCGGGTACTTTGTGCCGATGGAGCGTGAGCTGCCCGCCTTGCCGGGCATGGGCAAACCGGCGCAGCGCCCGGTGGAAATTTCGCAGTGGGAGCAGGTACTGGAACTGGTGCGCTCGGTGCCGCAAAAGGACGTGATCCAGCTGGGACGAGGCATGCCCGATGTCACCACACCGACCATCAAGCCGCTGCTGCGCAGTTTGGCGCAGATCAGCCGGCGTCTGGACTTGCCCGGTCTGTATTACGACAATGTCTACGGGGTACTGGGCCTGCGCGAGCAGTTGGCGCGGCTGTTACTCGATTCGGGCTGCCAACTGAGCGCTGAAGATCTGGTAATCACCACCGGCTGCCACGAGGCGCTGTCGTGCAGCATACGTGCGGTGTGCGAGCCGGGGGATATCGTGGCGGTCGACTCGCCGAGCTTTCATGGCGCCATGCAAACCCTCAAGGGGCTGGGTATGAAGGCGCTGGAGATCCCCACCGATCCGCTGACCGGCATCAGCCTCGACGCACTGGAGCTGGCCCTGGAGCAGTGGCCGATCAAGGCAATCCAGATCACGCCCAGCTGCAACAATCCCCTGGGCTATATCATGCCCGAGGCCCGCAAGCGGGCACTGGTGACCTTGGCCCAGCGTTTTGATGTGGCAATTATCGAAGACGATGTCTACGGCGAACTGGCCTACACCTACCCTCGCCCGCGCACGATCAAATCCTTCGACGACGATGGCCGGGTCCTGCTGTGCAGTTCGTTCTCGAAAACCCTGGCCCCCGGTTTGCGCGTTGGCTGGGTCGCGCCGGGGCGCTACCTGGAGCGCGTGCTGCACATGAAGTACATCAGCACCGGCTCGACAGCGCCGCAGCCGCAACTGGCGATTGCCGATTTTCTGAAAAACGGCCATTTCGAACCGCACTTGCGCAAAATGCGCAGCCAATATCAGCGCAATCGCGACCTGATGCTGGGCTGGATCAGCCGTTACTTTCCGCCCGGCACCCGCGCCAGTCGGCCCCAGGGCAGCTTTATGCTGTGGCTTGAGCTGCCTGACGGCTTCGACAGCCTGCGCCTCAACCGCCTGTTGCTGGATCAGGGGGTGCAGATCGCCGTGGGCAGTATATTTTCCGCGTCGGGCAAGTACCGTAATTGCTTGCGCATGAACTACGCTGCAAAGCCAACGCCGCAGATTGAAGAAGCGGTGCGCAAAGTGGGTATGGCAGCCAGTAAACTGCTGGCAGATACCGTTTAACTCCAGTGACGTCTGGCCCGAGGCTTTACCCGTTGAAATCACTTTGCGCATTGTTTTTGGTTGTCTTGCTGGGAGGCTGTGCCACGTTGGACGTACCCCGTGAACCCACCCAGGCCTTGCCCGCCGCAGACTCAGCCTTTGGCCGCTCGATCCAGGCCCAGGCCGCGCCGTATCAGGGCCGTTCGGGGTTCAGGCTGCTACCCAACAGCGGCGAAGCGTTCAGGGCCAGGGCCGAGCTGATTCGTAACGCGCAAACCAGCCTTGACCTGCAGTACTACATCGTCCACGACGGCTTGAGTACACGCATGCTGATTGACGAACTGCTCAAGGCGGCAGATCGCGGTGTGCGTGTGCGCATCCTGCTCGATGACACCGCCAGTGATGGCCTGGACGATATTCTGGCCACCCTCGCGGCCCATCCCAATATCCAGATTCGCCTGTTCAACCCGCTGCAACTGGGGCGTGGCACCGGCGTGACCCGGGCAATGGGGCGGCTGTTCAACCTTTCGCGCCAGCACCGGCGCATGCATAACAAACTCTGGCTGGCCGATAACAGCGCGGCGATCGTGGGCGGGCGCAATCTGGGCGATGAGTATTTCGATGCCAAGCCTGAGCTGAATTTTACCGATATCGACCTGCTTGGCGTCGGCCCGGTGGCCGAGCAACTGGGCCACAGCTTCGATCAATACTGGAACAGTGCCCTGAGCCAGCCGATTGGTGATTTTGCCTCCTCAAGCCTGACTGAACATGAGCTGGGCAAAGCGCGCAAACACCTGGAGGCCTCACTCAGGCGCGCCCAGCAACGCAACCCGGCGCTGTATCAGGAGCTGGCCGCGTACGAAACCAGACCGCAGCTCGATGTGTGGCGCAAAGAGCTGGTCTGGGCCTGGAATCAGGCGCTGTGGGATGCGCCGAGCAAGGTACTGGCCCGGGACGAGCCGGACCCGCATTTACTGCTGACCACACAACTGGCGCCGGAGCTGGCGGGGGTTAATCAGGAGCTGATTTTGGTTTCAGCCTACTTTGTGCCGGGTGAAACCGGGTTGGTGTACCTGACGGGTCGTGCCGATTCGGGGGTTGATGTACGTTTATTGACCAACTCCCTGGAGGCCACAGACGTACCCGTAGTGCATGGCGGCTATGCACCTTATCGCAAGGCGTTGCTGGAGCATGGGGTCAAGCTCTTCGAATTGCGCCGCCAGCCGGGCAGCAGCGGTGGCAGTGGCCCCCATTGGTTCAAGCCCGGGATGAGTTCGGATTCGAGCCTGCACAGCAAGGCAATGATTTTCGACCAACAAAAGTCTTTTATTGGCTCGTTCAATTTCGACCCGCGCTCAGGCTTGTGGAATACCGAGGTCGGCGTGCTGGTGGACAGCCCGGAGCTGGCCGCCGAGGCCCGCAAACTGGCCCTGCAGGGCATGGCCCCGGCTTTGAGTTATGAGCCGAAGCTGGAGCAGGGCAAGATTGTCTGGGTGACCGAAGACAATGGCCAGTTGCACACCTTGCGCCATGAGCCGGGCAACTGGTGGCGCCGGTTCAATGCCTGGTTCAGCAAGAGTGTGGGGCTGGAAAAGATGCTGTGACAGACGGCTGCCCGCTTTTCAGGCACATACAGACCTTTCGCGCACTTGTGTGGGATCGGGCTTTAGCGCGTTTGACCCCATTGTCGTGCCTTGAGCGGTCTGCCTATAGTCCGCCCTGTCGCTGAATAATCAGCGATCAGGCGTGCAAGCCTGATTATTGGATTTCAACTTATCATAGCGCTTGGTAGGCTCTGCGCCTGCAACTGGCGTTATGGCGGTTGTGCGCGGGAGATCTTCGGGTCTGCCGGGTCCCAATAACCGGTCTTGCACGCCCGCGCACAGCTGCCACCTTCTTTCTGCGTGCAAGCTGATCGGAGTGGCTCCACAAATTATTGGAGTTAAACCATGACGCATTACATCCCTCAAACCGACAACCCTGTCGGCTCAAACGTCTTGTTAATCGATACCCGCGCCTCTGTTGCTGACCTGCTGGCCTGTGCCGAGCAGCGTTTTCAGGCGGCCAAGAACCTGCTGCGCTGCCTGTCGTTGATGAGCGGCCACAGCCATGACCCCCATGATATGAACGCGGTATGCGAAGCGTCGTCGCTACTGTTGCAGCAAGGCTGCGATGTGTTGGGGGTGCTGGCGCTGCGTGAGGGGTAAGTCAGGGATATTGCTGCCTGGCGTGAAGCACGGTCAGTATTTCGATCCGATCTGTGACTCGATAAACCACCAGGTAGTTGGGATGTACAACAATTTCCCGAGTACCTGGGACTCGGCCAAATCGGTACAGGTAAGGGGCCGCCACTCAACCAGCATCGCGCTCTTTGCGTTTTGATTCGATCAGGGCCTGCATATCCGCCATCACCTGATCGTGTGGGATGCCGGGCCTCGGGTCATCGAGTGATGCCTGTACCTTGGCCCGGAACCAGCGGTCATAGCTCGCAGCCTGCTCTTCGGTTTCGAACTCAGAAACGATTGGGGAAAGGTGGGCGCTCATGGAGACCTCCGGTGTAGATGCCTATGAGTTTAATCCGCCCATCGCTTGCTGTCCTTGCAACCTCGACGAAGGGCATTTCAAGTAACAATTTTCACCCACAAAAAAACCGAAGGGCTTACACCGCTTAGGGTGAGGGCGCTACTTGCTCCACCCCGAATGCCCCCTGACGCAACACCAGAATCACCAGCACCAGAGCGCCCGCCGCCATAAACAGCGGCAAGGCGTGCCCGCTGATCCATTGGCTGCCCGCGCCTGCGGCCAATGGCCCGATCAGGCAGCCGATGCCCCACAATTGCGCAACGTGGGCATTGGCACGCACCAAGGCATCGTCACGGTAGCGTTCGCCGATCAGGATCAGCGACAAGGTGAACAAGCCCCCGGCACTGGCGCCGAAAATTACCCACAGCGGCCAGATCAGCAGGGTATCGAGCAGGAACGGCACCGCCAGACTCGACAGCATCAGCAGTACTGCGCAGCCGGTAAACAGCGAGCGGCGGGACAGGCGGTCCGCCAGCGCACCAATCGGCAGTTGCAGCAAGGCATCGCCCACCACCACGGTGCTGACCATCGCCAGCGCAATATCAGCGGTAAACCCCTGGCGCAGGCAGTAGATGGGCAGCAGCGTCAGAATCATCGCCTCAAAGGCGGCAAACAACGCCACGGCCCACGCAATGGCGGGCAAGCTCCGACAGAAGCCCAGCAAATCACTGAAAGTCACACTGCAAGATTCGGTGCTGGGTGCGCCGTCCCGGCCCATCAGGAGCAAGGGGGCGAGGGTTAGCAGGACAACACCGATCCAGAACCCGTAATCCCCTTCAGAGCCCACCAGCCCCAGCAGCAGCGGCCCGGACAGCTGGCTCAAGGCATACGCGGAACCATACAGCGCCACCAGACGGCCACGCCATTGCTCGACCACCAGTTGGTTGATCCAGCTTTCACCGAGAATAAAAATGATCGTCAGTACGACGCCGATCAGCAGACGCAGCACCAGCCACACAGGGTAACTGGGCAGCAGCGCCAGCAAACCGATGGAAAGCGCGCCACACCACAAACACAGGCGCATCAGGCCGGGCGTGCCGAAGCGCGCGGCCAGCTTGCTGGCCAGGCTGGCGCCGACCAGCACGCCAATCGCCGGCATGGCCGCCATGACGCCAATCGCAAACGCGCCATAGCCCCAGCTTTCGAGGCGGAACGACACCAGCGGCATGCTCACGCCCAGTGCCAGGCCGACACTGAGGACCGAGGCCAGCACGGCGAAATAAGTCGCCCAACGCATGTCTGTGCTCCTGTGGATAACTGAATTCTGTTGTGTAAAACCAATTGTGGGAGCGAGCCTGCTCGCGAAGAAAGCACTGCGGTCTGTCAGTCAGACCCCGGTGCAGCCATCGCGAGCAAGCCCGCTCCCACAGGGTGTTGCGTTTACGCTGTTACAGCTTGATCCAGGTGGACTTCAGCTCGGTGTACTTGTCGAACGCGTGCAGCGACTTGTCACGGCCGTTGCCCGACTGTTTGAAACCACCAAACGGTGCAGTCATATCGCCGCCATCGTACTGGTTGACCCACACGCTACCAGCGCGCAGGGCTTTGGCAGTCAGGTGAGCCTTGGAAATATCCGCAGTCCACACCGCTGCCGCCAGGCCGTATGGCGTGTCGTTGGCGATCTTGATCGCTTCTTCTGCACTGTCGAAGGTGATCACCGACAGTACCGGCCCGAAGATTTCTTCCTGAGCGATTTTCATCGCGTTGCTAACGCCGTCGAAAATGGTCGGCTCAACGTAGGTGCCGCCAGTTTCTTGCAGGATTTGATTACCACCCGCTACCAGTTTTGCGCCTTCGCTGTGGCCGGATTTGATGTACGACAGCACGGTGTTCATTTGCTGGGTATCGACCAGAGCACCCACGGTGGTCGCCGGGTCCAGCGGGTTGCCGGGCTTCCAGCCTTTGAGGGCTTCGATCACCAGCGGCAGGAACTTGTCCTTGATGGAGCGCTCCACCAGCAGGCGCGAACCGGCGGTGCACACTTCGCCCTGGTTGAAGGCAATGGCGCTGGCCGCAGATTCGGCGGCTGCTTGCAGGTCCGGAGCATCGGCAAAGACGATGTTCGGGCTCTTGCCACCGGCTTCGAGCCAGATGCGCTTCATGTTGGATTCGCCCGCATAGATCATCAGTTGCTTGGCGATTTTGGTCGAGCCGGTGAACACCAGGGTATCGACGTCCATATGCAGGGCCAGCGCCTTGCCGACGGTGTGGCCGTAGCCTGGCAGCACGTTGAACACGCCCGCAGGAATACCGGCTTCAACCGCCAGGGCTGCGATACGAATGGCCGTCAGCGGGGATTTTTCGGACGGTTTGAGGATGACCGAGTTACCGGTCGACAGGGCCGGGCCCAGTTTCCAGCAAGCCATCATCAGCGGGAAGTTCCACGGCACGATTGCGGCGACAACGCCCACCGGCTCGCGGGTTACCAGGCCCAGTTGATCGTGCGGGGTGGCTGCAACTTCGTCGTAAATCTTGTCGATGGCTTCGCCGCTCCAGCTCAGCGCACCGGCTGCACCGGGTACGTCGATATGCAGGGAGTCGTTGATCGGCTTGCCCATGTCCAGGGTTTCAAGCAGGGCCAGTTCTTCGGCGTTTTGCTTGAGCAGGCCGGCAAAGCGGATCATCGCGGCCTTGCGCTTGGCCGGGGCCAGGCGCGACCACACGCCAGACTCGAAGGTCTTGCGGGCAACCTCTACGGCCCGCTGGGCGTCAGCGCTATCGCAGCTGGCAACCTTGCCCAGCAAACGGCCATCGACCGGGCTCAGACACTCGAACGTTTCATTGGAGACCGCGGCGGTGTACTCACCGTTGATATAGGCGCGACCTTCGATTTTCAGCTGTTGGGCCCGTTGTTCCCAGTCAGCACGCGTCAGGGTGGTCATTCGAGTGTCCTCCTCTTATTGAAATGGAAGCGCCACCCTAAACCAGTGGCCATTGAACTTTCAATATATTTGACACAAGTGACGCATATGGCATGGCTTGTTCGTTTTAATAAACATAGACTTTGGTTTTTCTGACCACATACGCCGCAATTTCGGGGGGATAACAAAGATGAGCATCGCAAGCGTAGTCGACTTCAACACTGCCAATACCCAGGCTGAGCGTTTTAGCCCGGCACCGGAAAAGGTGCTCAAAGGCAGCCCCGAACAAGTTATCCACAACCACTACAACAGCCCTTGTGGGCAGATGAGTGCAGGTGTGTGGGAAGGCGCTGTGGGCCAGTGGACAGTTAATTATACCGAGCACGAATACTGTGAAATCGTGCAGGGCGTTTCCGTTTTACGTGACCATGAAGGTAACGCCAAGACCCTGCGTGCCGGAGATCGCTTTGTCATCCCGGCGGGCTTCAAAGGGACGTGGGAAGTGCTTGAGCCATGTCGGAAAATTTACGTGGTGTTTGAGCAAAAGGTCTGAGACTGCTGATTCAGAGCCTTCAAGACGCCCTGCCATTGTTTGATGGCGGGGCTTTTTTATTGCTGTTTTTAACGGTAGCGGGTACAAATTCAGAAACACGTCGCCAGAGCTTTTAGCGCCAATCTGGGCCAGTCTTTGGAGAGCGCCGGGCACTCAAGGAGTGAGCAGACCCGCAGCGTTACTTCACTTATCTGAAAGCAAGGAAGATCCATGTCCAGTCTGAATGTTTTGAAAAGTCTGTTACTGGCGACCAGCGTCGTGCTGGGTGTTTGCTCCATGCCTGCGATGGCTGAGGAGGGCGGCAAGTGCAAAACGGTTACGATCAATTTTCTGGTTGCGCCTGAGGCGACGCCTGCCCTGCTGGAAATGCTGCGCCGGGAATCCGGTGCAACCGAGTTGCGCGTCGAGAGGCCGGGGGTAGGCTACACCAAAGAGTACAACGCAGATCGTCTGCGCGTGATGGTCGACGAAAACAACCTTATGCAGCGCTATATGTGCGGCTAAGGCCGAAAATCGCCCACAAAAAAGGCCCGTATCGCGAGATATGGGCCTTTTTCGTAAGAAGAAAAACCAATTACTTGATTTTGGCTTCTTTGTAGATCACGTGCTTGCGAACCCGCGGATCGAATTTTTTGATTTCGATTTTGTCCGGAGTGGTGCGCTTGTTCTTATCAGTGGTGTAGAAATGGCCTGTACCAGCGCTCGACACCAAACGGATCAATTCACGCATGATTAGCTCCCTTAGATCTTGCCAGCACGGCGGATTTCGGCCAGCACGACAGTGATGCCACGCTTGTCGATGATACGCATGCCTTTAGCAGATACGCGCAGACGTACGAAACGTTTCTCTTCTTCAACCCAGAAGCGGTGATGCTGCAGGTTCGGCAGGAAACGACGACGGGTTTTGTTATTTGCGTGGGAAATGTTATTCCCAGTCACCGGACCCTTACCGGTAACTTGACAGACTCTCGACATGCCTCAGCCCTCTAAAACCACATGCCCAACCCGGCATGGGTTGGCCGCTTAATCTCTCAGTCATGGCGCCAGGCGCCGCGTTTCTTTAAGGGTCTTACCGGCTACACCTACAAACGCAGGAACCGGGCCCCTAGAAAAGAGCGCTGCTTTATACCAGAAAGACTAAAGAGCAACAACAAGCAGTGTGATTTGATGCAATTAATGAAGCTGCCATTTTAACGCCAATCCACGCCACGTCTATGCCTTGTGGTGTTTTACCGCTCGTCGCGGGGTGAAAGATTTCAGGTGAAGTTTACATTTGTAGTTGCTGCCGAAGGCTGCGAAAGGGCCCGTATTGACTCGGGAAAACGGGTTGCTACGCACCCCTTCGCAGCCTGCGGCAGCGACTACAGGATGTCGAATGCCATTAAAAAGTAGTCATTTGGTTATCGGAACACTAGGGTAGGACTTTTCCAGACTGCACTTGCAGATGGGTCTCATCGACTTGTAAAGGAAACAGATCATGCGCCTCGCTGCCGTCCCCTTTTTGCTCACCTTTTGCCTGAGTCCGCTGGCCCAGGCGGCCACCTTGAGCGTTTGTACCGAGGCCAGCCCTGAAGGGTTCGACGTTGTGCAGTACAACTCGCTCAGCACCACCAATGCCTCGGCAGACGTGCTGATGAACCGCCTGGTGGACTTTGACGCCAAGGCAGCCCGGTTGGTGCCGAGCCTGGCGCAAAGCTGGTCAGTGTCCCCTGACGGGCTTGTGTATGACTTCAAGCTACGCCCCGGGGTCAAATTCCACACCACACCGTAT
The DNA here is from genome assembly GCF_055408445.1 of Pseudomonas sp. B414. Taxonomy (NCBI): domain Bacteria; kingdom Pseudomonadati; phylum Pseudomonadota; class Gammaproteobacteria; order Pseudomonadales; family Pseudomonadaceae; genus Pseudomonas; species Pseudomonas sp. B414. Next base: position 366,313 of record NZ_JBUZTQ010000001.1, on the reverse strand, counting down.
TTCACCCCGAGCCGCGAGCTGAATGCCGATGACGTTCGCTTCAGCTTTGAGCGCATGCTCGACCCGGCCAACCCGTGGCACAAGGTGGCGCAAAGCGGTTTCCCCCATGCACAGTCCTTGCAGTTGCCTGAGCTGATCAAAAAAATCGAAACGCCGGACCCGCTCACCGTACGCTTCACCCTTAGCCGCCCTGATTCGACCTTCCTGCCAGCACTGAGCATGGGCTTTGCGTCGATCTACCCGGCCGAGTACGCCGACCAACTGATGAAGGCCGGTACGCCGGAGCTGATGAACAGCCAGCCGATCGGCACCGGGCCTTTTGTGTTCAGCCGTTTCCAGAAAGACGCCGTGGTGCGTTACAAGGCCAACCCGGACTACTTTGCCGGCAAGCCTGCAGTGGATGGGCTGATTTTTGCCATCACCCCGGACGCCAACGTGCGGCTGCAAAAACTGCGTCGCAATGAGTGTCAGATTGCCCTCTCGCCCAAGCCACTGGATGTGGCTGCCGCCGCCAAAGACCCGGCGCTGGCCGTCACGCAAACCCCGGCCTTTATGACCGCGTTTGTGGCGATAAACAGCCAGCACCCACCACTGGACAAGCCTGAAGTGCGTCAGGCCATCAACCTGGCCTTTGACAAGGATACTTACCTCAAGGCCGTGTTCGAAAATGGTGCCCAGGCGGCCAACGGAATTTTCCCGGCCACAACCTGGAGTTTCGCCAAAGACTTGCCGGGTTATGCCCATGACCCGCAAAAAGCCCGGGACTTGCTGGCCAAGGCAGGCTTCAAGGAGGGTTTTAGTACGACCATCTGGACGCGCCCCACAGGCAGCGTGCTCAACCCTAACCCGAGCCTGGGCGCGCAGTTGCTACAGGCAGACCTGGCCAAAGTCGGGATCAAGGCCGATATTCGGGTGATCGAGTGGGGTGAACTGATTCGCCGCGCCAAAGCGGGTGAGCATGACCTGCTATTTATGGGTTGGGCCGGTGACAACGGTGACCCGGACAACTTCCTGACCCCGCAGTTTTCCTGCGCGGCGGTGAAATCCGGGACCAACTTTGCGCGCTATTGCGACAAGACCCTGGACGGTTTGATCAGCCAGGGCAAAACCCTCAGCGATCAGGACAAGCGCAGCGCCTTATATCAAAAGGCCCAGGCACAGATCCAGCAGCAGGCACTGTGGCTGCCGCTGGCCCATCCAACGGCCTACGCACTCACCCGTAAAGACGTACAGGGTTATCAGGTGAGTCCATTTGGGCGTCAGGACTTTTCGACGGTCAGCATCAAGCCTTGAGCCTTACATCCAGCCGTGCTCGACCATTGAAAGCGGTTGGCCGTCGCCGACAATAAAGTGATCGAGCACCCGCACTTCGATCAAACCCAGCGCCTCGATGAGGCGTTTGGTGAGGGTGCGGTCGGCTTGGCTGGGCTCGGTGATGCCGGAGGGGTGGTTGTGGCAAAAAATCACCGCTGCCGCATTGTGCGCCAGGGCGCGTTTGACCACCTGGCGCGGGTAAACGCTGGCGCTGTCGATGGAACCCCTGAACAGCACTTCAAAGGCCAGCATGCGGTGTTTGGAGTCCAGAAACAGGCAGCCAAAGACTTCATGTGGTTCATGGCGCAGTAATGACTTGAGATAGTCGCGAACCGCTTGCGGGCTCTCTAGCGCACTGTCTCGGCGCAAGCGTTCGGCCAGGTGGCGACGGCTCATTTCCAGTACTGCCTGCAACTGGCTGAACTTGGCCGGGCCCAGCCCGAGCTGGCCGCAGAAGGCGCGCAAGTCGGCTTCCAGCAAGGCCCGCAGGCTGCCGAATTCGCTGAGCAAATGACGCGCCAGATCGACTGCGCTTTTGCCCGAAACCCCGGTGCGCAGGAAAATTGCCAGCAGTTCGGCATCGGAAAGACTGCCGGATCCGTGTTGCAAAAGCTTCTCCCGCGGACGCTCCGCCGCAGGCCAATCTCGAATGCTCATAACACCTCCTTGTGAGTGGGCGCCGCTGTTCCCTGGCAGGCGCTGTGTTATCTTAGCCCATCATTTTTGCGCAGCATTTGGCCATTTTCTGCGCAGTCATCATCGAACTAAAAGGCAGGCCTATGCAGCGGCTGTATCGAAAACGCATTGTTTTGGGCGTCGGCGGCGGCATCGCGGCTTACAAGAGTGCAGAGCTGGTTCGTCGCCTGCTGGATCAAGGCGCGGAAGTACGGGTTGTCATGACCCGCGGCGGCAGTGAATTCATCACGCCCCTGACCATGCAGGCCCTGTCCGGGCACCCCGTTCATCTGGATTTGCTCGACCCTGCGGCTGAAGCGGCCATGGGCCATATCGAGCTGGCCAAGTGGGCCGATCTGGTGCTGATCGCCCCTGCGACTGCTGACCTGATCGCCCGTCTGGCCCAGGGCCTGGCCAATGACCTGCTGACCACATTGGTGCTGGCCACCGATGCAACGGTCGCCATCGCGCCTGCGATGAACCAGGCCATGTGGCGTGACCCGGCCACCCAGGCCAATACCCGACTGCTCGAAAGCCGCGGCCTGCGTGTGTTTGGCCCGGCCTCCGGGAGCCAGGCCTGCGGCGACGTGGGCTTTGGCCGCATGCTCGAAGCCGATGATCTGGTGCATTGCGCTGCCGAGTGCTTCCAGCGTCAGTTGCTGACTGGCAAGCATGTGCTGATCACCGCTGGCCCGACCCAGGAAAACATCGACCCGGTGCGCTACATCACCAACCATAGCTCCGGAAAAATGGGCTTTGCCCTGGCTGAAGCTGCAGTTGAAGCCGGTGCCCGGGTGACCCTGATTACCGGTCCGGTACACTTGCCGACCCCGGACCGGGTCAGCCGCATCGACGTGGTCAGTGCCCGTGACATGCTCGCGGCCTGTGAGGCGGCTATTCCCTGCGATGTGTTTATTGCGTCCGCTGCGGTTGCAGACTACCGCCCGGAAGTCGTTGCCCCGCAAAAACTCAAGAAAGACCCTACCAAGGGTGACGGCCTGTTGCTGCAGATGGTGCGCAACCCAGACATTCTGGCCACGATTGCGTCGCGCCCTGACCGCCCTTTTAGTGTCGGTTTTGCCGCAGAAACCGAGCACTTGCTCGATTACGCTGCGCGCAAGCTCAAAGACAAAAACCTCGACCTGATTGTTGCCAACGATGTAGCCAACCCCAGCATCGGCTTCAACAGTGAGGAGAACGCCTGCAGCGTGATTGATCGCGAACTGCACGCCACCGTATTTGCCCAGACCAGCAAGGGCAAGATTGCCCGCCAGCTGGTCACTTTTATCGCCGAACGTCTGAACCAGGTTTAACTCGTATGCACGCTTTGCAAGCCAAAATCCTTGATCCACGCATTGGTAACGAATTCCCGCTGCCGCAGTACGCTACACCGGGCTCCGCCGGCCTTGACCTGCGTGCCATGCTTAAAGAAGACACCCTTCTGCAGCCGGGCCAGACCCTGCTGATCCCTACCGGCCTGTCGGTGTACATCGGTGATCCGGGCCTTGCTGCGCTGATCCTGCCGCGCTCCGGCCTGGGCCACAAACACGGTATCGTGCTGGGGAACCTTGTTGGCCTGATCGACTCCGATTACCAGGGCGAACTGATGGTGTCGTGCTGGAACCGTGGCCAGAGCGCATTCAACATCACCATCGGCGAGCGTATCGCTCAGTTGGTACTGGTGCCGGTAGTGCAGGCGCACTTTGAGCTGGTCGAAGAGTTCGACGAAAGCCAGCGTGGCGCTGGCGGTTTTGGCCACTCCGGCAAGCTCTGATTTTGTAGTACAGGCCAGGCGTTCTGCCTGGCCTTCGTGCATCCCCGAACCCCTCTGAACATGGAGTCCCCCCTACAATGAGTAGCCCAGCTGCGGTCGCACCGAAATTCCCTGACAGCATTTTTCGCGCCTACGATATTCGTGGTGTAGTGCCGCAAACCCTGACGGCTGAAACCGCGTACTGGATAGGCCGTGCCATCGGTGCCGAGAGTCTGGCCAAAGGTGAGCCTCATGTGTCGGTAGGTCGGGACGGGCGTTTGTCGGGCCCTGAACTGGTCGAGCGCCTGATCCAGGGAGTGGCGGACAGTGGCTGCCAGGTCAGTGATGTAGGGCTGGTGCCGACACCGGCGCTGTATTACGCCGCTAACGTGTTGGCGGGCAAATCGGGGGTGATGCTCACCGGCAGCCATAACCCGTCGAACTACAACGGTTTTAAAATCGTGATCGCGGGCGATACGCTGGCCAACGAGCAAATTCAGGCATTGCATACGCGCCTGAAAACCAACGATCTGACCTGGGGCGAAGGCAGCATTGAGCGTGTGGACATCCTGTCTCGCTACGCCGATGTGATTACACAGGACATCAAGCTGGCCAAGCCGTTAAAGGTCGTGGTGGACTGTGGCAACGGCGCTGCAGGCGTGATTGCACCGCAACTGATTGAAGCACTGGGTTGTGAAGTAATCCCGTTGTTCTGCGAGGTGGATGGCAACTTCCCCAACCATCACCCGGACCCGGGCAAGCCGGAAAACCTTGTGGACTTGATTGCCAAGGTCAAGGAAACCAATGCCGATGTAGGGCTGGCCTTCGATGGTGATGGCGATCGCGTGGGCGTGGTGACCAACACCGGTACCATGGTGTTCCCGGACCGCTTGCTGATGCTGTTTGCCCAGGACGTACTGGAGCGCAACCCGGCAGCCGAGGTGATTTTCGATGTGAAGTGCACACGTCGCCTGGCGCCCTGGATCGAAGAGTGTGGCGGCCGCCCACTGATGTGGAAAACCGGTCATTCCCTGATCAAAAAGAAAATGAAAGAAACTGGTGCCCTGCTGGCCGGGGAAATGAGCGGGCATATCTTTTTCAAAGAGCGCTGGTTCGGTTTTGACGACGGCATCTACAGCGCTGCGCGCCTGCTGGAGATCCTCAGCAAGCGTCAGGCAACCGCTGAAGAGCTGTTTGAGACCTTCCCGAATGATATTTCTACGCCTGAAATCAATATCGATGTGACGGATGAGAGCAAATTCAGCATCATTGAGGCTCTGCACGATGCCCAATGGGGTGAGACTGCCGAGCTGACGTCCATTGATGGTGTGCGGGTGGACTACCCGCATGGCTGGGGTCTGGTTCGCGCATCTAACACCACACCGGTGCTGGTGCTGCGTTTTGAAGCCGAAACCGAAGCCGAACTGCAACGCATCAAGGATGTCTTTCACGCTCAATTGAAGCGTGTGGCGCCTGATCTCCAACTACCGTTTTGATCGACTTGTTCTACCGGAGCCCTGAATGACCCTCGAACGTGATGCCGCCTCCAACGTCGCCAAGGTTTTGTCCGAAGCGCTGCCCTACATTCGCCGCTATGTCGGCAAGACGCTGGTGATCAAGTACGGCGGCAACGCTATGGAGAACGATGAGCTGAAAACCGGCTTTGCCCGTGACATCGTGTTGATGAAAGCCGTGGGGATCAACCCGGTCGTAGTGCACGGTGGCGGGCCGCAAATCGGTGATCTGCTCAAGCGCTTGTCCATCGAGAGCCATTTTATCGACGGGATGCGCGTGACCGACTCGCAAACCATGGATGTGGTGGAAATGGTGCTGGGCGGCCACGTGAACAAGGAAATCGTCAACCTGATCAACCGCCATGGCGGCAGCGCCATCGGCCTGACAGGTAAGGATGCCACGCTGATCCGCGCGAAAAAAATGGTCGTGACCCGCCAGACGCCGGAAATGACCAAGCCGGAAATCATCGACTTCGGTCATGTAGGTGAGGTCATCGACATCAATACCGATTTGCTGCACATGCTGACCAAGGGTGATTTTATCCCGGTCATCGCGCCAATCGGTGTGGGCGCCAATGGTGAGTCCTACAACATCAACGCGGATTTGGTAGCTGGCAAGGTTGCCGAAGCGCTGAAAGCCGAGAAGCTGATGTTGCTGACCAACATTGCCGGCCTGATGGACAAGGAAGGCAAGGTGCTAACCGGCCTGACCACCGCTCAGGTGGATGATCTGATTGCCGACGGCACCATTTATGGCGGCATGCTGCCAAAAATCCGCTGCGCACTGGAAGCCGTGCAAGGTGGCGTGACCACCGCGCATATCGTTGACGGTCGTGTACCGAACGCCGTGCTGCTGGAAATCTTCACCGATACCGGTGTGGGTACGCTGATTACCAACAGCAAACCGGCTTAAGCAGAACCAAAAAAGCCCCGCCCGGAGTGATCCGGGCGGGGCTTTTGTTCACTTGATCAATTGTGGGAGCGAGCCTGCTCGCGAATATCATTAAGAGTCACGGTGCTCTGGAAACCTTCGCGAGCAGGCTCGCTCCCACATTTCAAGGTTAAATCCCGTACTGCGCCCGGTACGCTTCAACGGCGGGCAGGTATTGCTTGAGCGTTTCGTCTTCAGCCAGGAACTGCAAAACCTGGTTCAACGACACGATGCTGATGACCGGGATACCGAAGTCGCGTTCGACTTCCTGGATCGCCGACAGCTCACCATTGCCGCGTTCCTGGCGGTTCAGGGCAATCATCACGCCAGCCGCCTTGGCGCCCTGGGCCTGGATGATCTGCATGACTTCACGGATGGCGGTGCCAGCCGTGATCACGTCGTCGATGATCAGGATATCGCCTTCGAGCGGCGAGCCCACCAGGCTGCCGCCTTCGCCGTGGGCCTTGGCTTCCTTGCGGTTGAAGCACCAGGGCAGGTCGCGGTCGTGGTGCTCCGCCAGGGCGACGGCAGTGGTTGCAGCCAGGGGGATACCCTTGTAGGCCGGGCCAAAGAGCACGTCGAAGGAAATGCCGCTGTCAACGATGGCGGCAGCATAGAAGCGGCCCAGCTGAGCCAGCGCAGAACCTGTGTTGAACAGGCCGGCATTGAAGAAGTAAGGACTGGTGCGCCCCGACTTCAGGATGAACTCACCGAAGCGCAGTACGCCGCGATCGATGGCAAAACGGATGAAGTCGCGCTGATACGCCTGCATGAAAAAAGCCTCAGATACCACGGATTTAGCTAATTAGTAAGACCGCGTGTATCATACACGCACGTGATTTTTGGGGCCATTTATGCGGATCATCAGTGTGAACGTCAATGGTATTCAGACGGCAGTCGAGCGCGGTTTGCTCAGTTGGCTGCAAGCTCAGAATGCCGACGTTATCTGCCTGCAGGACACCCGTGCCTCCGCCTTTGAACTGGACGATCCAGCCTACCAGCTCGATGGCTACTTTCTTTATGCCTGTGACGCCGAAGTCCCCGCCCAAGGTGGTGTGGCTTTGTACTCGCGGTTGCAGCCGAAAGCAGTCATCACCGGGCTTGGCTTCGAGACGGCCGATCGCTACGGGCGCTACCTGCAAGCCGATTTCGATAAGGTCAGCATCGCGACCTTGCTGCTCCCTTCGGGGCAGAACGGCGATGAAGACTTGAATCAAAAATTCAAGCTAATGGATGACTTTGCCCGCTACCTTGATAAGCAGCGTCGCAAGCGTCGTGAGTACATCTACTGCGGCTCGCTGTATGTGGCGCAGCAGAAACTCGACATTAAAAACTGGCGTGACAGCCAGCAATCGCCTGGTTTCCTGGCGCCTGAACGGGCCTGGATGGATGAGATTGTCGGCAACATGGGCTATGTCGATGCCCTGCGTGAAGTCAGTCGTGAAGGCGACCAGTACAGCTGGTGGCCGGACAACGAACAGGCCGAGATGCTGAATCTGGGCTGGCGTTTCGACTACCAGTTGCTGACCCCGGGTCTGCGTCGCTTTGTACGAAGCGCTCGCTTGCCGCGTCAGCCACGCTTCTCGCAACATGCGCCACTGATCGTGGACTACGACTGGACACTGACAATCTAAGTGTCTTTTCGCGGTTAAAAAAAGGCCCGTATCGGAAGATACGGGCCTTTTTTGTGCACAAACCATTGTGGTTGCAGGCTATGTGGGAGCCAGCATCAAGAGGGAGTGAGGTGTGTTACTTGAGAGGGCGCCAGGTGAAGGGGTAGCGGTACACCACCCCGTCATTGGCCTTGACCCCTGCAATCACCACCAGTACCAGGGCACCAATCAGCACCAGGCCCAGCAAGGCGAAGCCAATCAGGACAAACATCAGCACGTAGCAAACCGCCGAAGCAATGGCCACGGTGATCTGAAAGTTCAGGGCTTCCTTGCCCTGGTCATCGATAAAGGGGTCGCTTTCGCGCTTTAGCTGCCACAGGATCAACGGGCCGATCAGGCTGCCAAACGGAAACCACATCCCGAGGAACGCCGAGAAATGACAGAACATGGCCCATTTACGAGCGTCGCGGCTCGGTTCAGGTTTTGAAAGATCCAGCTCGCTCATGACGTTCTCCGGGTAATCGTTAAAGACTTGGACAATCAGTCAGCCAAAGCAGCTTGCTGCAGGGCGAAAATTTCGTTCATGCCTTTTTGTGCCAGTGCGAGCATGGCGTTCAGCTCTTCAGGCTGGAACGGTGCGCCTTCGGCAGTGCCCTGTACTTCAATAAAGCCGCCGCTGCTGGTCATGACCACGTTGAGGTCGGTTTCTGCTGCCGAGTCTTCAGGGTAGTCCAGGTCCAGCACCGGTACACCCTGGTACATGCCTACGGAGACGGCTGCAATCATCTGCTTGATCGGGTCGCCGCCCTTGAGGCCGCCACGCTTCTTGATGATTTTCAGGGCGTCGACCAGCGCAACCATGGCGCCGGTGATGGACGCGGTGCGGGTGCCGCCGTCAGCCTGGATCACGTCGCAGTCGACGTACAGGGTGATATCACCGAGCTTGGACATGTCCAGCGCAGCGCGCAGGGAGCGGCCGATCAAGCGCTGGATTTCCAGGGTGCGCCCGCCTTGCTTGCCGCGGCTGGCTTCACGCTGGTTACGGTCGCCGGTGGCGCGCGGCAGCATGCCGTATTCGGCAGTCAGCCAGCCCTGGCCCTGGCCTTTAAGGAAGCGCGGTACGCCGTTCTCGACGCTGACGGTACAGATGACTTTGGTGTCACCGAACTCGACCAGTACAGAACCCTCTGCGTGTTTGGTGTAGTTGCGGGTGATGCGGATCGGGCGGAGCTGATCGGCAACGCGACCACTTGGACGTTTCATGCGGGATACCTGTACGGGACGGAAAACTGCCGAACATTATAAAGGAAAGGTCACAGCCGCGCAGGGCGCGATCGGGCAACGCCCGGCTTGCCTTGATACTGAATGTATTTACGACCGACGTCATTTGGGGCAGTTGGCTGCACTGCGTTACAATCCTGAGTCTAACTTGCCGTCAGGCTTAATCCATCAAATCGCGAGGTACCGTCCATGGTGCATAGCATGACCGCCTTTGCCCGCGTCGAAAGCGCCGGCACTCAGGGCACCCTGAGTTGGGAGCTGCGCTCGGTCAACAGCCGCTACCTGGAGCCGCACCTGCGTCTGCCTGAGTCTTTCCGAGACCTTGAAGCTGCGGTGCGTGAAGCGCTGCGCCAGGGGATTTCGCGGGGCAAGCTGGAATGCACCCTGCGTTTCACCGAAGAAACTACCGGCAAGCCGCTGCAGGTTGACCGTGAGCGCGCTGCGCAACTGGTCGCTGCCGCCGAAACCATCGCCAGCCTGATCAAGCAGCCGGCCCCGCTCAACCCACTGGAAGTGCTGGCCTGGCCCGGTGTTCTGGTGGCCGATGCCAGCGACCCGCAAGCCTTGAACAGCCAGGCCCTGGTGTTGTTCAAGCAAGGCCTGCAAGAACTGAAAAACGGCCGCGAGCGCGAAGGCGCGGAGCTGGCACGCTTGATCAGCGATCGTTTGACCGCCATAGAAGGCGATGTCGACACCCTGCGCGAACTGGTACCGCAGATGCTCGCCACCCAGCGCCAAAAGGTGCTCGATCGCTTTGCCGACATGAAGGCCGAGCTTGATCCGCAGCGTCTTGAGCAGGAAATGGTCATGCTCGCGCAAAAAAGCGACGTGGCCGAAGAGCTGGACCGCCTGAGCACGCATATTCTTGAAGTGCGCCGCGTGCTCAAGTCCGGTGGTGCTGCCGGTCGTCGCCTCGACTTCCTGATGCAAGAACTTAACCGCGAGGCCAATACCCTGGGCTCCAAGGCATTCGATCCACGCAGCACGCAAGCGGCGGTCAACCTCAAGGTGTTGATCGAGCAGATGCGTGAACAAGTACAGAATATTGAGTAAGGCACCCCCTGAGATGAACCACAGCACTGGCACCCTTTATATCGTTTCTGCCCCGTCGGGCGCAGGCAAGACCAGCCTGGTAAAAGCGTTGATCGACGTTGAGCCGCAGATCCGAGTATCGGTTTCGCACACCACCCGCGCCATGCGCCCGGGCGAAGTGAACGGCGTGAACTATCATTTTGTCGAGCGCGAAGAGTTCGTCAAAATGATCGAGCACGGTGATTTCCTCGAGCGCGCCGAGGTGTTCGGCAACCTGTATGGCACGTCCCAGAGCCATTTGCAGCAGACTCTGGATGAAGGTCATGACCTGATTCTGGAAATCGACTGGCAAGGCGCCGAGCAGGTTCGCAAGCTGATGCCCCAAGCGCGTTCGATCTTTATCCTGCCGCCAAGCCAGGAAGCACTGCGTCAGCGTCTGGACAACCGTGGCCAGGACAGCGACGAAATCATTGACGGTCGCATGCGCGAAGCCGTGAGTGAAATGAGCCACTATGTGGACTACGACTACCTGATCATCAATGACGATTTTGCCCTCGCACTTGAGGACTTGAAGGCCATTTTCCGCGCCAATCGCCTCCAGCAAAAACGCCAACAGCAGCGTTTTGGCAAATTGCTGGCCGAACTGCTCGGATAATGAGCACTTCCCAAAACCCCTGTAAGGGCTTTACATTGGCGCTTACAGGGGTTTTAGAGCAGTGCCGGAAAAATCAGCGCTTCCCTAATGGCTGGTGATTTTTTAAACTGTTGAGTCCGCTCGCCCATCCGGGCAGCGCGCATATTGCATTTGCTACGAGGAAGACCATGGCCCGCGTAACCGTTGAAGACTGTCTAGAACACGTGGATAACCGCTTTGAGCTGGTCATGCTCTCTACCAAGCGTGCCCGTCAACTGGCCACCGGCGGTAAAGAGCCTCTGGTGCAGTGGGAAAACGACAAGCCTACCGTTGTTGCCCTGCGTGAAATCGCAGAAGGCCTGATGAGCTACGAGTTTATCGCCAACGCTGAAATCGTCGAAGACGAACCGCTGTTCGCAGCGTTCGAGGACGAGTCCAACGAGGCGAACTAAGCCTATGCCCGGTCGACGTAGCACGGCGAAGGGTAAAAAGTTTTGGCAGGAGGTTTCCTCATGCCGAGCATAGACGCCCTCGCCGATCGCTTGTCGGCGTACCTCGGCCCGGACCAGGTCAATCTGGTCCGCCGGGCGTACTTCTACGCAGAACAAGCCCACGACGGCCAACGCCGACGTAGCGGCGAGCCTTATGTCACGCACCCGCTGGCAGTGGCTAATATCCTTGCCGACATGCATATGGACCATCAAAGCCTGATGGCAGCCATGCTGCATGACGTGATTGAAGACACCGGTATTGCCAAGGAAGCGCTGGTAGCGCAGTTCGGTGAAACCGTGGCCGATCTGGTCGATGGCGTCAGCAAGCTGACGCAGATGAACTTCGAAACCAAGGCCGAAGCCCAGGCGGAAAACTTCCAGAAGATGGCCATGGCCATGGCACGCGATATTCGCGTGATCCTGGTGAAGCTGGCCGACCGTCTGCACAACATGCGCACCCTCGAAGTGCTGTCCGGCGAAAAACGCCGGCGGATTGCCAAGGAAACCCTGGAAATCTACGCACCCATCGCCAATCGGCTGGGCATGCACAGCATTCGTATCGAATTCGAAGACCTCGGTTTCAAGGCGATGTACCCGATGCGCTCCGCGCGCATTTACCAGGCGGTCAAACGCGCCCGGGGCAATCGCAAGGAAATCGTCAACAAAATTGAAGAATCGCTCAGCCACTGCCTGGCCATAGACGGCATTCAGGGCGAAGTCAGCGGTCGTCAAAAGCATATCTACGGCATCTACAAAAAGATGCGCGGCAAGCGCCGGGCCTTCAACGAGATCATGGACGTTTACGCGTTCCGCATCATCGTCGACAAGGTAGACACCTGCTATCGCGTACTGGGGGCTGTACATAATTTGTACAAACCCCTGCCGGGTCGTTTCAAGGACTACATCGCCATTCCCAAGGCCAACGGCTATCAGTCGTTGCACACCACGCTGTTTGGCATGCATGGCGTACCGATCGAAATTCAGATCCGTACCCGTGAAATGGAAGAAATGGCCAACAACGGCATCGCTGCCCACTGGCTGTACAAATCCAGTGGCGACGAGCAGCACACCGGCACCCACGCCCGGGCGCGGCAATGGGTCAAGGGCGTGCTGGAGATGCAGCAGCGCGCAGGCAACTCCCTGGAATTTATCGAAAGCGTGAAGATCGACCTGTTCCCGGACGAGGTCTACGTGTTCACGCCCAAAGGCCGGATCATGGAGCTGCCCAAAGGCTCCACGGCGGTCGACTTTGCTTATGCGGTACACACCGATGTGGGCAACAGCTGTATTGCGTGCCGGATCAATCGTCGTCTCGCGCCGCTGTCCGAGCCGCTGCAAAGTGGCTCCACGGTCGAGATCGTCAGCGCCCCCGGCGCCCGCCCCAACCCGGCCTGGCTCAATTTTGTGGTCACCGGCAAGGCGCGTACCCATATTCGCCATGCCCTCAAGCTGCAACGTCGCTCCGAGTCGGTCAATCTGGGCGAACGCCTGCTGAACAAGGTACTCAACGGCTTCAACAGCGCGCTGGACAAGATCCCCGCCGAGCGGGTGCAGGCCATGCTTCAGGAATACCGCCTGGAGCAGATCGAAGACCTGCTCGAAGATATCGGCCTGGGCAATCGCATGGCCTATGTAGTAGCCCGACGCCTGCTGGGCGAAGGCGAGGCATTGCCTAGCCCTGAGGGCCCGCTGGCGATTCGTGGTACGGAAGGCTTGGTACTCAGCTACGCCAAATGCTGTACGCCGATCCCGGGTGACCCGATTGTTGGTCATCTGTCTGCGGGCAAAGGCATGGTCGTGCACCTGGACAACTGCCGCAATATCAGTGAAATCCGCCATAACCCCGAAAAATGCATTCAGCTTTCGTGGGCCAAGGATGTTACCGGCGAATTCAACGTCGAATTGCGCGTCGAACTGGAACACCAGCGCGGCCTGATTGCGCTGCTGGCCAGCAGCGTCAACGCTGCCGACGGCAATATCGAAAAGATCAGCATGGACGAACGCGATGGTCGCATCAGCGTGGTCCAACTGGTGGTCAGCGTGCACGACCGCGTGCACCTGGCTCGCGTGATCAAAAAACTGCGCGCCCTTACCGGGGTCATCCGCATCACTCGTATGCGTGCGTAGCCATCTAAATACAAGGAGTCACCCATGTCCAAGACTGTTATCACCAGCGACAAGGCACCTGCGGCAATCGGTACTTATTCCCAGGCGATCAAGGCTGGCAATACTGTCTACATGTCCGGTCAAATCCCGCTGGACCCAAAAACCATGGAGCTGGTTGAAGGCTTTGAAGCCCAGACCATCCAGGTTTTCGAAAACCTGAAGTCGGTCGCTGAAGCAGCGGGTGGTTCGTTCAAGGACATCGTCAAACTGAACATCTTCCTGACTGACCTGAGCCACTTCGCCAAGGTCAACGAGATCATGGGCAAGTACTTCGAACAGCCGTACCCGGCCCGCGCCGCCATCGGCGTTGCAGCCCTGCCTAAGGGTTCGCAGGTAGAGATGGACGCTATTCTGGTACTTGAGTAACACCCTCGGCGCAGCGTCTTCATGCTGCGCCAACCCCGCTCTTCCCGGCTTCAAAAGGATTCCAGCATGCGCAAAGCGCTTGTGTTGTCACTGCTCACCATCGTGTTGGGTGGTTGTGCCAGCGAACCCGCCCGCCGCGACATCAGTGGTGTCTGGATCAATCAGGCCGCAATCGACGCCGCTGCCAATGGCGGTAACTTGCGCGAAGCCCTGTTGGCCTATGGGCCGAACCTGGAATGGGACATCGACAGCAAAAACGCCACCGCCCACTACACCAACGGTTTTGAGTCGGTTGAAGGCAAGCTGCTGCCTGCAAATGACGGTGGCTGGCAGGTCAGCTTTTATGGTGACAGCGCCACAGGTTTGAGCCTGAACGGTGAAGAGTTGATACAGGCCGAGACCGAAGCGGAACCGCGCCAGTCTTTCGTGCGTTCGCCGGTTAATGTGGCAGACGATGCACCGCTGGGTACGAGCTTTGAAACGTCACTCAATAGCGCTTATCTGGGCGGTCAGTGGCGTGTACTCAGTGGCGCCGGGCAAGGCGGGCTGGTGACATTTTTGCCGGACGGCCGGGTAAAAGGTCTGGCCAATACCCAGAACTACGTTCTGTGCCTGGCTGGCGATTGCGCTTCGATGAGTGGCGAGTACGACAGCTTCTGGCTGCAGCAGGGCGAAGCGGGCGCTGCGCACATTTTTGTTCGTGAGGGCCGCAAGCTGGAAATCTTCCAGGCGCTGGACGCTTCAGCCCCGGACGACATGCCCCAGTTTTACCCAGGTCAGCGTGAGTGGGTGTTGGAGAAGCAGTTGCCGTAATAGGGATACCCTGTGGGAGCGGGTTGCTCGCGATGGAATCGCCGCGTACTGACTGATACAACGAGTTGCCTGCATCACGAGCAAGCCCGCTCCCACAAGGCATGTATTAAGCCTTGCCTCCCAGAATCTGCTCATACCCCTCGCGATAACTGGTATAGCGCGGCTCCCAGCCCAGCGCCTTGGCCCGTGCGTTGCTGCAGCGTTTGCTGCCAGCCCGGCGGGTGCTGGTTTCAGCGGCCCATTCAGTAATACCCAGACGCTCACGTAGCCAGCCAACGACCTCGGCCAGAGGCACCGGCGCGTTATCCACACCTATATAGCAATCATCCAGCGCTTTGCCCTGGCGATCTGCCTCAAGCAAAAAGGCCAAAAGCCCGGCAGCGTCATCGGCATGGATCCGGTTGCCATACAGCGGTGGTTCGACGGCCACGCGATAGCCCTTGCGCACCTGCCCCAGCATCCATTCACGGCCCGGCCCGTAGATCCCGGTCAGGCGTACCACGCTGGCCGCAATGCCACTGTTCAGTGCCACCTGCTCGGCATCCAGCATGATCCGGCCCGAGTAGCTTGTTGCCTCGGCCGGGGATGTCTCATCGACCCATTCCCCGCCCTTCTGGGCGAACACACCGCTGCTGGACACAAACAGCAGGCGCCTGGGTCGCTGGCCATTTTGCTCAAGCCAGCTCAGGGTGTTTTTCAACCCGTCTACATAAGCCGCCTGATAGCCGGCTTCGTCATGCTCGGTGGCCGCCGCGCTGTACACCAGATAATCGATCTGGCCACTTGGCCATTGCACCGGGCATTGCTCACTGAACAAATCCCCCGCCACCCCGGTCACGCCCGCAGGCAGCCGGTCGATGGAGCGTCGCAAGCCATACACCTGCCAGTCATTGCCAAGCAGTTGAGTAGCCAGGCGGCTGCCAATATCACCGCACCCGGCGATCAAAACAGAGGCTTTGGGCATCGCAAAATTCCTAATCAAAAGTTACAAAACGACGTGTTTAGACACGACCTAAGTCGTGACTTTCGAAAAAAACAGATGCTATTGCTTTTGTTAACAAGAATTACTTGCAATAATAACGCATCATTTTGCCCTTGGTCTTACACCGCGTTGTAGGGCATTACCACATTACTTTCCTCAGGTCCGGCTAGCATGACACGCAATCATCCCACCGCTTCGCCAACCCAGCCTTTGAGCCCAACACGCGTCTGGCGTGGGGTTGCGGCGCTGATGTTCAGCTTGATGTTGGCACCTGTCGCGGCATTTGCCGACGAACCTGCTACCCCGGCAACGCAGGCTGCCACTGAGGCCGCTGCTCCGGCACCTGTTGCTGCACCAGGTGCGACTGATCCTACACTGGTTGAGGGTGCTGCTGCCCCGGCCGATGACGCACCGCAAATCATTGCCGAAGAAGACAACAGCCTGGGCATGGCCCACGACCTGTCGCCCTGGGGCATGTACAAAAACGCGGACATCATCGTCAAGATCGTGATGATCGGCCTGGCAATCGCCTCGATCATCACCTGGACCATCTGGATCGCCAAAGGCTTCGAAGTCCTGGGTGCCAAGCGTCGTCTGCGGGTTGAAATAGCCCAGCTGAAAAAAGCCCGTACCTTGAAAGAAGCCAGCGAAACCGCCGGTAAAGAAGGCACCCTGGCCCAACTGCTGGTGCAGGACGCCCTTGAAGAGATGCGCCTGTCGGCCAATAGCCGCGAAAAGGAAGGCATCAAGGAGCGTGTGAGCTTCCGTCTTGAGCGTCTGGTTGCCGCTTGCGGCCGCAACATGAGCAGCGGCACGGGCGTGCTGGCCACCATCGGTTCCACTGCACCGTTCGTCGGTCTGTTCGGTACCGTATGGGGCATCATGAACAGCTTTATCGGTATCGCCAAAACCCAGACCACCAACCTGGCCGTTGTTGCGCCGGGTATTGCCGAAGCCCTGCTGGCCACGGCGCTGGGTCTGGTTGCAGCGATCCCGGCGGTAGTGATTTACAACGTCTTCGCCCGCTCCATCACCGGCTACAAGGCCCAGGTGGCGGATGCCTCTGCTGAAGTGTTGCTGTTGGTTAGCCGTGACCTCGATCACCTGCCGCCTGAGCGTAGCTCGCAACCGCACATGGTGAAAGTGGGGTAATCGGCCATGGGCCTGCATTTAAAAGAAGGCGATGACGATCTCGCCGAGAACCATGAAATCAACGTCACCCCCTTTATTGACGTGATGCTGGTACTGCTGATCATCTTTATGGTGGCAGCACCGCTGGCCACTGTGGATATCAAGGTTGACCTGCCCGCTTCCAGTGCCAAACCGGCGCCGCGGCCTGAGAAACCGGTGTTCCTCAGCGTCAAGGCGGACCAGCGTCTGTATCTGGGCGAAGAACCGGTTACGGTTGAAGCCCTGGGCCCGACCCTGGATGCCAGGACCCACAACAACAAAGACACGACGATCTTCTTCCAGGCCGACAAAGGCGTGGATTACGGTGACCTGATGAGCGTGATGGATGCTTTGCGCGCAGCCGGTTACTTGAAGGTGGGTCTGGTCGGACTTGAGACGGCAGCCAAGAAATGACCATAGCGCGCCAAAAGATGACGCGTTACGCAACCAGCCTGGCCGTGGTATTGGGTGTCCATGCAGTGGCAGTGATTCTTGCCCTGCAATGGTCCAACCCGCGTGCGATCGAACTTCCGCCGCAAGCGATGATGGTCGATCTGGCGCCACTGCCGGCACCGCCTCCTCCTGCGCCGCCTAAAGTGGTGACACCGCCACAACCACCGGCGCCGGTGGAAGAGTTGCCGATACCCAAGCTGGCTGAAGCGCCCAAGCCGAAGATTTCTGTACCCAAGCCGGTCAAACCCAAGCAAAAGCCTCAACCGCCCAAGCCTGTGGAAAAACCCGACCCGGTTAAAGAGAAGCCTTCAGAAGAGAAACCAAGCGACGCGACGCCGACCAAGAACACCAGCGAGAAATCCGCTGCACCGGCCCTGGGGCCGTCAGCGCAACAACTGGCCGCCAAGGCCAGTTGGGAAGGTACTTTGCTGAGCCACTTGGGCAAGTACAAAAAGTACCCGCCTGCTGCGCAATCCCGTGGCAAGGAAGGCCTGAACCGTCTGCGCTTCGTGGTAGACGCTGAAGGCAAGGTACTGTCCTACGAGCTGGTAGGGCGTTCCGGCAATGCTGATCTGGACCGGGCCACCCTGGAAATGATCCGCCGGGCACAACCGTTGCCCAAGCCGCCGCCTGAGATGCTGACCAATGGCAGCATCGAGATCGTGGCACCCTTCGTTTATTCCATCGATAAACGTCGGCGTTAACACCATAAAGGGCACCTCAGGGTGCCCTTTGTGCATCTGCGGTATGGATAAAAAACCAGTAATACCTTGATTGGCTACTGTAGCTCTGAGGGTAATGTCTGATAACGTGCGTCTATCGATTGCAGCCGCTATGCTTGGCCCGCAACCACAGGGACGCCCGCTATGACGCTTACAGAATTACGCTACATCGTTACCCTCGCCCAAGAGCAGCACTTCGGCCATGCCGCTGAGCGTTGCCACGTCAGCCAGCCGACCCTGTCGGTGGGTGTGAAAAAACTGGAAGACGAACTCGGTGTGCTGATTTTCGAGCGCAGCAAAAGTGCCGTGCGTGTGACCCCTGTAGGTGAAGCCATCGTGGCTCAGGCGCAAAAAGTGCTGGAGCAGGCCCAGGGCATTCGCGAATTGGCCCAGGCCGGTAAAAACCAGCTGACCGCCCCTCTCAAAGTAGGCGCGATCTACACCGTGGGTCCTTACCTGTTCCCGCACCTGATTCCACAACTGCACCGGGTTGCCCCGCAGATGCCGTTGTATATCGAAGAAAACTTCACCCACGTGCTGCGCGACAAACTGCGCAACGGCGAGCTGGACGCGATCATCATCGCCCTGCCGTTCCAGGAAGCCGACGTGCTGACCCTGCCGCTGTACGACGAGCCGTTTTACGTGCTGATGCCCAGCGAGCACCCGTGGACCAAAAAAGAAACCATCGACGCCAGCTTGCTCAACGACAAGAGCCTGCTCTTGCTGGGCGAAGGCCACTGCTTCCGCGATCAGGTGCTTGAAGCCTGCCCGACCGTGGCCAAAGGCAATGATGGCGCCATGCACACCACGGTGGAATCCAGCTCGCTGGAAACCATCCGTCATATGGTGGCTTCAGGCCTGGGTATCTCGATTCTGCCGTTGTCGGCTGTCGACAGTCACCACTATGCCCCCGGCATCCTGGCCGTACGCCCGCTGACCCCGCCCGTGCCGTTTCGCACGGTGGCCATCGCCTGGCGCGCCAGCTTCCCGCGGCCCAAGGCGATTGAAATCCTCGCCGACTCTATCCGCCTGTGTTCGGTGGCCAAGCCGCCCGTTGCGAAGTAAGCCTGCCGATGACCGAGTTGTCGAAAGTGTCGGTCACCGCGCTCAAGGGCGTGGGCGAGGCCATGGCCGAGAAATTGGCCAAGGTCGGGCTGGAAAACGTCCAGGACGTGCTGTTTCATTTGCCATTGCGCTATCAGGACCGGACCCGGGTGGTGCCGATTGGCGCCTTGCGCCCCGGTCAGGATGCAGTGGTTGAAGGTCGGGTTATCGGCGCTGATGTGGTCATGGGCAAGCGTCGCAGCTTGCTGGTGCGTATCAACGATGGCACCGGCGGCCTGAGCCTGCGCTTCTATCACTTCAGCAATGCGCAAAAGGAAAGCCTCAAGCGCGGCACTGAAGTGCGCTGCTATGGCGAGGCTCGGCCTGGTGCCTCGGGGCTGGAGATCTATCACCCCGAATACCGTGCCATCACTGGCGATGAGCCGCCGCCGGTCGACACCACTCTGACCCCGATCTACCCCACGACCGAAGGCCTGACTCAGCAGCGCTTGCGCCAGCTCAGCCAGCAAAGTCTGGCCATGCTTGGCCCGCGCAGCCTGCCCGACTGGTTGCCGCCGGAACTGGCCAAGGACTACCAACTGGCCCCGCTGGATGAAGCCATTCGCTATTTGCACCAGCCCCCCGCTGATGCCGATGTCGAGGAGCTCGCCCTGGGCCATCACTGGGCACAACACCGTCTGGCCTTTGAGGAACTGCTGACCCACCAACTGTCTCAGCAGCGCTTGCGCGAGAGCCTTCGTTCCCAGCAGGCCCCGGCCTTGCCCAAGGCCACGAAGCTGCCGGGGCAATACCTCGCCAATCTGGGCTTCCCCCCGACTGGCGCGCAGACCCGGGTCGGCAACGAAATAGCCTACGATCTGAGCCAGCCTGAGCCCATGCTGCGTCTGATTCAGGGTGATGTGGGTTCTGGCAAGACAGTGGTTGCGGCAATGGCTGCGCTGCAGGCGCTTGAGGCGGGTTATCAGGTGGCCTTGATGGCACCCACGGAAATCCTCGCCGAACAGCATTTCATCAACTTCAAGCGCTGGCTGGAGCCTTTGGGGCTTGAAGTGGCATGGCTGGCGGGCAAGCTCAAGGGCAAGGCGCGCGTGACAGCGCTGGAACAAATCGCCAGTGGCGTGCCCATGGTGGTCGGCACTCATGCCCTGTTTCAGGAGCATGTGCAGTTCAAGAACCTGGCGCTGGTGATCATCGACGAACAGCACCGCTTCGGCGTGCAGCAGCGTCTGGCCTTGCGTAACAAGGGCGTGGGCGGGGTGATGTGCCCGCACCAGTTGATCATGACGGCCACCCCGATCCCGCGCACCCTGGCCATGAGTGCCTACGCCGACCTTGATACCTCGATCCTCGACGAATTGCCGCCCGGCCGGACCCCGGTCAACACCGTGCTGGTGGTCGATACGCGGCGTGTTGAAGTGATCGAGCGGGTACGCGCCGCTTGTGCCGAAGGGCGGCAGGCCTATTGGGTGTGTACCCTGATCGAAGAATCGGAAGAGATGACCTGCCAGGCCGCCGAAACCACGTTCGAAGATCTCTCCAGCGCCTTGGGTGAGCTGCGCGTGGGCCTGATCCACGGGCGCATGAAAGCCGCCGAGAAAGCCGAAGTCATGGCTCGCTTCAAGGCTGGTGAGCTGCAACTGCTGGTGGCCACCACGGTGATTGAAGTGGGTGTGGACGTGCCCAACTCAAGCCTGATGATCATTGAAAACCCCGAACGTCTGGGCCTGTCCCAGCTTCACCAGCTACGCGGGCGAGTGGGCCGGGGCAGCGCGGTGAGCCATTGCGTACTGCTGTATCACCCGCCGCTGTCACAAATCGGCCGTCAGCGCCTGGGCATCATGCGCGAGACCAACGACGGCTTTGTGATTGCCGAAAAAGACCTCGAACTGCGCGGTCCCGGCGAAATGCTCGGGACCCGTCAGACGGGTCTTCTGCAATTTAAAGTTGCCGACCTGATGCGCGATGCCGACCTGCTGCCCGCCGTACGCGAGGCGGCCCAGGCCCTGATCGAGCGTTGGCCAAGCCATGTCAGTCCGTTGCTCGATCGCTGGCTGCGTCACGGCCAACAATACGGGCAGGTGTAAAAGAACATTCAGTAAATGGCCGATCGGCCGATCAAGTGACGGCTTATCAAATTTGAGTTGTACAGAACGGATGCAGACCATGACTGAAGTTGCCAGCGCCCCTGCCGTTGCGAGCACGCCGTCTGTTGTCGGGCGCATGCTCGGTGACTTGGCCATCGCCTATCGCGAAGTCCCGGAGCACTCGGGGCTCGACCCTGCGCACAAGGTGCAGGCCGTGCTGCTCGATGATTCGATCGGCACCCTGATGGTGCTGTTTGCGCAGAGCCATCTGCTGGATCTGAACCGGCTGGCTGATTTGACCGGGCGGCGTATGACGGCGGTTGCGCCGGATCGCCTGCAACTGCTGTTCGACAAGCATGGCCTGAGCCTGCTGCCAGGCTTGCCAGCGCTGATCAATACACCGTGCCTGTATGAAGAGCAATTACTGCTGCAACCCTCGTTGCTGATCAGTGCCGGGCAGCCGGGCCAGTGGCTGGAGATTGCCCGGGAAGACTTCAAGCGCCTGCTGAAAAGCGCCAGCGCCGGTTGTTTTGGCGAGCCTTTGAGTGAGATCAGGCTTGATCTCGGCGGGGACGATGGTGATGCCATCACCCGGGCCGTCCAGGCCTTTACGGCGCGGCGAATCCAGCAGCGTCTGGAAGCCACCATCGAGCTGCCGCCGCTGTCAGAGAGTGTTCGGCGCATCATGCGCTTACGTTCCGACCCTGACGTCACTATTGATGAAATTACCAGCGTAGTGGAAACCGATCCGGCGCTGGCGGCGCAGGTCATGAGCTGGGCGTCATCCTCGTACTACGCATCACAGAGCAAGATTCGTTCGGTTGAAGACGCGATTGTGCGGGTACTGGGGGTCGATCTGGTGATCAACCTGGCGCTAAGCCTCTCGCTGGGCAAAAGCCTGAGTTTGCCCAAGGATCATCCGCAATCGAGTACGCCTTACTGGCAACAGTCGATCTACACCGCGGCGGTCATTGAAGGACTGACCCGCGCCATGCCCCGGGAACAACGCCCGGAAGTGGGCATGACCTACCTGGGCGGGTTGCTGCACAACTTTGGCTACTTGCTGCTGGCTCATGTATTCCCGCCGCACTTTTCGCTTATTTGCCGTCATCTGGAGGTCAACCCCCATGTCAGCCATAGCCTGATCGAACAGCATTTGCTGGGCATCAGCCGTGAGCAGATGGGCGCCTGGCTGATGCGCTTTTGGGAAATGCCGGACGAGTTGGCGATAGCTGTGCGTTTTCAGCACGACCCGGACTATGTCGGGGCGGATGCCCATTATCCGAACCTGGTGTGTGTCGCGCTGGGGTTGCTGCGTAGTCGCGGAATCGGGCATGGGGCTTGCGAGCCGTTGCCGGATACGTTGTTCGAGCGTTTGGGCGTGCCTCGCGAGAAAGCTGAGGCTGTGGTGGGTAAAGTGCTGGAAGCTGAGGTGCTGCTGCGGGAGATGGCGGCGCAGTTTGGTCAGGCTTGAATCGTGAAAAGCCAAAGCCCCTCACAGTGAGGGGCTTTTGACCTTAAGCCTTGGCTTTTTTACGCGGCTTGAGGTACTTGGTCAGGCCCTGGAACCAGATCACCAGCGCCGGGTTGCCCTTGATCTGAATCGACTTGTCCTGAATCCCGGTCATAAACGCCAGCTGCTTGTTCTTCGCTTGCAGCGTGGCGAAGCCGTAGGCGGCATCTTTAAAGGCGATGGCAAACGCAGGCTCGGGGTACAGGCCGCCGTGGCTGGTAATGCGCTGGTTTTTTACCTTGAAGTGACGGGCCACTTTGCCGTCGAGGGTTTGCAGTTGGAACACCAGATCCTTGTCACCCAGTTGTTGCTGGAAAGCAGGATTCTTGCGGCTGGCTTTGCCCATCAAAAAGCCCAGCATCCAGAGCAGAAAACGAAATTTCATGTACGCGGCCTCGGGGGAATAAAAAAATGGCCGGCGCAGTGTAACGATTTGAGCGAAGAACGCCATATATCTGCATAGATAGGCGTAGATGGGATGGGTTTTGCCACTTATGGCCGCACAATCGGCCCTTGTTTTATCAAGAATGGGCCGCCGGCAGCGCCAGCTTGCCCATTCTTCAGGACGCCAGTGCCTTAAGGATTGACGCTGTCCTTGAGGAACTTGCCCGGCTTGAACGCGACCGTGTTGCTGGCCTTGATGGTGACCGGCTGGCCGGTTTGCGGGTTCTGGCCTGTACGGGCACCACGGTGACGCTGAATAAAGGTGCCAAAGCCGACCAGCGTGACGCTGTCTTTGCGATGCAGGGCCTGGGTGATTTCTTCAAGCACTGCATTGAGAACGCGGTTGGCTTGCTCTTTGGTTAGGTCAGCCTTTTCAGCGATAGCTGCGGCGAGATCGGGTTTACGCATGATGAAGCCTCATTGACGGTTTTTTGTTGTTATGTCCGTGCTGCTCTCTACGGAGCAGCGCCTAAGGCGCCGCAGGCTCTAAACTGCGGCAGACCGGTGTGAGAATGGCACGCGGCCAAGGTCGACGCCAGTCTCGGCACAGGCTTTGTTGAGCCAAGGCAATGCTATATGTGACAGAGTGCGCCGTGTTTACGCCAAAAGTGCAGGCAGCTCTTTGTTTAGCGCAAGTTTTTCGCGAACGGCTTCGCCAGTCAGGGCGTAACCGAGCAGTTTGCCGTCTGCGTCGCGGCACAGCGCTTTGATATCGGCGCCCTGGCCTTCCACAGTCCAGGTGCCCTCGCAACCACGGGGTACGGGAGACACCACCAACGGGCAAACCGGGGTTTTTACGGTAATGGGCATGGCCCCGTAGCTCACCGCAGTCGGGTTGCCTGCCAGGGTTTGCGCCAGGGCGCGGGCGCAGCTCATCAGCGGCATCACGTACAACAGGTTCAAGCCATCGACTTCGGCACAGTCGCCCAGCGCGTAGATATTGGCGTGGGAGGTTTTAAGCAAGCGATCGACCTCGATCCCGCGATTGACCTTGATCCCGGCAGCCGCCGCCATATCAATACGCGGGCGCAGGCCAATGGCCGATACCACCACATCGCACGGCACCAGGCTGCCATCCGACAAGTGCGCCTCCAGCCCGGCATCCGTACGTTGTAAACGAGTCAGCAGCGGGCCCAGATGAAAACGTGCGCCCAGGCTTTCAAGGCCGGACTGGACCGCCGCTGCGGCGGCAGGATGCAGCAAGGTGGGCATCACCTGCTCGCAGGGGGCCACCAGGTCAACCTCGTAGCCGCCCGCGATCAGGTCATTGGCAAATTCGCAGCCGATCAAGCCGGCACCCAGGATCAACACGCGGCGCTTGCCTGCTGCTGCGGTGCGAAAGCGGGCGTAATCTTCAAGATCATTGATCGGGAAGATCGCGCCCTGCGCATCGCCTTCCACCGGTACCTGCACGGTTTGCGCGCCCCAGGCCAGAATCAGGTCGCGATAGGGTACGGCCTCTTCGCCGATCCACAATTGCTTGTGGCCAGGGTCGATCCCGCTGATACGGGTGTGGGTGCGTACCTGGGCATTGAGCTGTGTGGCCATGGCCTCGGGTGTTGCCATGCTCAGGCCGTCGGCTTCCTTGTTTTTGCCAAAGCCGGTGGAGAGCATCGGTTTGGAGTAGGAGCGCCCGTCATCGGCGGTGATCAGCAGCAGCGGGGTTTCGCTGTCCAGCTTGCGAAACTCCCGGGCCAGGTTATAGCCAGCCAGGCCGGTGCCTACGATCACTACAGGTGCGTTCATTCCAATCTCCAAGGGGTGAATCTGGTTTTAAAAGGTCGATCAGTTGATTTCAATCATCTCGAAATCCATTTTGCCGACGCCGCAGTCCGGGCACAGCCAGTCTTCCGGCACGTCCTGCCACAGGGTGCCAGGGGCGATACCATCATCAGGCCAACCGTCGGCTTCGTTATAAATCAGACCACATACAATGCATTGCCACTTTTTCATCGGGGTACTTCCTAGGGATTCAGGCCGGGACGAAACCACGGACTTGTTGATATGCGCCGTGTTGCTCGTCAAATTCAGGGCGTTTTGTACTGATGACCACCGGCAGATGCAAGTACCAATGGTGCCAACAGGCTCTGAGCCGCTCATTCAAGGACCGGCATGATAAGCTCGCCGACCTCACTGGTTGCCAATTATGACCCACCGTGCCGCACATAACGTATCCGCTGATCTCCCCCGTCTGGCTTGAGCAAGGCCTGCTTTCTGACCTGCCCGACGCACAGACGCTCGACTGGCTGTTTGACGAAGGTTCCCTGACTCGGCGTCTCACTGCAATTTCAGATAATTCCTTCAGCGTGCTTCCGCTTTTTGAGGGCTGGCAAGTATTGCGCCCGGACGAGTGTGCGGCGCTTGAGTTGCCCCTGGGGGTTCAGGGCTGGGTACGTGAAGTGTATTTGCGCGGGCACGGCCAGCCCTGGGTGTTTGCCCGCAGCGTGGCGGCTCAAGGTTCGCTGGAAGCGGGCGGCCTGAATATGGACGAGTTGGGCACCCGCTCATTGGGCGAACTGCTGTTTAGCGATCAGGCGTTTGAGCGCGGTGCGCTGCAGGTGTGTCGCTACCCGCGCAACTGGTTACCGCTGGTCGACCAGGCCGATGACCTGTGGGCCCGCCGCTCGCGCTTTGTGCGCGGAGGATTGAGCGTGCTGGTGGCCGAAGTGTTTTTACCCAAACTGTGGACCGCCCTCAGTACCCGGTCGGAGAACAACTGATGTACACGCGACTGCTCAAATCACTTAACCGCCTCAACCCGCGTGCCTGGGACTTTATCCAGCTGACCCGCATGGACAAGCCCATCGGCATCTATCTGCTGCTGTGGCCGACCCTGTGGGCGCTGTGGATCGCCGCCAAGGGCGTGCCTTCGCTGAGCAACCTGCTGATCTTTGTATTCGGCGTGATCCTGACCCGGGCTGGCGGTTGCGTGATCAACGACTTTGCCGATCGCAAGGTGGATGGCCACGTCAAACGCACTGAACAACGGCCGATGGCCAGCGGAAAAATCAGCAGCAAAGAGGCTCTGGTGTTTTTTGCGCTGCTGATGGGCGTCAGTTTCCTGCTGGTGTTGTGCACCAATGCGCCGACCATCTGGCTGTCATTCGGCGGGCTGGCGCTGGCTGCGACTTATCCGTTTATGAAGCGCTACACCTACTACCCACAAGTGGTACTGGGGGCCGCGTTCTCCTGGGGCATACCGATGGCGTTTACCGCCGAAACCGGCAGCCTGCCAGCTGCGGCCTGGTTGCTGTATATCGGCAATCTGCTGTGGACCGTGGGTTACGACACCTACTACGCGATGACTGACCGCGAGGACGACCTCAAGATCGGCGTCAAATCCACCGCCATCCTGTTTGGCGATGCTGATCGCGTGATTATCCTCAGTTTGCAGGGCCTGGCCTTGGGTTGCCTGCTGCTGGCGGGTTCACATTTTGAGCTGGGTGGCTGGTTCCACCTTGGTCTGCTGGGGGCTGCGGGGTGTTTTGTGTGGGAATACTGGTACACCCGCAACCGCGAACCTCAGCGCTGCTTCAAGGCCTTCTTGCATAACCACTGGGCGGGGTTGGCGATTTTTGTGGGGATCGTGCTGGATTATGCGCTGCGCTAGCACAGAGGTATTTGTAGAGACTTTGTAGATACCGAGGAACGAAGGCTGCGTTCGGCTGCGCAGCAGTCGTAAACAGGGGTATGCGCGATGTATCTGAAGCACAGAGGCCGAATGGTTTTACGACTGCTACGCAGCCGGACGTAGCCTCGTTCTACTCGTCAACGGCTACAGAGGGTTCGCCATATTTGTAGCCCTGAGGAGCGCAGCAGCCGCAAAACCATGCAGCCAGGTTGCTCAGATACACCGCCATTGCAGGGTTTACTGGTCTGGCTCCCACATTAAGTTTGCAGTAGTTCACCTCACCGGCACCAACCGCAACGTACTGCGGGTATTGAGCTGGATCTCGTTTTCTTCCATATGCGGTTTGTCGTAGTCGCCCTCGATGTAGGACTCGGCCTGGTCGCGGTAGTGTTTGTCGAAAGGCACGCCGCTTTGCCCCACAGGATTTATGGTCAGGCTGTGGGTCGGGTTGGCGAAGTCGATCAGGCGCCGGGTCGACGGGCCATAGGTCACCGGCCACGGGGCGTTGCCGAGTTTAGCGCTGAGGTTGTTGGGCACTTCGTGGCTGCCGGGGGCGGCGAAGGGGCCTACGTTGAACAGCCAGTCCAGCGGTTTTTGCCGCCCCAGCGGATGGTCGTGGGTCAGGGTATGGGCACGGCCCCAGCGCCATTGCCCGGGGTCGTTACCCAGGGTCGCCTTCAAATGCGCAATGCTGGCCCGCCAGGCCACTTTGACCGTGTCGGCGCGGCTATCTTTTTGCGCGGTAGTGCGGTTGTCCCACCACGGCGAATCCGGGCTTGCGGCCAGGCGCGGCAAAGCTGCATCGATCACGCGGGTGGTCAGCATAGTGTCAAAAAAGGCATCGCCCAATTTATCGCGCATGGTCGCTTCGGTGAGGTTGAACAGGAACTGGTTGAACAGCGTGGCCGCGGTTGAGTCCAGCGGGTAATCGCCTTTCCATTGCCCCAGTTGCTCCACCAGTTTGCGTTCGGCCGGGTCGCTGACCACTTCGCGCAGCACCGGTAACAAGGGCTTGAGCACACGCTGGCCGTAGTCAGTCGCGGTACCCAGTTGCAGCGCCTGGCTGTTTTTCAGGTTCCACTTCACGCTGGCATCGCTGAGTTGGCGATTGAGCTGTTGGCCGCGATCCGCGAGGTTGTAATAACCGGGTATCTGGATGCCAGCAGGGGACACGGGCTGGAAGTTGGCCGACACGATATAGCCCCGCGCCGGATTTTCTTCCTGAGGGTTGGCGCTGAACGGGTAAAAACCGTCTTTATCGGCCTGGTTTGTGCTGCCGTCGAGGATAAACGCCGGGTTGACCCCCGCCGGGCGCTTGGGCAATTGCGCCGCCGCCCACCAGCCGATATCACCCTTGGCGTTGGCCCACAGCAGATTGAGCCCCGGCGCCTGAATAAAGGTAGCCGCCTTACGGGCCTTACTCAGGCTGTCAGCACGGTTGAGCTGGTAGAAGCCTTCGAGGATCGGGTTTTTCGTCTCCAGAAACCCCCACCACATGGCAATCGGTGTGTTGCCCGCCGTGGCACCCAGTACGTCGTTGATGATCGGGCCGTGGGGCGACTGACGCAGCGTAAGCGTGACCGGCGGCTCGCCCTTGACCGCAATCTGCTGTTCGCTGCTGGTCATGTCGACCCACTGGCCGTGGTACCACACCTGATTGGGGTTGTCGGGGTTGGTCTTCTCGGCAATCAGGTCCAGATCATCGTTCTGGAACATGGTCAGGCTCCAGCCAAAGTCGCGGTTGTTACCCAGGAAGGCGAACGGCACCAGCGCCTGATGGTAGCCGTACAGGTCAAAATCCGGGGCGGAGAGCTGCGCTTCATACCAGACTGATGGCGCCGAAAAGCGAATATGCGGGTCGCCCGCCAGCAATGGTTTGCCACTTTGCGTGCGCTTGCCCGACACCACCCATGCATTGCTGCCTTCGAACTGCGGCAAGCCCGCCTGGCTCAAGGCCTGATCGCTTAGTTGGGCCAGGGCGCCGAGGGCTTTCCAGTCGCTGGCCGCCAGTGCCGGGGCCAACACACCTTGAGGCTGCCAATCGAGGTCAAAGATTTGCAGGTAATCGCTGCCCAGTTGATCGCGCACATAGGTCAGCAGCGGCTCTGTACGAAAGGCAGCGGCAAAGCTATAGGCCATGTACCCGGCGACGCTGATGGTGTCTTCGGCGGTGAAGGGCCGAGGCTTGATACCCAGCAGGTCGAACTCCACCGGTTTGGCGTGGCTGGCCTGGTACTGGTTGATCCCGTCCAGATACGCCTGCAAGGCCAGAAAGGCCGGGGACTGCGGGTCCAGTTCCGTCAGGTAGCTGGCGGCCCGCTCACGGATGCGCAGGCTGCGAAACAGCTTGTCGGTATCCACGAGCTTGGGGCCCAGCACCTCGGCCAACTCGCCCCTGGCCAGGCGACGCATGATTTCCATCTGAAACAAGCGGTCCTGCGCCTGTACATAGCCCAAGGCACGGTACAGATCAGCTTGATTGCCCGCGCGAATATGCGGCACCCCGCGCTCGTCATAACGCACCGTGACCTGTCCTTGCAGTGCCGCAAGCTCGACTTGCCCCTGACGGGAAGGCAACTTGCTTTGCACGTACCAAAACCCGCCACCGGCAAGGGCGGCGACGACAACGGCGATAATGGTCAGGCTGCGTTTCATGAAGCGTCCTTGGGAAAAATCTACCGCGAGTGTAGGGGCTTGGACTTGATTGAGAAAGTCAGCGAGTAAGCAACGTCAGAGAGTTTTGGCTTATATGTAGGCTGTTTCGTACGTAATTCAGGCCAACGTCTTACATGGTAATACGTTGTGCAGATTAGGATGCCTGACTATAAATAGATAACGTGTTTTATAAATACTATATTGCCTGCCCGTTCTGTTAATTGAATATTTCATCAAATGCATGACCACGCTGCCTTCAGTCAGTATGTTGACGAGGAGTCTGTATGTCGTTTGATTTGAATAATAATTTGCCGCAGCCTGCGGCCTGTGTCATCGGCGCTCGATCATTTAGATATAAAGCCAAGATAGCCTCGGTATCCCCCCTCGAAAAACGTAACGGATTTGAATTGTCAGAAAGTTGCTTTCTGGGAATAAGCCTTGAAAACAGTCACTTTTATCCACAAAAGCTGGCGGGAATCCTGGAATGGATTGCCCGGCGATTTACCCGCTGTACCGTGCTGGTTGGCGACAGCATTCATCGGTTGACCCTGCAATCAGTGCATCAGGTGCAGCCTTCAGTGGCGCTGGCGGCAGCGCTGGAGTTGGGTGAGCGTTTCCTGCAGGAAAACCGGCCGGTGTTTGAATGTTTCAGCTCGGCAACGCGCTTTAACTTTCTCACCTGTCACCGGGTTCAGGAGCAGGTGGGCTATGGTTATTTTCACCGCGAGCTTGTGCAGCTGTATCGCACCGATGCCCGCTTTAATCAGTCGATCAAAGGCTTCGCGGAGCATTATTTACGCAAAAAAATCGATGTGCTGGAGCCGGCAGAGCGGGCTCGGCAAGTCGGTTTTTCGGCAGATTATTTTCTCGAAGAGTTTGCAATTTTTGCCTGCCTGCAACAACAGGGGCACTCGGTCATGGTTTACCCGGGCTCGTTCAGCACCCTGTCGGAAATCGCCCAGGGCTTGCATCCCCGTGCGCCGGACGAGCTCAAGGCGCTGACCATCGTTTCACTGTGTGTGAAGGGGCGCTGATGATGCCCGTTCCTCGTGTGCCAGCCCCTTCAAACGCTCTCTACAGCGCTGTTTACCACAAGCGTGTGGATGCCCGGCCCGTGAACCAGGCTGCCGATCTGGTGAGCGCCGGCATTGAGGGCGGCCAATTGAGTTTTGCCACTGATCAGGCGCGGCGCCAGGCGTTTGCCGACGGTGTGTTTCTGCTCACCATTCCTGCGACTATTGATGTAGGTGCAGCCGACCGGTTTGCCAATCAGTTCTACCGCGGCGATGCCAGTGAATATGGGCATTTCCGTGCCATTACCGCCTGTCAGCTTGGCGATGGCTTGCTGGGTTTTCATCAGCGGGTCGACCAGATTGAGCAGTTTTTGCTCGAACGCAGGTTTTGGGCCAGCCATTACCCGGCCGAGATTGCAGACACAGGCGAGAAAATGACCGCCCTGGCCCGGCAAATCCTGTGTGCGGCACTCGATTACGCAGGCATACCGGCACCGGCCTGGACCCGGGCCACGGGCAATTGTGCCCATGGTGGTGGCGCTTACCACCTGACATTCAATCATTACCGGGCGCAAATGGCTGAAGTGGGGTTGAGCTCCCACAAAGATGATGGCTTTTTGACAATTTTGCGCACCACCCAACCCGGGCTTGAGGTTAACCGCTTTGACCGTTGGGAAAAGGTCGTCAGCGGGCCGGATACATTTGTCATCAATTTTGGCCTGTCGATGGAGTGGTTAACGGCCCGCTGCAAGTCTCCGGTGGCCGCCATCCTGCACCGTGTGACGCGGCAAACTGAAGACCGCACCAGCTTTGGTCATTTCAGCTCCAGTAACTTTATATCCCGTGACAGGGGTATTTTTAGTTATTGCCCGATACGAGGTTTGCAGCGCGTGTGCGATGCGCGGGCATTAATTGAACACAACGATAGGGAAATCTACCAAGGCACTTTTTGTTCGGGAGATTTGTCTGATGAACTGCCCTGATGCCCATCTGTATTGCGCCAGCCTTGTTAAGGGAAAACTTGTATTTGAAAAAGAGGGGAGTTTGCGCAGCGCCATTCAACAGGGAGTGTTCTTATTAAAAGTTCCTGAAGGTTTTGACTTTGAACCGGGGATAAAACTGTGTCGCGAATTTTACCTGCCCGAGACTGATCAAACGGACTATCGGGGCTACCGAGCGCAACCGGATATCTACTTCGATCGCGAACACTTCCAGACCGAACATATTCTGGTCGACAGGCTGCGCTGGGCTGCCCGCTTGCCCGCTGCCGTGGTCCATATGGCGCTGATAATGGATGCACTGGGCCAGGTCATTTTTCAGGCAGCATTACGCGAAATGGGTGTCGCGGAGCATCTGTGGCAGCAGCTCAGTGGTGGTGCCGTGACAGGTCAGGGGGCTCATTGGTTTGCCGCCAGTCATTACCGCCCCGAGTTGCGTTTGCCAGGTTGCGCCGAGCATCGGGACACTGGGTTTGTGACGCTGCTCTACACTCGCCAGCCTGGCCTGGAAGCATTTGTCGAGGGGCGCTGGCAGTCCATTGCGCCCCGGTCCGGTTGTTTTATCGTTAACTTCGGGGCATGCCTGGAAACGCTCAGCGGCCGCTTGCCGCTGCCTGCCCGGGCCATTGAGCATAGGGTGCGCAAGGGCCCGGCGCTGCCCAAGGGTGAAGACCGTTTTTCCTTTGCAACCTTTATCAACCCGCCAGCCAGTGGTGAACTGTATGAGTTGCAACCCCACGGCGAGCTGCTGCGGATAATGAGTGTTGAAGCCTTTCTGCGCCATTTCAATGAGTTTACCTGGCAAGACCGGCACACCACCTTCGGCATCGAGCCGGCCCATGAGTAATCTTGAGTCCCCCTTTGGCGGCATGATTGCCCATCACCCGGGACCCTGCCCGCTGCAGGGGCATGGCGCGGCATTTCATCAGGCGACGGTGGAGCAAGGCTTGCCTGCCACCGAGTACTTTCGCCTTAGCGGCATTCGTAACTGCGCCCAGCAGGCGGGCGGGCTGTGCAGTTTCTGGATGGGTGAGCGCCTGGCGCTGTACCAGAGCAACAACCGGCCGCTGCTGGATGACGCGTTTCTTGCGGCTTCAACCGAGGCCAATCATGAACTGTTTGGCGGCTTTTTAGGGTCGCTGCATATCAGCGATCCGCTACGCGCCCACAAGCGTCGGGTGGTGGAGCAGGCGTTGGGTAGCCAGCGTTTTTTTGACGGGCTCAAACCCCATATCAGCCATTTGGCCAGGGCCTATTTGCGCCCGCTGCAACATCTGCCGCTGTGCATGGAGCAGTTGGCTTTGCAGTGGGTCAGCCATGTGGACAGCCATTTGCCAGGGGTGCTGGATTGCAGGGTGAAAACCCTGGCCCAATATCTTGAGGATAATCGCTTCAAGGCTGTCGTCAGCGGGTTTTTCGAGCAGGCGTCCAAGGTGATCAGCCATGATGCTGCGCCAGTGCCGGGGCAGCATGAGGCGCTGATGCCTTTCGTCAAAGACCTGTTGCTCAGCAACTTTGAATCCATCGCCGCAGCGCCTTCGTGCAATCTGATCCTGGGCCATTTCGTCCTCTGGGGGCTGCCCTTTAGCCGTCAAACCATTGAGGCCTTGAGCCTGGATCAGGCCCTGGAAATCGGCACCATCATTATCGCCACCTACGACACTACCGCGCTGAGCTTGCTGTGGTCGATGGCCTATATCGAGACCTCGCCGCAGATAAAACGCGAGATTATTCTCGCGGCCTCCAATGACAGCGATCAAGCCCCCCATGTGATTGATCTGGCGGTGCTGGAGGCGCTGCGTTTGGGCGGCTCCAACCCCACGGCGCTATGGCGGCGCACGATCAAGGCGTGTGAGATCGAACATGCCGGGCAGCGCCTGGTGATCCCGGCGGACACCTTGATATGGCTTGAT
This sequence comes from Pseudomonas sp. B414, assembly GCF_055408445.1. Lineage (NCBI taxonomy): Bacteria > Pseudomonadati > Pseudomonadota > Gammaproteobacteria > Pseudomonadales > Pseudomonadaceae > Pseudomonas > Pseudomonas sp. B414. Next base: position 333,087 of record NZ_JBUZTQ010000001.1, on the reverse strand, counting down.
CGCTGGCAGGCCAATCGCGACCCGCAGGTGTTCCCGCGCCCTGAGGTTTTCGACCCAGGCAATATTCTGGTTCTGCAAAAAAATGGCGATCAGCCCCACGCCTTCTGCACATCGCTGCTGGCGCGCAATCGCTATGACATCAACTCGTTCAGCATGCTCAATACCCGGCGTAACCCGCGCAAATGCCCGGGCCGCCTGTTTTCTACGCAGATGCAGGGCCTGTTGTTGCGGGAGCTGTATGGGCAATACGCAGTGAGCAGCACGGATATTGACCTGAGCCTGAGGCGTTATTGCGCCATGCCCAAACCTGCCCGTCCCGGGGTGATGACCCTGCGCCCAAAAGAAGGAGGCCGCGCCGATGACCAGCATCCGTAGCGCCACTTACCGTGACAGCCTGACTCTGCCTTCGCCACTGCATCAGGCCCACGCCCAGGCCATGTATCCGCCACTGACGCTGGAGCGTGCGCGGTTCTCGGGCAGCCGGCTGGTATTCGATTCAGCCGATGGTTTCGCCCGCGGTATCGAACAGGGGTTTTTCCTGCTGAAAATGCCCCAGGGTACCGTCTGTGAGGCGGCAGACCAGTTTGCCCGGCAGTTTTACCTGCCCGATGAAGGCTATCGCGAGTTGGAGGTGCCAGGGCTTTATCAGGGCTACTTCGATCGACCCCACGATCAATGGGAAAACTTCTATATCGAGCGCGACAACTGGCGCCTGCTACCGCGTGCGGTGGCCATGCTGGGGACGCAAATGGCGTCGCTCGGCTTGAGTGTGCTGCGCAATACCTTCGCTTATCTGCAGCTGCCCGCGCTCGATTGGCCCCGTATATCGGCAGGTCTGACTGATAACCGTGGCCATCAGATGCTGGCGTTCAACCATTTCCGCTCCGCGAAAAATGCCCGGGGCTGCAAGTTCCACCGTGACTCGGGCTGGGTCACGGTGCTGCGTTCCACTGAGCCGGGCCTGTATGCCTGGATCGATGGGCAAGTACGTGCCATCAACCCCTTGCCAGGCTATTTCATTATCAATTTCGGCAGTTCGTTCGAGGTGCTGACCGAACGCCTGGCAACCCCGGTCAGGGCCAATATCCACGGGGTGGCGCAACTGCAGCCTCGGCCACCTGAGAGTGAGCGAACGTCCTACACGCTGTTTCTGGATTCGGCCCTCGACGCCAACCTCTACCAGTACCGCAACGGCCGCGCTGTAGTTGTGCAGAGCGTTGCGCAGTTCGCCGAACAGGAAGTGGCGCGTACTTACGATCAAACGCCCAGGTTGTAGCAACGGGCGAAGTTATCCACAGGAAGATTGAGGTGCAGGCAGCATGAGCAGCCAATCGATTTCGTTGTCGTTACCCCGTGCAAGGCTTACCGGGCACGGTCTTGAGTTCAGTGACAGCACCCTTGAGCAGGCGCTGGTGCTGGGAGCGTTCTTGCTGCAAATCCCGCCTTCGCTGGATCTGAGCCCGGGGTTTGAGATATGCCGTAATTTCTACCGGCCCAGACGTGATGCGCAGGATATTTTGCGCGGTCATCGCGAAAATCCCCACGAGCGTTCAAAGCTGGGCTATGAAGACCGGCCCAATCAGGTCGAGCAATTGCAGATCGAGAGCCACCTGTGGCGCGAATACTTCCCGCTGCCGACTTCCCGGTTGCTGGGAGCGATCAAGGTCATAACCCTGCAGGCCCTGCGCGATTTGTTTGCAGCCAGCGGGGTGCGCCAGGAGCATTGGGCAACCATCACCGGAAGTACGCGGGACCAAACCAGCTTGTGTTACACCACCCTCAATCACTACCGCTCCGGCGTCAGAGGCACCCTGGGGATTGTCGAGCACACTGACAGTGGCTTTATTACCGTGATTGCCGCCGACCAGCCGGGGTTTGAAATCTGTCACCAAGGGCTGTGGCGGGCAGTTCCCCTTGAACCGGACTGTTTTATCGTCAATCTGGGTGACGCCTATCAGATCCTGACGGCCCACCTGCCTTTGCCGGGGCGTGCCGTGCTGCATCGGGTGATTGAAACCGAGCCTGCTCCGGGTTCAGCGGATCGCTCGTCGTTCACGGTGTATATGGGCCCCAATTTTGACATGGACCTTTTTCAGTACAGCGAAACAGGTGCACTAGAGGTGTATCAGTCGTTCCGGGCATTTTCGCAGCGCAAGGCAAAAGGAATGGGTTATGACTTCCACACCAGGGTCTGAATACCCATGGCAGCGGGCGGTGCTGGCTGGCCACAGGCTGCATTTTGATCAGGTCGACGGGTTGCAGCGGGCATTGCGCGACGGGTTTTTCTTTGTGCAGCCACTGCAGGCCTTTGACCTGGCGCCGGGTGATCGTTTTGCCCGCCAGTTCTATTTGCCGGGGCACGGCGCTTATCAAGGTTTTTGCAGGCAAACCGAAACGGAACTGGGCAGGCATCAGGGTTATTTTTGCCGGGACGCCGACCAGACCGAGCAATTCTTTTTGCGCAGTACCCACTGGCACAGGTTATTCCCCGAAGCATTGCGGATTCAGGCGCAATGCATGAAAGCCATGGCCATCGAGGTGCTGCTGGCGGTGCTGGCCTCTGTGGATATTCCCGCAGTGCTTTGGCGTAAGGCTACCGGCCATTGCATGGCTAGCAAGGGCACGCACACCCTGACCTTCAATCACTTTCGCCCGCAGGTGAATGCCCGGGGTTTGAATATTCATAAAGACTCGGGCTGGGTCACCGTGCTGCGCTCGTTGGAGCCGGGGCTTGAGGTGTTGCGCGAGGGGCTTTGGTGTCCAATTGAGCCACGCCCTGGCTGTTTTATCGTCAATTTTGGCTGTGCGATGGAGATTCTGACCCGGCATATGGCCACGCCGGTGGCGGCCGTTGCCCACCGGGTGGTGCAACAGCCACGGGCACCGGGCAAGGAGGATCGTTTTTCATACGCGCTGTTTCTCGACAGCAGTCTCGACAAAGGCTTGTGTGAGGGCCTTTACACCTACCGGCCGCAGCAGGGGCTTGAGCTTGAAGCTGACTTTGAGCAGTTCTTGAAAAGCATTCTTGAACACACCTACGAGCCCCATTCGGTTGGGTTGTATCAGGTGGGGAAACCATGACTATGGGGTCTGAGCAATCACGGTTTTTAGCGATGCTGGCGTTTTCAGCCGGGATCTTTTGCATTCAACTCGATGCCTTTGCCTTGAATCTGGCGCTGCTGGCGATCGCACAGGATTTTGCCATCCCGATTGAACGGCTCAAGTGGGTGGTCAGTGGTTATTTGCTGTCGGTGGGTATCTTTATGCTGGCCGCCGGGCGCCTGAGTGACGGTTTTGGCCATGGGCGTTTGTTGCGTCTGGGGCTGGCGCTGTTTGGCGGCGCGTCGTTGCTCTGCGCTGTAGCCCCGTCACTGCTCTGGCTGGTGGCTGCGCGGGTGCTTCAAGGCCTCGGTGCGGCGTGCTTGATGCCCGCCGGGCTGGCGTTGTTGGGCCTGCTGTACCCCAGTGAGCAACGGGGACGGGCGATTGGCCTTGCTTTGGGGCTAGGGGCCATTGCCACGGTGATTGGCCCCTTGCTTGGCGGGGTGCTGACCCAGTGGTTGGGCTGGCGGTTTATTTTCTGGGTCAATCTGCCCGTGGTGCTGATTGCACTCGCGTGTTGCTGGAGAATCGCCGAGCCCCGTACTTTTGGGGAGCGTGCAGCGATCAACGGGCCAGGCTTGCTGCTGGTGAGTCTGGGCCTGGCAGCCTTGGGCCTGCTGCTGGATGAGTTGGGCAGCCCGGAACGGGCAATGCCCCGGGCAGGGCTGACGCTGGGGCTATTGGTGCTGTGTGCCAGCCTGTTTGTCTGGGGTGAAAAGCGCGCCGCCACGCCTTTGATCGACACCAGCCTGCTGCGCAATGCCCCGTACTGGCTGCTGACCCTGGCCGGTGCCGTGGTGAATACCGCTACGGTAGTGCATCTGTTTGTGGTGCCGCTGTCCTTGCAGGGCGTATGGGGCCTGAGCCCCTTGCAGGCGGGTGTGGCCTTTCTGGCGCCAGCGGCGTTGCTGGCGTGTGGCGGGCCGATTGCCGGGCGTATCCCCGCTACTGAGGCAGTGTGGGCAATGGCGATATGCCTGGGGGTCAGCGCCATGTTGCTGGCGAGTGCTGCCCTGGCTCACGGCTGGCTACTTTATCTGCTGCTGGTGACCTTGTGCGGCGCCTCGTTGGGGATTGCCAATGCCCTGACCCTGATTGCGACGCAGGCGGTTGTCGCTGAGCAAGTCGCGGGGCTGGCCAGCGGCCTGACCAAAACCATTACCACCCTGGCTGCCGGCTTTGGCGTGATCCTCGCCGGGCGTAGCAGCGGGCCGCTGTTGGATGTGCAAAGCGTGTTTGGCAGTCTGGCCGCCTGTTGCCTTTTGACCTGCTTCGCGCTGTTGCTGGGGCAACGCTACTGGGCAGACAAGCAGACGGTAGACAAGTTGACTGGCCGGTAGCTCAGTGGCTAGAGCACGCCCTTGATAAGGGTGAGGTGGGAGGTTCGAGCCCTTCCCGGCCAACCATTCAGGGCTGACTTTGCGCCGCAGGCTGCCACGGGCAGTAGCAGCCCACTGCCATGGTATGCGTGGCCTTGACCGGGCGCCCTTCGCTCAGGGCTTGCAGGATCGGCTCGATAAAGCTGTTGCTGGCGTTACAGGTGGCGCCTTCACTGTAGGGGCCGAAGTAGGCCAGTTGGCCGCTGCGATCCCAGATGGCGACTGCCGGGCTGGCACTCAGGTGCTCGGCACCGGGCAGGCTGGCCAGGGGTTTGATTGCACCCAGGGTGGCAGGCAACTGGCCCTGGGTGCCAGGCTTTTGCAGCGAATAGAATTCGACGCCTTGCGGCACATAATGGGCCAGCAGCTCGCTCAGATGCTGCTGGTTGCCGACGTTACACGGGCAGGCCGGGTCCCAGAAGTGCACCACACGAATGGCGCCGGGGCCGGACAGTTCGGCGGGCAGGCTCAGCACATCCCCGGCAAACAGCGCGGTCTGGTCGCTGAAAGCGCGTATATAGCGGCCCTGAAACCAGTCATACGCGGCCCACAGCCCCACCGCGCAGATCAGCGTCAGCAGGCAGGCCAGCAGCGTTTTGAAGGTGGGCACCGGCATGCAAAAGCTCCTTTAAAGGTCGCGTAGCTTGCCATGCCTGACCTGACAGATGAATATCGATGGTCTATAAAGCCTGTTTTGCGCGCCCGCGCCCTGTCTGGAAGCCCTTATGCCTGCCCCGTTTTCTCCCGATTCCTTGCGTGCCAGCCTGCAACCGTTGGCCGCAGGGCAGCCGTTATCGAGCGAGGGGCTGGCGTATCAGCGTTTTTACGGGCTGGATTTCCCTCACCGCCCGGCGCCGGTCAAGCGTCAGCTGGGGCGTTTCAGTGCAGGGGGCTATGATCTGGTCAGCCAGGTCTGGTGGCCCGATGCTGCGCCTGTGGCCACGCTGTTTTTAATTCACGGCTTTTACGACCATATGGGGCTGTATCGGCATGTGGTGGAGTGGGGCTTGAACCACGGTTTTGTGGTGATTGCCTGCGACTTGCCGGGGCATGGGCTATCGAGTGGCGAGCGGGCCAGCATCGACGATTTTGCGCAGTATCAGGCGACGTTGCAGGGGCTGTTTATCGAGGCGCAATCACTGCAATTACCGCAGCCCTGGCATCTGTGCGGGCAAAGCACGGGGGGCGCTATTGTGCTCGATCACCTGTTGCACTACGGCGAGCAAAGCCCGGCCCAGGGCCAGGCGATCTTGCTCTCGCCACTGGTTCGGCCGCGAGACTGGGGCTGGTCAAAATTCAGCTATTACCTGCTGAGGCCTTTCGTCAAAGGCATTGCCCGGCGTTTTAGCGAGAACTCCAACGACCCGGATTTTTTACCGTTTCTGCAAGCTGACCCGCTGCAGCCGGTACGCCTGCCGACTGCTTGGGTAGGGGCACTGGCACGCTGGATACCGCGTATTGAAGGGGCATCACCAAGTACCCGTCTGCCGTTGGTGATTCAGGGCCAGGACGATAAAACGGTGGATTGGCAGCATAACCTTGAGGTGCTCAAGGCCAAGTTCAATCAGCCGCAGGTGCTGTTATTGCCTGGGGCGCGACATCATCTGGCCAATGAAACCGCCGAGATCCGCGAGCAGTACCTGGCGTTTCTGGACAGGCACTTTTGACGCTAATACTGAACCTGTGGGAGCGGGCTTGCTCGCGACAGGATCAGTGCGGTCTAACTGACAGACCGAGTTGCCTGAATCGCGAGCAAGCCCGCTCCCACACGTAATCAGTCACCTTACGGAGTGCTCTGACCTACCGCCAAACCGGCGCGAACCGCAGCCAGAGCAGCCTGGTAATAGGTTTTGCCATCGGAGGATTCGGCAAAGGTTACGAACTCTTCCAGTTCCGGATCAGACAGGTCGCGATACACGTAGAGCAAAGTGTTATCCAGCTCACCGGCAATCTGCTCCATCAAGCGCTGGCGTTGGCCGTTCAACATGCTCTGTGCCTGCCCGCCGCCCAGCAGGCCCGGGATCATCGAACTCAAGCTGTCTGCGGCAACCCCGGCAATCGCCAGGCTGACTTCGGCCCCGGCTTCACGGGCAGGCAGTGCGCGGGACAAATGATTGATCAGTAGCTGGCGAGTGGCGTCGGCTTCCATGCGCGGCAGGCCCTGGGCATGTTTGGCCAGTTGATCGCGGCGCGTGGCCAGCAGTTCGGCGGCGACAATCTTGCTGCCCAGTGGCGAGCGGAAAAACACCAACGCCGGTTTCGGGTCAGGCAAGGTGTTGCGCATCTGGTCCCTGGCGCGCTTGTCCATCGCAGCCGCAGCAAAACGCTGGTTGCTGTTGTTGACCAGCGCCTGATAGACCGCAGGCGGCAAATTGTTGCGATAGCGTTCCTGGGCCGCGCTCAGTGCGTCATTGAAGTGCGCACGTTGTTGCGGCCAGCCGGCCACCGTAAACAGATCATCGAGGTTATCTGCCCATGCGGGTAACGCACAAAACATCATTAACAGTAAAAACAAGCGGCGCATGAGGGGCTCCTGTCTGCAGGGCGCTATTGTCCGGGTGTGGCGTAGGACTTGTCGAGAATTCCTCTCGCTCTTGTAGGCTTAAAATGCCCAAGTGATTTTTTTCGACGTTGCCAGCCAGACGGAGCTGTCAGATTTTCAGGCGGCTCGATACTATGCGCGCCATGCAAATACCCTCTGATCACCCGCTGTTGCTACGCATCGTCGACGACCTGTACACGCAGGGATGGTCACAGCAAAATATTTTCCTGCCCGAGGCTTTGACCCTCGAGCTGGCGGCTGAGTGCCATAAACGTTCTGCCGAAGGCGAACTGACCCCGGCAGCGGTCGGGCGCGGGGTGACGCAGGAAGTCCGCGAGGGTATCCGCGGGGACCATATCCAATGGTTGGAGCCGGGTGAGGCGCTGGCCTGTGACAGTTATCTGGGGTTAATGGAAAGCCTGCGAATCGCCATGAATCGCAGGCTTTTTTTGGGTCTGGAGGACTTTGAAAGCCACTTTGCCCTGTACCCGCCCGGTGCGTTCTACCTCAAGCATCTGGACCGTTTTCGCGACGATGACCGGCGCATGGTTTCGGCCGTGGTGTACCTCAATCAGGGCTGGCTGCCCGAGCACGGCGGGCATTTGCGCATGTACCTGGACGGTAATGTCGATTATGACGTGCTGCCGACCGGCGGTTGCCTGGTGGTATTCCTCTCGGGCGAAATCCCTCACGAAGTCATGCCTGCGACGCGTGACCGTCTGTCGTTGACCGGCTGGTTTCGTCGTCGTGCCACCGAGGTGTTTGTATGAGTGACAAAATTTTGGTCAGTCGCTGCCTGTTGGGCCATCGCGTGCGCTACGACGGCGGCGCCAGCGGGCCCTATGACCAACTGGCGCAATGGCAGGCCGAAGGCCGGGTGATAGCCCTGTGCCCGGAAGTGGCTGGCGGCTTGCCCACCCCCCGTGCGGCAGCGGAGATTCCCGGTGGCCAAGGGGTCGAAGTGCTTGCAGGCCGGGCGCCGGTCATGACCACCGAAGGCGAGGACGTGACCGCAGCGTTTGTATCCGGGGCTCATCAGGCGCTGGAACTGGTCGAGCGCCACGGCATCCGCATTGCTATTCTCAAGGCCAACAGCCCGTCCTGCGGTAATCGGCAGACCTATGACGGCAGCTTTAGCGGGGTAAAGGTCGAGGGGCAGGGCGTGACAGCGGCCTTGCTGAGCCGTGCCGGGGTGCAGGTATTCAATGAGTTGGAGCTGGAAGAAGCGGCCAAAGCGCTGGGTGTTTTGACGCAGAAATGAGTTCAGGTAATATCCGCCAACATTTTGCCCAGGGATAAATCGATGACTGACAAGCCTAAATCGCAGCCCTCGGCCGCAGCGGAAAGTGCTGATTCAGCACTGCACCATATCGTTGATGGTTTTTTGCACTTTCATCACGAAATCTTCCCTGAACAAGAAGCTTTTTTCAAAAAGCTCGCCACAGCGCAAAACCCCCGGGCGATGTTTATTGCCTGCGCCGATTCGCGCATCGTGCCGGAGCTGATCACCCAAAGTGCGCCGGGTGATCTGTTTGTGACCCGTAACGTAGGCAACGTTGTACCGCCTTACGGTCAGATGAACGGTGGCGTTTCGACAGCGATCGAGTACGCGGTACTGGCACTGGGCGTGCAGCACATCATCATTTGCGGGCATTCCGATTGTGGCGCGATGCGTGCGGTGCTAAACCCCGCCAGCCTGAAAAAAATGCCGACGGTAAAAGCCTGGTTGCACCACGTGGAAGTGGCCAAGACTATGGTGCAGGACAACTGCAACTGCGCCAATGAGTCTGAAAGCATGCATGTGCTGACGGAAGAGAACGTGATTGCCCAGTTGCAGCACTTGCGCACGCATCCATCGGTGGCGTCACGCATGGCCAACGGGCATCTGTTTATTCATGGTTGGGTGTACGACATCGAAACCAGTGCAATCAAGGCCTACGATGCCGACAAGGGCGAATTCCTGCCGCTGGACGGCACCACCCCGATCCCGAGCGCGACGCCCAAAGCGCGGTTTTAAACCCACTGTAGTCGCTGCCGAGGAACGAAAGCTGCGATCGGCGGCGTAGCCGTCGTAGTGCCTGAATGCATGGACTGCCTGACACACCATGCAATCTGACTTTGCGACGGCTACGCCGCCGATCGCCGCCGATCGCTGCCTTCGTTCCTCGTCAGCGACTACAGTCGCGTTGTTACAACGCCAGGCCAACGCCCAATTGCTTGGACAGGCACGGCCAGCGCTTCCAGGCAGCGCCTGTCTCAGGGCTGGTCAGGCGCTCGCGATAAGCTTCGACCGACTCAAGCGCAAAACTCTCTTCGTTGAGCATCAGGTCAACTGCGTGATGCACGGCGGCGTCGAGCTGGTTGGCAAAATCTTCGCCAATCAACTGGTGGGCAATCAGGTTGGCCACGGTCATGTCCAGCGGGATCAGCGGCTGCTGGAAGTGCTTGATATAGAGATCGTTGACCTCTTCTACCAGGCGGTGCGCCAGGTAAGCCTCGTCCAGCAAACTCTCCAGGCCTTCATGGCCATCAAGCAGCGGCAGCGGCTGAGCAAAAAACTGCTCGGCGATTTTCAGGATCGGCTTGATCTGCGATTCGATACCGGCCTCGCGAGCGACTTCATTGGCCGCGTCGAGCAAGTCTGGCACCTGGTCGATATAGGCGCTGACGAAACGTGTCATCACCACATTACGGTCGACTTCAGGCAGCTGGATGGCGGTGTGAAGGTGTGGCAATTGAGCGGCCAGGTGCTTGGCGAGCAGGCCCGTTTCAGCCTCATGGACTTGGGCACGCGTGATCTGCACGCGGATGGCGGCGGTGTTCATGGGAACTCCAGGGGGGGTGCTAGGCAGGGAAGTACTTTTAAAAATAGCCCTCTCAGTTAAGCAGAGGGTTTTTTCAGGGGGAGTATTGTTATTCATTTTGTGACCGGGCAGTGAGTGCCATTTGTCGATGGCCCCTTATTTCATTGTTTTGCCCCCTCGCGTTGCGGGGTTCGGCCCGGTGTCTATACTCGTTTTTGTAACCGTTATTCGATGACGCCCGACTGCTTGAGCAGACGAGGCTCGGCGGTAAGAGATAGCTGGTTTGAACACCGCCCCCTTGTAGCGCTGCCCGTGTACAGATGCAGACCGGCGCAATAACAAGAAAAATAAAGGGGAACACCGCGATGCGACATCCACACCTATGGATGGGCCTGCTGTTGTGGTCAGTGTTCGGCCAGGCACAAGCGGCCTGGACCGTGAATATGGCGCCGGGGGCAACCGAAGTCAGTCATGCGGTCTTCGACCTGCACATGACCATCTTCTGGATCTGTGTAGTGATCGGCATCATCGTCTTCGGCGCCATGTTCTGGTCGATGATCGTTCACCGTCGCTCCACCGGCCAGCAACCGGCCAAGTTCCATGAAAGCACCACGGTCGAAATTCTCTGGACGGTTATCCCCCTGGTCATCCTGATTGCGATGGCCGTGCCTGCGACCAAAACCCTGATCAATATCTACGACAGCAGTGAATCGGATGTGGATATCCAGGTCACCGGCTATCAATGGAAATGGCATTACAAATACCTGGGCCAGGATGTCGAGTTCTTCAGCAATCTGGCCACCCCTGCCGACCAGATCCATAACCAGGCCCCCAAGGGCGAGCATTACCTGCTCGAAGTCGATGAACCGCTGGTTTTACCCATTGGCGCCAAGGTACGGTTTTTGGTGACCTCGGCAGACGTGATCCACTCCTGGTGGGTGCCCGCCTTTGCGGTCAAGCGTGACGCCATCCCGGGCTTTATCAATGAAGCCTGGACCCGCGTCGAGAAGCCCGGCCTCTATCGCGGCCAATGCGCCGAGCTGTGCGGCAAGGACCACGGCTTTATGCCAATTGTGGTCGATGTCAAAACCCGGGCCGATTACGACACCTGGCTGAGCGAACGCAAGGCCCAGGCCGCGCAACTCAAGGAGTTGACCAGCAAGGAGTGGACGCTTGAGGAACTGGTGGCCCGTGGTGACAAGGTCTACCAAACCGCCTGCGTGGCCTGCCACCAGGCCCAGGGCCAGGGCTTGCCGCCGATGTTCCCGGCGCTCAAGGGCTCGCCGATTGCTACGGGCCCTGCTGCCGATCACCTGCACCGCGTGTTCTTCGGCAAACCGGGCACCGCCATGGCCGCTTTCGGCAAACAACTGTCGGAAGTCGATATCGCTGCGGTCGTGACCTACGAACGCAACGCCTGGGGCAACAACAAGGGCGATATGGTGACGCCAAAAGACGTGCTGGCGCTGAAACAGGCGCAAGGCAAATGAACCGCGCCGGGATGTGCGCACGCAATGGTCGGGGGCAATCTGCCACTGGCTTCTTGGTCCAGCTTTTTGCAGGAGTCAGGACATGAGTGCTGTTATCGATGACCACGGGCATGCAGACGGTCAGGCCCATGGCCCGGCCAAAGGCCTGATGCGCTGGGTGCTGACTACCAACCACAAGGACATCGGCACCTTGTACCTGTGGTTCAGCTTCTGCATGTTCCTGCTCGGCGGCTCGTTCGCCATGGTGATTCGCGCCGAGCTGTTCCAGCCCGGCCTGCAGATTGTGGCTCCGGCCTTTTTCAACCAGATGACCACCATGCACGGGCTGATCATGGTGTTTGGCGCGGTAATGCCGGCGTTTGTCGGCCTGGCCAACTGGATGATCCCGCTGATGATCGGCGCGCCGGACATGGCCCTGCCACGGATGAACAACTTCAGTTTCTGGCTGTTGCCCGCCGCATTTTTGCTGCTGGTTTCAACGCTGTTCACCGCTGGCGGCGGGCCCAATTTCGGTTGGACGTTCTACGCGCCGCTGTCCACGACCTATGCACCCGAAAGCGTGACTTACTTCATTTTTGCCATTCATTTGATGGGCATCAGTTCGATCATGGGTGCGATCAACGTGATCGCCACCATCCTCAACCTGCGCGCTCCCGGCATGACCCTGATGAAAATGCCGCTGTTTGTCTGGACCTGGCTGATCACCGCCTTTCTGTTGATTGCGGTGATGCCGGTACTGGCCGGGGTGGTGACGATGATGCTGATGGACATTCACTTTGGCACCAGTTTTTTCAGCGCCGCAGGTGGCGGTGACCCAGTGCTGTTCCAGCATGTGTTCTGGTTTTTCGGCCACCCCGAGGTGTACATCATGATCCTGCCGGCCTTCGGCGCCGTCAGCGCGATCATTCCGACCTTTGCGCGCAAGCCGCTGTTTGGCTACACCTCGATGGTCTACGCCACGGCCAGCATCGCCTTCCTGTCGTTTATCGTCTGGGCACACCACATGTTTGTGGTCGGCATTCCCCTGGTAGGCGAGCTGTTCTTTATGTACGCCACGCTGCTGATCGCGGTACCGACCGGGGTCAAGGTGTTCAACTGGGCCAGCACCATGTGGCAAGGCTCGCTGACCTTCGAAACACCGATGCTGTTCGCCGTGGCCTTTGTAATCCTGTTCACCATTGGCGGGTTTTCCGGGTTGATGCTGGCCATTGCCCCGGCGGACTTCCAGTATCACGACACCTATTTTGTGGTGGCGCATTTCCACTATGTGCTGGTGCCTGGGGCGATTTTCGGGATCTTCGCTTCGACCTATTACTGGCTGCCGAAATGGACCGGCCACATGTACGACGAAACCCTCGGCAAGTTGCATTTCTGGCTGTCATTCGTGGGCATGAACCTGACCTTTTTCCCGATGCACTTTGTCGGGCTGGCGGGCATGCCACGGCGGATTCCTGACTACAACCTGCAATTTGCCGATTTCAACATGGTGTCGTCGATTGGCGGATTCATGTTTGGTGCTACGCAGTTTTTGTTCCTGTTTATTGTCATCAAATGCATTCGCGGTGGGCCGAAAGCGCCGGCCAAACCGTGGGAAGGTGCCGAAGGTCTGGAATGGAGTGTGCCTTCGCCCGCGCCGTATCACACCTTTACAACACCGCCTGAAATCAAATGAAAGGTCAATCGTGAACAACTCAACACCCATTAAACACCTGGTGCTGCGCCTGTCGCTGCTGGTGGTGGTGATGTTTGCCTTTGGCTTTGCTCTGGTGCCGATCTACGACGTGATGTGCAAAGCCTTTGGCATCAACGGCAAAACCGCCGGGCAGTACGAAGGGGAGCAAGTGGTGGACCCCAATCGTCAGGTGCGGGTGCAGTTCCTATCCACCAATGCCATCGACATGGTCTGGGAGTTTTACCCCAGGGGCGATCAACTGGTGGTCAACCCCGGCGCGGTCAACGAGATGGTCTTTGTGGCCTACAACCCCACTGACAAACCGATGTCGGCGCAGGCAGTACCGAGCATTTCTCCCGCAGAAGCGGCCCAGTACTTCCACAAGACCGAATGCTTTTGCTTTACCCAACAGGTGCTGCAACCGGGTGAACGGATCGAAATGCCAATGCGCTTTATCGTCGATCGGGCCATGCCCAAGGATGTGAAACACCTGACGCTGGCTTACACGCTGTTCGATATCACCGCTCGCCATCCGCCTGTCGCCGCCATTGCCGGCAAGGCCGCTGACCAGCCTTCCCGGTAAGGAGAAAGCCCCATGGCAACTCACGATCAGTACTACGTCCCGGCGCAAAGCAAGTGGCCGATCATTGCCACGGTGGGCTTGCTGGTCACGGTGTATGGCCTGGCGACCTGGTTCAATGACCTGAAGGCGGCCCGGCCTGAGTCCAATGGTCCGCTGATCTTTTTTGTCGGTGGTCTGATCGTGGCGTACATGATGTTTGGCTGGTTCGGCGCGGTCATCAAAGAGAGCCGTGCCGGGCTCTACAGCTCGCAACTGGACCGCTCATTTCGCTGGGGCATGACCTGGTTTATTTTTTCCGAGGTGATGTTCTTTCTCGCGTTTTTTGGCGCGCTGTTTTATGTGCGCCACTTTGCCGGCCCGTGGCTGGGAGGTGAAGGCAGCAAGGCAGTAGCGCATATGCTATGGCCCGACTTTCAGTTCACCTGGCCACTGCTGCACACCCCCGACCCTGCTCTGTACCCGCCGCCCAAAGGCACCATCAGCCCATGGGGCTTGCCGCTGCTCAACACCGTATTGCTGGTCAGTTCCAGCGTCACCCTGACCATTGCCCACCATGCGCTGAACAAGGGCCATCGTGGTGCGCTGAAGTTCTGGCTGGGGCTGACGGTGTTGCTGGGCGCAGGCTTTCTGGGGTTCCAGGCCGAGGAATATGTCCACGCTTACAAAGAACTGGGGCTGACTCTGGGCTCAGGTATCTACGGTGCGACGTTCTTTATGCTCACCGGTTTTCACGGTGCTCACGTCACCATCGGCGCGCTGATTCTGCTGATCATGCTGATCCGTATCGTGCGCGGCCACTTCAATGCCGAGCATCAGTTCGGGTTCCAGGCCGCTACCTGGTACTGGCACTTTGTGGATGTGGTGTGGCTCGGCCTGTTCTTGTTTGTTTACGTGCTATGACACGCTTTCGCCCCGGTATCGCACCCACACTGGTGGTGTTGGCATTGCTGCCACTGCTGGTGTTTCTGGGGTTCTGGCAGCTTGGCCGGGGCGAGCAAAAACGTGTGTTGCTCAACAGCTACGCCGAACGTCAGGTGGCCGCGCCGGTGACAGCGGGGCAATTGCTTGGCGTCGACGATCCGGCCTTTCGCCGCGTGCAGTTGCGTGGGCACTTGGACGGGCAATACAGCCTGCTGCTGGACAACCGCGTGCGCGACGGCAAGGTCGGCGTCGAGTTGCTGCAACCCTTTCAGGACCAGGCCAGCGGCCAGTGGCTGTTGCTTAATCGCGGCTGGTTACCGTGGCCGAGCCGACTCACGCCCCCCGAGTTCAGCACCCCGGAGCAGATACTGGATATTCAGGCCTGGGTCTATGAGTCGCCGGGCACGCCGTTCCAGCTGCACGCCGACCCGCTGAACGCACCCTGGCCGCGGCTGGTGACGGCAGTCATGCCCGCCAGATTGTGGGCCGAACTGGGTCGTGAAGGCTTTGCTGATGAGCTGCGTATCGCCCCCGGCCCAGCTGCGTATGTGGCCGACTGGCCACTGATCTCCCCGGGCATGGGCCCGGAAAAACACACCGCCTATGCCGTGCAATGGTTCGCCATGGCGCTGGCTCTGCTCGGTCTTTATATGTACCTCGGTTGGCACACGGCTCAGGAGAAACGCCATGGGAACGGCCATCAATCCGCTTGAAAGCGCACGCCCCCCGGCTTCACGAGGGCGCGGGCGGTTGCAACTGATCCTTATCCTGCTGCTTACCATCGGCCCGATGGTGCTGGCCACGGGCATGTACAAACTCAAGTTCTGGGTGCCCGACAGTCGCAGCTATCACGGCGAACTGATCGGTAACGGGCAAAGCCGCGCCGCTCTTGGGGTGGTGGCCGATGAACAGCGCTGGCAACTGCTGGTGACCGCACCACAGGGCTGTGCGGCCGATTGCCAACAACTGGTGTATCTGGCCCGTCAGCTGCAAATCGGCCTGGGCCGCGACGCTTCCCGCGCCACCCACGGCCTGGCGGTTGCACAACCGGTAGACGCGGCCTACGCCGCCAGATTGCAGCTCGAATACCCGCAGTTGCAGCGCTACGGCCTGGACCTGGCAACTTATACACAGGGCGCCGAAGGCAACGGTGCAGCGCAACTGTGGATCGTCGACCCCCACGGCAACCTGGTGCTGCGCTACGGCCCCGGGGTGATCGGCAAGGACGTGCTCAACGACCTTCGCCTGCTGCTGAAGCTGTCCAATATCGGATAGAGGGCTCTGTCATGGCCAAAGCCGGATTTCGCCTCGCGTTGCTTGCCACCTTGCTGGCGCTGGTGGTGGTGCTGCTCGGTGCCTACACGCGCCTGACCCACGCCGGTTTGGGCTGCCCGGACTGGCCCGGCTGCTATGGCTTTATCAGTGTGCCCAAGACCGAGGCGCAACTGGCCCATGCCGAGCTGCACTTTCCCGATACCCCGGTGGAGGCCGACAAGGGCTGGAGCGAGATGACCCATCGTTACTTTGCCGGCAGCCTGGGGTTGTTGATTGTGCTGCTGGCGGCACGGGCCTGGCGCCAGCGGCACTTGCCGGATCAGCCGCTCAAGCTGCCGCTGTTTATCTTGCTGGTGGTGATCGCCCAGGCGGCCTTTGGCATGTGGACAGTGACGCTCAAGCTGTGGCCGCAGGTGGTCACCGGGCATTTGCTCGGTGGTTTCGCGACCTTGAGCCTGCTGTTTTTGCTGACCCTGCGCCTGTCCGGCGTATTGCCCGCGCTGGCCGTGCCACGTCGCCTGCAGCGCTGGGCCACGGCCGGGCTGGTGCTGGCAATCATGCAAATTGCGCTGGGTGGCTGGGTCAGTTCCAACTATGCCGCCGTGGCCTGTATCGATGTGCCGACCTGCCACGGGCAATGGTGGCCCGAGGCCGATTTCGCCAATGGCTTTCACCTGACCCAGCATATCGGCCCCAACTACCTGGGCGGGCAACTGGACAGTGAAGCCCGCACGGCGATCCACCTTACCCACCGCCTCGGCGCGTTGCTGCTCACTGCGGTATTGCTGGGCCTGGCCTGGCAGTTGCGCAAAGTCGGTATGACCCGGCTCGCAGGGTTGCTGCTGGTGGCGCTGGCAGTACAAATCAGCCTGGGCCTGAGCAATGTACTGTTTGGTTTGCCGCTGGCGGTAGCGGTGGCCCACAACGCCGGGGGCGCGGCTTTACTGCTGACCCTGGTGCTGGTCAATTACCACGCCCGTACCGCGCTCGTTCGGATACGCGGGCCGCGCTTTGCCCGCTGGACTTACAGCCTTAAAGGAGAACAGCCGTGGCGACCTTGACTGGCGAACGCCCGCAGCAGGCGCTGTGGCGAGATTATCTGGAGCTGACCAAACCCAAAGTGCTGGTGTTGATGCTGATTACCTCGCTGGTGGGCATGTTTCTGGCCACCCGCGCCGGGGTGCCCTGGACCGTGCTGGTCTTCGGCAACCTGGGTATCAGTCTGTGTGCCGGCGGCGCGGCGGCGGTCAATCATGTGGTCGACCGGCGTATTGACGCAGTCATGGCCCGCACCCATAAACGCCCGCTGGCGCAAGGGCGGGTGTCGCCCCTGGCGGCGTTGGCTTTCGCCATGCTGCTGGCCCTGGCAGGCATGGGCGTGTTGCTGGCGTTTACCAACCCGTTGACGGCCTGGCTGACCCTCGCCTCCTTGCTCGGTTATGCGGTGATCTATACCGGGTTTTTAAAGCGCGCCACGCCGCAAAATATCGTGATCGGCGGGCTCGCTGGGGCCGCTCCACCTTTGCTGGGCTGGGTGGCGGTTACCGGGCAGGTCACTGCCGAACCCTTGCTGCTGGTGTTGATCATCTTCGCCTGGACCCCGCCGCATTTCTGGGCGCTGGCCATTCATCGCAAGGAGGAATACGCCAAGGCGGATATCCCGATGTTGCCGGTCACCCACGGCGAGCACTACACCAAGGTGCATATCCTGCTGTACACCTTCGTGCTGCTGGCGGTCAGCCTGCTGCCGTTTGTGATCCATATGAGCGGCTTGCTCTATCTGGCCTGTGCGCTAGGGTTGGGCGCACGCTTTCTGCATTGGGCGTGGGTGCTGTACCGTGGCACCCAGCCGCACGCGGCGATCAACACGTTCAAGTACTCTATCTACTACCTGTTCTTGCTGTTTATCGCGCTGCTTGTCGACCATTACTTGATGTTGAACCTATGACTAAAACTCAAAAAACCGTCTTTATCCTCGTTGCGCTGGTGGCTTTGGTCATGGGCCTGACGTTTAACAAAATGATGTCGGGCAAAACCCAGAGTGATAACACCACCCTGATCGATGCCGGGATCATCCTGCTGCCGCAGAGCCGCCAGTTGCCGGACGTGAAAATGACCAATCAGGATGGTCAGCCAGTGGTGATGAACGAGCTGAAAGACAAATGGAGCATGCTGTTTTTCGGTTATACCTTCTGCCCGGATATCTGCCCGACTACCCTGGCCCAACTGCGCCAGATTAAAAGTGAACTGCCCAAAGAGGTGCAGGACAAACTGCAGATCGTACTGGTCAGCGTCGACCCCAATCGCGACACGCCGCAACAGCTCAAGCAATACCTGGGCTACTTCGATCCGCAGTTTGTGGGGCTGACGCCGGGTTCGATCGATGAGCTGCAAACACTGGCCAACGCGGTGAGCATTCCGTTTATTCCAGCGGACACCAGCAAGCCGAACTACACGGTGGATCACAGCGGCAATCTGGCGCTGATCGGCCCTGACGGCACTCAGCGAGGTTTTATCCGCGCACCGTTCAACAACCAGAAGATGGTTGCCCAGTTGCCGGGGTTGGTTGAGAGGAAGTAAGGTGAGAGGGGCAGATCAAACTGTGGGGGCTGGCTTGTCTGCGATGCAGGCGACGCGGTCTGTCAGGTAAACCACAGTGATGCCATCGCGAGCAAGCCCGCTCCCACATAATGATCCCGGCAAGGTCCGAATTTTGTGAGCGACGCAACACCTGTGGGAGCTGGCTTGCCTGCGATGCAGGCGTTGTGGTCTGTCAGGCGAACCGCTGTGATGCCATCGCGGGCAAGCCCGCTCCCACATAATGATCCCGGCAAGGGCCGAATTTTGTGAGCGACGCAAAACCTGTGGGAGCAGGCTTGCCTGCGATGCAGGCGCTGCGGTCTGTCAGGCGAACCGCAGTGATGCCATCGCGAGCAAGCCCGCTCCCACATAATGATCCCGGCAAGGTCCGAATTTTGTGAGCAGCGCAACACCTGTGGGAGCTGGCTTGCCTGCGATGCAGGCGCTGCGGTCTGTCAGGCGAACCGCAGTGATGCCTTCGCGAGCAGGCTCGCTCCCACATAATGATCCCGGCAAGGTCCGGATTTTGTGAGCGACGCAACACCTGTGGGAGCTGGCTTGCCTGCGATGCAAGCGCTGCGGTCTGTCAGGCGAACCGCAGTGATGCCATCGCGAGCAAGCCCGCTCCCACAGGGGGGGGGCGGGTTTGCTCCGATAATCAGGCTTAGAACGCCGGAACGATGGCGCCTTTGTACTTCTCAAGAATGAACGCTTTCACTTCCGGGCTGTGCAGGGCTGCAACCAGCTTTTGCATGTCCGCCGAATCTTTATCATCCGGGCGAGCAACCAGAATGTTCACGTAAGGCGAGTCGCTGCCTTCGATGACCAGTGCGTCCGTTTCCGGGTTCAGCTTGGCTTCCAGCGCATAGTTGGTGTTGATCAGCGCCAGATCAACCTGGGTCAGCACGCGTGGAATGGTGGCAGCCTCCAGCTCACGGAACTTCAGGTTCTTGGGGTTGGCGGTAATATCTTTTGGCGTCGACAGGATGTTGGTCTTGTCCTTGAGCGTAATCAGCCCGGCCTTGTCCAGCAGCAACAGTGCACGGCCGCCGTTGGTGGCGTCATTGGGGATTACCACGGTAGAACCGTCTTTGATTTCATCGAGCTTTTTGTATTTGCTCGAGTAAGCCCCCAGCGGCTCCAGGTGAACAGCGGCAACGCTGACCAGATGGGTACCTTTGGCCTTGTTGAACTCATCCAGGTACGGCTGGTGCTGGAAGAAGTTGGCGTCCAGGCGCTTTTCGGCCACTTGTACGTTTGGCTGGATATAGTCGGTGAATACCTTGACCTTGAGGTTGACGCCCTCTTTGGCCAGCGCAGGTTTCACGAACTCCAGGATCTCGGCGTGAGGCACCGGGGTGGCCGCAACCGACAGATCGCCCGCGTGGGCCGAGAACGCCGCAACAGCGGCCACAGCAGCAAATAACTTCTTCATGCAGCAACTCCTTGTGAATACCTGAGGTCAGGTATCTGCCAGCCATGGGCTGGCGGTTACGTTTATTAACTCGGGTCGCGTTTACTTGCGCGAAAAGTGCACCACCAGCCGGTCGCCAACGGTTTGCAGAATCTGCACCAGAATCAGTAGCAGCACCACCGTGACGATCATCACGTCGGTCTGGAAGCGCTGGTAACCGAAGCGGATTGCCAGGTCACCCAGGCCACCAGCACCGACCACACCGGCCATCGCGGTGTAGCTCACCAGGGTAATGGCGGTCACGGTGATGGCGGCGAAGATGCCGGGGCGCGCTTCAGGCAGCAGGGCGCTGGTAATGATCTGCCGGGTGCTGGCACCCATGGCCTGGGTCGCTTCGATAATGCCGCGATCCACTTCACGCAGGGCGGTTTCCACCAGACGGGCGAAGAACGGCGTAGCGCCGACCACCAGTGGTGGAATCGCACCGGCCACGCCCAGCGAGGTGCCGGTAATCAGTACCGTGAAGGGAATCATCACAATCAACAGGATGATAAATGGCAGCGAACGCAGGATGTTCACCATCAGTGACAGGCAGGCGTACACGGCCTTTTGTTCGAACAGTTGGCGTGGGCTGCACAGAAACAGCAGCACGCCCAGCGGCAGGCCCAGCACGATGGTGAACAGCAGCGAACCGCCGAGCATCATCAGCGTGTCGCCGGTGGCCAGCCAGATTTCAAACCAGTCGATATTGGCGAAAAAACTCAAGAAAGCTTCCATTAGCGCAGCACCTCCATATGAACGTCAGCAGCAACGAAGCGGGCGAAAGCCGCCTCCATATCGCCACCAGTGATGGCAAGGGTCAGCTGCCCATAGGGGGTGTCTTTGATGCGGTCAATACGACCGGCCAGGATGCTGTAGTCCACACCCGTTTCGCGGGCAATGGTGCCCAGCAACGGTGCGTAGGTCGCTTCGCCCTGGAAGGTCAGGCGCACGATGCGGCCAGGGACATGGGCGAAATCGTCGCGCTGCTCGCTTTCGTCGATCTGCTCATCCTCCTGCACAAAGCGCTTGGTGGTCGGGTGCTTGGGGTGCAGGAACACCTCGGCCACCGGCCCTTGCTCGACGATAACGCCAGCATCCATGACGGCCACTTCGTCGCACACGCGACGAATCACATCCATCTCGTGGGTGATCAGCACGATGGTCAGCTTCAGCTCACGGTTGATCTCGGCCAGCAATTGCAGCACCGAGGCCGTGGTTTGCGGGTCGAGGGCGCTGGTGGCTTCGTCACACAGCAATACTTTGGGTTTGGTGGCCAGGGCACGGGCAATGCCCACGCGCTGTTTCTGGCCGCCCGAAAGCTGCGCCGGGTACTTTTTGGCGTGATCGGACAAGCCCACGCGCTCAAGCAATTCGGCAACGCGCTGGTCGATGGCACTGCGGGACAATTCACCGGCCAGTGTCAGCGGCATCGCAACGTTATCAGCGACAGTCTTGGAGGCCAGCAGGTTGAAGTGCTGGAAAATCATGCCGACCTGCTGACGGAAACGGCGCAGGCCGTTGGAGTCCATCGCGGTGACGTCTTCGTTGTCGACAATGATCTGGCCGCCGCTCGGGGTTTCAAGGCGGTTGATCAGGCGCAGCAATGTACTTTTACCCGCACCGGAGTGACCAATCAGGCCGAACACCTGGCCGCTCTCGACACGCAAACTGGTGGAGTGCAACGCGGGGATGTCCTTACCGGCAACCCGGTAAGTTTTATGAACGTTATGAAACTCAATCACGTAGCGAACCTTGTGGGCGCGTAAATAGAAGTTCAGCGGTAAGCCGGGCGCGCATTTTAGCCTGTCCGTATAGAGGTTCTTAGCATTTATTTGCGCTGGAACCTTCGATTTGGCAATAAGACGACTAAAGGTTAAAAAAAGGAACGACGGTAAAGGTAAAGCGTCAGTACTTAAGCAACTCGCATCCCGTCTCGGGATATTTGTCTACAAGGCCCAATCCATAGGGCTGTGCAAACAAGGAGTTTAGTCTGATGAGTAGCAAAAAACCGTCTTCCGGCAAGAGCCAGATGGCTGGCACCGACACCATGGATCGTGGCAACAGTAACGTCAAACTGGAAAGCCTCGAAGCCTTCCGTGACGACGCTACGGGCCAGGCGCTGCGCACCAATCAGGGGGTGAAGATTGCGGACAATCAAAACACCCTGAAGGCCGGTGCGCGTGGCCCGTCGTTGTTGGAAGACTTCATCATGCGGGAAAAAATCACGCATTTTGACCATGAGCGTATTCCAGAGCGCATCGTGCATGCCCGAGGCAGCGGTGCCCATGGTTACTTTCAGGCCTATAAATCCCACAGCGCCTTGACCAAGGCCGGTTTCCTCCAGGATCCAGACAAGAAAACCCCGGTATTTGTGCGCTTTTCCACCGTGCAAGGCCCACGCGGCTCCGGTGATACGGTGCGCGACGTGCGCGGTTTTGCCGTCAAATTTTTCACCGACGAAGGTAACTTCGATCTGGTCGGCAACAATATGCCGGTGTTCTTCATACAGGATGCGGTCAAATTTCCAGACTTTGTCCATGCAGTCAAACCCGAACCCCATAACGAAATGCCTACCGGCGGCTCGGCGCATGACACTTTCTGGGACTTTGTTTCGCTGGTTCCGGAATCGGCGCATATGGTCATTTGGGCCATGTCCGACCGGGCCATCCCGAAAAGCCTGAGAAGCATGCAGGGCTTTGGGGTGCATACTTTTCGCCTGATCAACGCCGAAGGGAAGTCGAACTTCGTCAAGTTCCACTGGCGGCCGAGCGTGGGTACCTGCTCTCTGGTGTGGGACGAAGCACAAAAGCTGGCAGGCAAAGACACTGACTTTCATCGCCGCGACCTGTGGGACGCCATTGAAACCGGCGATTACCCGGAATGGGAGCTCGGCGTGCAGATCATCCCGGAGGAGGATGAACACGCATTCGACTTCGATATTCTTGATCCGACCAAACTGATTCCTGAAGAGCTGATCCCGATTACACCGCTGGGCAAAATGGTGCTCAACCGCAACCCGGATAACTTCTTTGCCGAAACCGAGCAGGTTGCCTTTTGCCCGGGACATATTGTGCCGGGGATCGACTTCTCCAATGATCCCTTGCTTCAGGGCCGGCTGTTTTCCTACACCGATACGCAGATCAGCCGTCTTGGTGGACCGAACTTTCATGAAATCCCGATCAATCGTCCGGTAGCTCCTTTTCACAATAATCAGCGCGATGCCCAGCACCGCAGCACCATCCACAAGGGGCGTGCGTCCTACGAACCCAATTCCATCGATGGTGGCTGGCCGAAGGAAACCCCGCCTGCCGCCAGGGATGGCGGTTTTGAGAGTTACCCCGAGCGCATTGACGCCAACAAGATTCGTCAACGCAGCGAGTCATTCAGCGATCATTTCTCCCAGGCACGGCTGTTTTTCAACAGCATGAGCAAGCACGAGCAAGAGCACATCATTGCGGCCTACAGCTTTGAACTGGGCAAGGTGGAGCGCGAGAATATCCGTGCGCGTCAGGTCAATGAGATTCTGGCCAATATTGATCTGCAGCTGGCAGCGCGTGTGGCCGAAAACCTCGGGTTGCCGGCACCCAAGGCCGGGACTGTGGCGCAACGCAAGGTCAGCGTCACGCAATCCCCGGCCTTGAGTCAGGCCAACTTGCTGGCGGGCAATATCAAAACCCGCAAGGTAGCTATTCTCGCCGCCAACGGGGTGGATGCTCAGGCAATTGATGCATTGAAGCAGGCGCTGGCGGCCGAAGGGGCGCATGCCAAGCTACTGGGGCCGACGAGCGCGCCGGTCAAAGCCGCTGATGGCACTTTATTGGCAGTCGATGGGTCAATGGAAGGCCTGTCCTCGGTGGCGTTCGACGCGGTATTCGTACCGGGCGGGGCGGCGTCGATCAAGGCCTTGAGCGGTGACGGCGTGGCGTTGCACTACCTGCTGGAAGCCTACAAGCATCTCAAGGCGATTGCCCTGCATGGCGAAGCCAAAGAGCTGCTGGATGTGCTGCATTTGCAAGCGGATGAGGGATTGTTGGCGCTCAAGGATGCCAAGGGCTTGAAGGCATTTTTTGCGGCGATTGCGCAACATCGGGTGTGGGCACGGGAGGCCAGAGCCAAGGCAATTCCTGCCTGAGTTGCAACAGGTCAGTAGAGGATGTTGAAGGCTGCGATCCTTTGCTTCTCGTAAAGGATCGCAGTCAACGGCAGATCGGTTATTGCGGCTTGCTTGGGATCAGTACCATTTGTGCAGGCACATGGCGAATGATCTGACGCTCAAGCTTGAGGTCAAAGTCAGGGTCGAGCTTTTTGACCCGCTTGCCGATCAGTGTGGCCAGCCACGGGTAGTCCGCGGTACGCGGAACCTGCAAGCTGACGGCGCACTGGTAATTGACGATATCTTGCGCGATCAGATCCAGTTGATGGCGAAGTTTCGCAATATCGTTGATGTTCAGGGCAACGGTGGTACTTTCGGCAGCCGGGTCGATCACCTTGGCCGGTGGGCGGGCCTCGGCAGCCTTGAGTGCAGCTTCGGCCATGTCCAGCTCGACTTTGCGTGCCTGGGTAATGGCGCTGTTGACGCCACCGGTCAGTGCTGGCGCCTTGGGCATCAGGGCACGGGCACGGCTCAGGGCCGTGGCTGCGGCGTTGACATCACCTTTTTGCAGAACGATCTGGCTGCGTTGCAGGTAGGCCTCAGCCAGTTGGCGCTGGTACTGCACCAATTGCGGATCATCCGGGGTCTGGGCCTGCAAGGCGCTCAGTTTGTCTTCGGCGGTCGCGAGTTCGCTGCTGGCCAGGTTTTGCTCCAGCTGCGCGATGGCCGCAGCGCGGGCGTCAGCGGCAGTAGTGTCGACCGACGGCGTGCTTTGGCAGGCGCCCAGCAGCAAGGTAAATGCGGCCAGGAGCAAATAACGGGAGTTGAACAGCTTCATTCCTGCGGCTCTCTAAGTGCGCAAAAAACAAGCAAGTCTACACCCCTCGACGGGGCAGAACAAAACTCAACAGAAACAGGGCGGCGGCACACACCACAATCGATGGCCCCGCGGGTGTGTCCTTGAACCATGACAAGGCCAGGCCACCACACACTGCCACTATTCCCAGGGCGCTGGCGCCCAATGCCATTTGCTCCGGAGAACGGGCATGGCGCTGGGCTGCTGCTGCCGGAATAATCAGCAAGGAAGTGATCAGCAACACACCGACGATTTTCATCGCCACGGCAATCACCACCGCGATCAACAGCATCAGGGTCAAGCGTAACGCCGCCACGGGCAAGCCTTCAACCATGGCCAGTTCTTCGTGCACGGTAATCGCCAGCAACGGCCGCCACAGTACCACCAGCAGCGCCAGTACCGCTGCACTGCCACCCAGAATCCACATCAGGTCGGTAGGGCTGATGGCCAACAGGTCACCAAATAAATACGCCATCAGATCGATCCGAACTTCATGCATGAAGCTTAGTACGACCAGCCCGAGGGACAAGGTGCTGGGGGCGAGAATTCCGAGCAGCGTGTCGGACGCCAGCGACTGGCGCTGTTGCAACGTAACCAGCAGCACGGCCAGCAACAGGCAGCCAACGGTCACCGCAATGGTCGGGCTGACATCCAGCAAAAAGCCCATGGCCACGCCCAGCAGGGCCGCGTGCGACAAGGTGTCGCCAAAGTAGGCCATGCGCCGCCACACCACAAACGAACCCAGAGGGCCCGCAACTATTGCCAAAGCCAGACCTGCCAGCAGGGCGTAAAGCAGAAAATCAGCCATGCTTGCAGCCTTCTCCATGAACGTGGGCGGATGCCGCCGGGGTGCCGTCGCTGACCACTGAACCATGCAAGTCATGGGCGTGGTCGTGGTGGTGGTGATAAATCGCCAGGCTTTGTGCGTTTTTGCCAAACAGCTCGACAAAGGCCGGGTCGCCGCTGACCTGCTCCGGGTGGCCCGAGCAGCAGACGTGGCGGTTGAGGCACACCACCTGGTCGGTGGTGCTCATTACCAGATGCAAATCATGGGAAACCATCAGCACGCCACAGCCGTGGCGGTCGCGCAGGCGGGTGATCAGGGCGTACAGCTCTGACTGGCCGGCCACGTCCACCCCCTGTACCGGCTCGTCGAGCACCAGCAGTTCGGGTTTGCGCAGCAGGGCGCGAGCCAGCAGCACGCGCTGCATCTCGCCGCCGGAAACGCTTTGCACCGGGCTGTCGATCACTTTTTCGGCGCCCACTTCCTTCAGCGCGTCCAGGGCCTGGGCACGGTCGACACCGGGCACCAGGCGCAAAAAACGCAGCACAGACAGTGGCAGCGTCGGATCGACGTGCAGCTTTTGCGGCATATAACCGACCCGCAGTTTCGGCTTGCGCCAGACAGTGCCGCGGGTAGGCTTGAGCAGGCCGAGCACGGCCTTGACCAGCGTGGTCTTGCCGGCGCCATTGGGGCCGATCAGGGTCACGATCTGGCCCGGCTCAACGCTCAACTCAATAGTGTCGAGTACGTTTTGCCCGTCATAGGTCACGGTGACGTCTTGCAGGCGAATCAGTGCAGCGCTCATCAGGCCTCCCGGCAACCCGAACACAGGCCGACCACTTCGACGGTCTGGCCTTCGACAGTAAAGCCGACATCGCGGGCACTCTGGATAATCGCGTCGCTGATGGTTTTTTGCTCAAGCTCGATGGCTGCATGGCAGTTGCGGCAAATAAGGAACTGGCCCTGGTGCGGATGCTCGGGGTGGCTGCAGCCGACAAAGGCATTGAGCGACGAAATGCGATGCACCAGACCGTTGTCGAGGAGGAAGTCCAGCGCCCGATAAACGGTCGGTGGCGCTGCGCGGCGGCCGTCCTGTTCGCTGAGCACCGCCAGAATATCGTAGGCGCCCAGCGGCTTGTGGCTCTGCCACACCAGCTCCAGCACCCGACGACGCAATGCGGTCAGGCGCAGACCCTTTTGCGCGCACAGGGTATCGGCCTCAGTCAGCGCACTGTGGACACAATGAGAGTGGTCATGGGGACGGCTGGCAAGCGGTGTAATAGGCATGGGCGGCGACGATTTTTGAGAGAGACGTTATTATGTTACCTGTTTCAGCCACCATGAGTGCTCATCGTGCCCCGTTTTTTGTCTCTTTTTCTTGCTCTAAGTGCCAGTTTGCTTGTGATCAACCCGGCTCAGGCCGAGGTCAACGTGCTGACCAGCATCAAACCCTTGCAACTGATTGCAGCTGCCGTGCAGGACGGTGTGGGGCATCCGGAGGTGCTTTTGCCGCCCAATGCCTCGCCGCATAACTATGCCTTGCGTCCATCCGACGTACGGCGCGTGCAGTCGGCCGATCTTTTGTACTGGATTGGTCCGGACATGGAAGGTTTTCTGCCACGGGTGATCAAGGGTCGTACTCTGCCATCAGTGACCGTGCAGACCCTGCCGGGTTTGAAATTGCGTCATTTCGCCGAAGATAGCCATTCGCACGCAGAAGATGCCGCCGAACATGATCACGATCATCGCCCCGGCACTCTGGATGCGCACTTGTGGCTGGCCCCGGACAACGCACGGGTGATTGCGGCCAAAATGGCCGCGGACCTGAGCGCAAAAGACCCGGCCAATGCGGCGAAATACCAGAGTAACCTCAAGGCTTTCAATGAGCGACTGGATGCGTTGAATACACGCCTTCAAGCACGTATGAGCGCAATTGCCGACAAGCCGTTCTTCGTTTTCCATGAAGGCTACGACTACTTTGAAAGCGCGTACGGCCTCAAGCACGCGGGCACATTCAGTGTGGCCTCGGAAGTGCAGCCCGGCGCCCAGCACGTAGCCGCCATGCGCAAGCGTTTGCAGGAAGTGGGCAAGACCTGTGTATTCAGCGACCCGCCGCTGCGTCCGCGCCTGGCGGACACGCTGACAGCCGGCTTGCCGGTCAAGCTGGCGGAGCTGGATGCCTTGGGCGGTTATACCCCGGCGACAGCACAGGGGTATGAGCAGTTGCTGGAAAAACTCGGCAACGACCTGGCGGGTTGCCTGGAGAGTTTGTAAACCAGCTCCGCTGATATTGTGCTGAGCTGCTTGCCAGAGCCTCTGTGGGAGCGGGCTTGCTCGCGATTGGATCGACGCAGTTGTTCAGATACACCGCGTCGCTACCATCGCGAGCAAGCCCGCTCCCACCGTTGATTGCAGTGTTTGTTACAACGCAAACGGCAGTTGCACAGTTACCGTCTGGCGCAATGCCAGGCGCTTTTCGAACTCGCCCGGATCGTGAATCAGCACGTCCTGACCGGCAAAGGTCTGGGCTGCTATCAGGCGCGACAGCCAGAACCGCACGCAGGCAATGCGCAGCATGGTCGGCCACAACTCGGCTTCAGCCGCAGTGAACGGGCGCAGCGCAGCATAAGCGCCCAGCAGCGCTCGGGCACGGGGAGCGTCGATGTGGCCTTCTTCGTCGGCGCACCAGTCATTCAGGGCAATGGCCACGTCGTACAGCATCGGGCCTGAGCACGCGTTGTAAAAGTCGATCAGCCCTGTCAGATGGGTGCCTTCAAACATCGCGTTATCGCGAAACAGGTCACCGTGCAGGTTGGCCTGAGGCAGCGCCATGATCTGCGCTTTGCGCTCAGTGATTTCCAACAGCGCCTTTTGCAGCAGTTCGGCCGAATCAGGCGACAAACCGGCCATCAATGCCGGGCCTTCCGCCAGCATCCAGTCCAGACCGCGATCGGTCTTGCGCTCCAGCACGTTGTTGCGGGTGGCGTTATGCAAGTGGCCAAGCAATTCGCCAACCTGGGCGCAATGCTGGGCGTTGGCTTCACGAATATGCTTGCCCGCCAGGCGCGGCTGCAACAACGCCGGCTTGCCCTTGAGCTCGCGCAGGGCCTGACCGTCAACGGTGCGCAGGGCAAAAGGCACTGGCAGGTCGGCGTCATGCAGCACGTCCAGCAGCTCGATAAAGAACGGCATCTCTTTGACCGGGCCGCGCTCAACCAGGGTCAGGACAAACTCACCCTGCTCCAGGCTGATGAAGTAGTTGGTATTTTCGCTACCCGCGGCAATCCCCTGGAAATCGAGCAAACGGCCGAGTTCATAAGGCGCAAGGAAGGTTTCCAACTCGCTGCGAGTCAGTGGGGTGAATACAGACATGATTTAAATTGCCAGTACGGGCGCCGTGCGAGGCGGCGCCAATTAAAGTTAAGACGCTACTTCCATTCGAAGATTTTCCACGAAGGAATCAGCATATCCGGCTGGTCGGAACGGATGTAATTGGCATCAGTACCATCAGCGCGTACCAGGAAGTACGGTTTGCCCCCTTTTGGGGTGACCTTGATGGCGTACAGAAAACCGTTTTGACGGTATTCCTGAATGGTTTTATCGCCTTCCGTGCGAATGGTTACATCTGGATCGGCGGTGACTGCCTCATCTGCTGCGAAGGTTACCAGCGGAGTGAGTGCAAACAAACCGGTCAGCAACAGGCGATTGAGTGTGCGCATGATAACCTTGTCCCTTTGTCGTCATTGGTCCGGACATTCTAGCGCCGGACTCGCCGAAAAGGTTGATCCTGCTCATGAGCCAAGCTCCCCTCGTCCTGGTGGACGGTTCTTCATATCTGTACCGCGCCTTCCATGCTCTGCCGCCGCTGACTACGTCCAAGGGCCTGCCGACCGGCGCGGTCAAGGGCGTGTTGAACATGCTCAAAAGCCTGCGCAAGCAGTACCCGGACAGCCCGTTCGCGGTGGTGTTCGATGCCAAGGGCGGGACATTTCGCGATGACATGTACGCCGAGTACAAGGCCAATCGTCCGAGCATGCCCGATGACATGCGGGTACAAATCGAGCCTTTGCATGCCAGCGTGATCGCGCTGGGCTTCCCTTTGTTGTGCGTGGAAGGCGTGGAGGCGGACGATGTAATCGGCACGCTGGCCCGCAGCAGCGCCGCAGCAGACCGACCAGTGGTCATCTCCACCGGCGACAAGGACATGGCGCAACTGGTCGATGGTCATATCACCCTGGTCAACACCATGACCGGCAGCGTGATGGATATCGAGGGTGTGAAAGAGAAATTCGGCGTTTCCCCCGAGCAGATCATTGACTACCTCGCTCTGATGGGGGATTCGTCCGACAACATCCCCGGTGTTCCGGGCATTGGCCCCAAGACCGCATCCGGCTTGTTGGTGGGCGTAGGCGGAGGCCTGGCCGACCTGTACGAAAAGCTCGATATCGTGCCGACCCTGCCCATACGTGGCGCAAAAAACCTGCCCGCCAAACTCGAAGAACACCGTGAAATGGCGTTCCTGTCGTACCAACTGGCCACCATCAAGGTCGATGTACCGCTGGATATCGGCCTGGAAGACTTGCATCTCAAGGCTCCGGACTGCGAAAAACTGATCGAGCTGTACACCGAACTGGAATTCAAAAGCTGGATTGCCGAGGTTGAGCGCGAGGCCAAGCGTGCCGGCCAGGTCATTGTGCATGAGGCCCCTGAGGCTCCCGCCGCCGAGGAGCAGCGGTACGAAACCATCCTTGATCAGGCACGTTTCGACGTCTGGCTGAAAAAGCTCAACGACGCCAAGTTGATTGCCTTTGATACCGAAACTACCGGCCTTGACGCGCAGCAAGCGCAGTTGGTGGGCCTGTCGTTCGCGGTCAAGCCCGGCGAAGCAGCCTATATTCCGTTGACCCACTCCTATATGGGCGTGCCCGAGCAACTGGACCGCGACACCGTATTGCGTGCCCTCAAGCCGCTGCTGGAAGACCCGAGCAAAACCAAGGTCGGACAAAACGCCAAATACGACATGAATATTCTGGCCAACTGCGCCATCGGTGGCGATCAGGCGTGCGGGATCACGGTGCAGGGCGTTGCTTTTGACACCATGCTTGAGTCCTACGTGCTCGACTCCACAGGCAGCCGTCATGATATGGACAGCCTGGCCCTCAAGTACCTGGGGCATACCACCACCAGCTTCCAGGACATTGCTGGCAAAGGCGTCAAGCAACTGACCTTTGACCAGATCTCCCTGGAACAGGCCGGGCCATACGCCGCTGAAGATGCTGACGTGACCCTGCGTTTACACCATGTGCTGCACGAAAAGCTGGCTGCGATCCCGAGTCTGAACACAGTATTGACCGATATCGAGATGCCACTGGTGCCTGTATTGGCACGCATCGAGCGTCAGGGTGCGTTGGTGGATGCCAATTTGCTGGGCATTCAGAGTGTGGAACTGGGTGACAAGCTGGTCGCTCTTGAGCGCGAGGCTTTCGCCATTGCGGGCGAGGAATTCAACCTGAGCTCACCCAAGCAGCTGGGTGTGATTCTGTACGAAAAACTCGGCCTGCCGATTATCAGCAAAACCGCCAAGGGCCAGCCATCGACCGCCGAAGCCGTGCTGGCCGAACTGGCCGAGCAGGACTTCCCCCTGCCCAAGGTGCTGATGCAATACCGTTCCATGAGCAAGCTGAAAAGCACCTACACCGATCGCCTGCCGGAGCAGATCAACCCGCGTACGGGCCGTATTCACACGTCCTACCACCAGGCGGTCACGGCGACCGGGCGTTTGTCCTCCAGCGATCCGAACTTGCAGAACATTCCGATCCGTACCGCTGAAGGTCGACGGATTCGTCAGGCGTTTGTCGCACCCAAAGGCTACAAGTTGCTGGCGGCGGACTACTCGCAAATCGAACTGCGGATCATGGCCCACCTGGCCAAGGATGAAGGCTTGCTGCACGCCTTCCGCAACAATCTGGACGTGCACAGCGCCACGGCGGCCGAAGTGTTCGGGGTGGAGCTGGCGGACGTCACCACTGACCAGCGCCGCAGTGCCAAGGCGATCAACTTCGGTTTGATCTACGGCATGAGCGCATTTGGCCTGGCCAAGCAGATTGGCGTCGACCGCAAGCAGTCCCAGGCCTATATAGACCGTTATTTCGCACGTTACCCGGGCGTACTGGACTACATGGAGCGCACGCGTACCCAGGCGGCCGAGCAGGGTTATGTCGAGACCATTTTCGGTCGTCGCCTGTACCTGCCGGAAATCAACGCGAAAAACCCGGCGCTGCGCAAAGGTGCCGAGCGCACGGCGATCAACGCGCCGATGCAGGGCACGGCGGCCGATATCATCAAAAAAGCCATGGTGGCTGTGGATAACTGGTTGAGCGCCTCTGGCCTCGATGCCCGCGTCATCCTGCAAGTACACGATGAATTGGTGCTCGAAGTGCGCGAGGACCTGGTGGACCAGGTGCGCGATGAAGTGCGCGTACATATGAGCGAAGCGGCGAAGCTGGATGTACCGCTGGTGGTCGAAGTGGGCGTGGGCAACAACTGGGATGAGGCGCACTAAAGGGGGAGGCTGCGCGCGGTTTCTTCCTGTGGGAGCGGGCTTGCTCGCGATGGTATCGCCTCGGTTTATCATATACACCGCGTCGTTTACATCGCGAGCAAGCCGGCTCCCACAGGAGACTTATCAAGCATGGAAAAACCGGGCTTATTCCAAAGAGTTTTTAAGCCTTCGGAACTAAATCTGCCAAACAGCAATCATATTTATTGAATGGGTGGTGAAGCCCTTCAATGCTCCTAATGTTGTGTTAAGTGTTGGCAGATATCTGGACCCCGCCCTAGCGGTCCAGTACTTGAACCCCGGACCTCCTTCCCCCCATGCGAAGTCCGGGGTTTTTTTTGCCTGCGATTTTTACTCGCCAGCCTCTACCAGCTCTTCGCCTTTGTTCGGCAGTTCCATCCAGCGTGCCAAAACGGTGTAAGCCTCTTCCAGGCCCATGCGTTTGGGCGTGGAGAACAACTGGATGGTGACGGCATCGCCCCACTGCTTGCGAATATCCGACTGAATTTTGAGCAGGGTATTTTTCGCAGCGCCGTACGTCAGTTTGTCGGCTTTGGTCAGCAAAATATGCATCGGCATACCGCTGGAAACAGTCCAGTCGAGCATCAACAGGTCGAAATCGGTCATTGGATGACGGATATCCATCATCAAAATCACGCCCTTGAGGCTTTCGCGGCTACCGAAATAGGCTTCAAGGTGACGCTGCCAGTGCAGCTTCAACGGGATTGGCACCTTGGCGTAGCCGTAACCCGGCAGGTCGACTAGGCGACGTTCTTCGTCCAGCTGGAAGAAGTTCAGCAGTTGCGTACGGCCAGGAGTTTTCGACGTACGCGCCAGGCTGGCGTGGGTCAAAGTGTTGAGGGCACTGGACTTGCCGGCGTTGGAGCGCCCGGCAAACGCGACTTCGTAGCCTTCGTCGTCGGGGCATTGCTCGACTTTGGCAGCGCTGAGCATGAAGGTTGCCTGTTGGCACAGACCGAGAATGGGGTTCTTGAGTTGCATGGGATTTCCGATGTGAGCGGCGTCAGGAATGGACGCGGCGAGCGTGTCGTTTCCGTTTCAGTGGCGCCAGTATATAATGCCGCAGATTTTGTGTGCGCTTTGTCCCAGCGTAGGATGAAGAACACGGGAGCAAAAAACCAAGGTTGCGCATTAGAACGCAGCAGGCTCCCAACCCTGAAAAGGTCGTTTTATGACGAAATGGCTGCTAGTTGCCGGTTTCTTGATAGCCGCGTTATAGCACTCAGGCTACACAGGATCCGGAAGCCGTGTACAACCGCGTTTGTATTGTCTGCCATGCTGGTCAGCTTAAGGCCAAGGTTTGAGCAAGGTATGGAGGCGCTGGTGCAACACGTGACCCAGGGTTTCAAGGCGATGCCGCCGCGTGGTTTGTGCATGGACTGCAGTGTCGAGGATCACCGAACTGTCCTACAGTGGATAAGCGAGTGAGCCCGGCCCATAACTCTTTAACCCTTAGCCGTAGTTGGATTAGCTGATGAACAAATTACTCGTGAGTCTGCTGTTGACCTTGGGCGTCACCGGTATTGCCCAGGCTGCAGGCACCGCTTTGGTAGGTGATGCTGCTGCAGGTCAGGCAAAAACCGCTGTATGTGGCGCTTGTCACGGTCCAGACGGCAATAGCATGGCGCCAAACTTCCCCAAGCTGGCCGGGCAAGGTGATCGCTACCTGCTCAAGCAGTTGCATGAAATCAAGGACGGCAAGCGCCAGGTGCTGGAAATGACCGGCCTGCTGGCGAACCTGAACGATCAGGACCTTGCCGACATTGCGGCCTACTACTCAAGCCAGAAAAGTTCGGTTGGCGCTGCTGACCCGGCACTGGTGGCCCAGGGTGAAGCACTGTTCCGTGGCGGCAACCTTGAGAAAGGCATGCCAGCCTGCACCGGTTGCCACTCGCCAGATGGCCAGGGCAACGCTCCTGCCGGTTTCCCGCATCTGGGTGGCCAGCACGCCAGCTACATTGAGAAGCAGCTCACAGACTTCCGCGAAGGCGATCGCACCAATGATGGTGACTCGATGATCATGCGCGGCATTGCGGCCAAGATGAGCAACAAGGACATCAAGGCACTGGCCAGCTATATTCAAGGTCTGCACTAAGGTCTGTGCGATCGTCGGGGCCGGGTTTGTAACCAATGGTCACGTTAATGATCGTTTAATCCTTGAATGTGAACCTCAAAGGGCAGCTTCGGCTGCCCTTTTTCGTAGCGTCTACCGTTACACTAGCGAACTCAAGCCAGCATGGACCTGTCTGAATACAGGTCACGTTGAAACGACCTTATCCGCCCAGGAGTAAAGCATGCGTAATCTGATCCTCAGCGCCGCTCTCGTCAGTGCCAGCCTGTTTGGCATGACCGCTCAAGCCGCCGAGCCGCTTGAAGCGGGCAAACAATATGTAGAGCTGAGCAGCGCCGTTCCGGTTGCCGTGCCTGGCAAGATCGAAGTGGTTGAACTGTTCTGGTATGGCTGCCCGCATTGCTTTGCATTCGAGCCAACCATCAACCCGTGGGCTGAAAAGCTGCCGGCTGATGTGAATTTTGTCCGTATCCCGGCCATGTTTGGCGGGATCTGGAATGTTCACGGCCAGTTGTTCATTACCCTGGAAGCCATGGGTGTTGAAAACAAGGTCCACAAAGCCGTATTCCAGGCCATCCATGACGGCAAAAAGCTGGCAACGCCTGAAGAAATGGCTGAGTTCCTGGCCGGTGAAGGCATCGACAAGGACAAGTTCCTGAGCACCTACAACTCGTTCGCCGTCAAAGGCAAGGTTGAAGACGCCAAGAAGAAGGCTCAGGCCTACCAGATCTCCGGCGTACCGACCATGGTCGTCAACGGCAAGTATCGCTTCGACCTGGGCACTGCCGGTGGCCCTGAAGGCGCATTGAGCGTGGCCGATCAGCTGATCGCCAAAGAACGTGCCGCAGGCGCCAAAAACTAAGCCGCGCCCTCTCCCATGCTCCGCTGGAAAGGCGAGCGAAGTGTTGGTCTGCATGAGCCGCAGATCAACGAGGATCATCTGGCATCCAACTCGATGCCGGATGACCGGCGTTTGCGACTGCTCAGTTTCAATATTCAGGTCGGTAACAGCACTCAGGGTTACCGCCACTACCTGACCCGCAGCTGGCAGCATGTGCTGCCACACAAGGGGCGGGCAGGTAACCTGGACCGCATTGGTGACTTGCTGGGTGACTTCGATCTGGTCGCCCTGCAAGAGGCCGACGGTGGCAGCCACCGCTCCGGCTACATCAATCAGGTCAAGTACCTGGCCCAACAGGGCGAATTCCCCTACTGGTATCAACAACTCAATCGCAATCTCGGGCGTCTGGCCCAGCACAGCAATGGCGTGCTCAGCCGGCTGCGTCCTGCCGCGATTGAAGATCACCCTTTGCCAGGCCCTGCGGGGCGTGGCGCGATTCTGGTGCGCTTTGGTGAAGGTGCCGATGCACTGGTGGTCGTGGTCATGCACCTGGCGCTGGGAACCAAAACCCGCACCCGGCAGTTGGCCTATATTCGCGAGCTGATTGGCGGCTATCAGCATCAGGTGCTGATGGGGGACATGAATACCCATGCCAATGATCTGCTGCAAACCTCGCCCCTGCGCGACCTCGGGCTACTGGCGCCGCAAATGGAGGCCACCTTCCCCAGTTGGCGTCCGCAACGTTGTCTTGATCATATTTTGCTCAGCCCAAGTCTGACCCTTGAGCGCGTGCAAGTACTCGATCAGCCTATTTCCGACCATTTGCCGGTAGCGGTGGATATCCGTTTGCCGGGTTCTGTGGGGGTGAATTCACAGCTCGCATTGCGACCCGATAGCGATGGGCCCAAGGCATGACAAGCGAAGCTGAACGCTGGAAAGAGAAATACCTTAAAGGCGTTGAGCAGCAAGACACGCTTGAGCGTCGCTGGAATGCCCGTCTCGACTTGCTGCGCCGTGGTCTGGTGCGCAGCACCCTGGCTGCCGAAGGCACGGATCGTACGGTCGACCAGTGCATGAAAGAGATGCGCGAAGCGGTGCGCACCAATGATATGGACGCGGCCCTGGCCGCCTTGCTGCCACGCCTGGAAAAAGCCGTGCTCGACTCCGAGCAGCGTCGCGAAACCCGGGTAGAGCAGGTCAGCGTGGCGCTCAACACCCTGGTGACGCAGCTGCAAGCGCTGCCGTTGCCCCGTGAGGTCAGCAAGCCGCTCAAGGCTTTCGCCAAGCAACTCGACAACCGGGTGACCCACGCCCGCGAGATTCCGCTGCTGCTCGACGAGCTAAGCCATTTACAGGGGCAGGCCCTGGCGCCGCAGCTCAATGGTGCCGAACTGCCCAAGCCGGGTTTGTTGCAGCGTCTGTTCGGGACTCAAGAGAGCGATAACCCTTCCATTGAAGCAGCCCCGGCGCCTCAGCCCGTTGCCCCGAGAGCTGTGGCCCCGCCGGTTATGCTCAAGCCATTGGCAGTGACCCCGGCTGAGGCTGAGCCGGTCATTGCAGAGGTTGAGCCTGAGCAACTGACCCCGGCGGCCTTGCCCGATGAAGACGTTCAAGTGTTTGCCGAACCAGAGGTTGCGGCCATTGAAGTGCCTGATGAGCATGCATCCAGCGGGGCGCTGGAATCCGTGGTGGCGCTGGTAGAGGCAGAGAACAGCCAGGCACAGGCCGCTGAAAGCCCCGAACCCGAACTTGAGCTTGAGCCAGACGAGATCGATGCCGTCTATGCCCTGCCTGATGCCCCTGAGCCCACTTACAGCAGTGTTGCGGAGCATATTGAATCCACATTGCTCGGCCTGCTGAACGACCTGTCGCTGCCCGAACACCACCGGCCCCAGGCCGAGGCCATGCGCAAGCGTCTCGAAAAAGGCTTGAACTGGTACGAATTGCTACCGATTCTCGACGATCTTGCCGTATTGATGCTGGCCATTACCGACAGCGGTCAGCATGAGTTTGAAGCTTATCTCAAGCAGCTTAATGAGCGTCTTGAGTCCTTCCAGAACAACCTTCAGGCAGCCAGCGAAGGCCATGCTGAAGGTCGAAGCGCAGCCGACGACCTGCACAGCCAACTGCGTGAGCACGTCGACGGGTTGCAAAACAGCATGCAGGACGCTGTCGACCTCAACAGCCTCAAGCACCTTCTGGAAAATCGCCTTGAAGGTCTGCTGGGCACCATGGACCAGCACCAGCAGCAGCGAAACGCCCGCGAGCAGGAAGTGGCTGCTCACCTGCAAGGGCTGGCCGAGCGTATAGCGCAGATGGAGCAGCAGGCCCAGGGCTATCGCGAACATCTCGAAGAACAGCGCCAGAAAGCCCTGATCGACCCCTTGACCGGCTTGCCCAACCGGGCGGCCTGGGGCGAACGTCTGCAATATGAAGTCGAACAGTGGCAAATTCACGGCAACCCTTTGCTGATTGCCATGCTCGACCTTGACCACTTCAAGCGTATCAATGATGGCTACGGGCATCTTGCGGGCGACAAGGTACTCAAGATCATTGCTGCCCAGTTGCGCAGGCACCTGCGCCCGGTCGATTTTATCGCCCGGTTTGGCGGCGAAGAATTTGTCCTGCTGATGGCCGACACTCCACTGCCGACGGGTTTGCAGTTGGTCGACAAGCTGCGCACGGCGATTGAAGCCTGCCCGTTTCACTTCAAGGGTGAACCCGTGACCATCACCCTGTCCATTGGCGTGTCGGCGTTCAGGGCTGGTGATCGCAGTGATCAGGTGCTCAAGCGCGCGGATGAAGCGCTGTACCGGGCCAAGCACCGTGGGCGCAACTGCGTGGATGCAGAGCAGCTGTCAGGGCTGATCCTGTAGCCGCAGCCTCGTTCCTTCGGCAGCTGCATACCTGAGAGTTTTTGCTCTTAGAACTTGTGATCAACTGGATATTTCAGGGCGCCAACTATCTTTCGGTCCCCTCGGTCAGTCCCCTCTCCCTCCGGGAGAGGGTGTATGGACCGGGGGGCTTTTGATCTAGTCCCCCCACCGGCGCAAAGATCTACACGCCCTACGGGGCGGGGTGTGAACCATACAGCTGCGCGACAAGGCTCGTGAGGTATGCTTGCCTATTAATCTTTAAGTCGTGTTGTGCTTGCCCATGAAATTTTCCGCCCTGATCTTGTCCCTCGCCCTGCTGGCTGGCTGCAGTAATGGCCTGCGTATGGACACCAGCCATCCTTCGGTCAACTACGACAGCCGCGTGCAATTTGTGGTGCTGCACTACACCTCGACCTCGCTGGAACGCTCTCTGGAGCTGTTGACTCGCGGGCCAGTTAGCAGCCATTACCTGGTAGGCGATACCCCGCCCACCGTTTACAAGCTGGTGGATGAAAACCAGCGCGCCTGGCACGCCGGAGAAAGCCAATGGAAGGGCCGCACCTGGCTGAACTCCAGCTCCATCGGCATTGAGATCGTCAACAAGGGCTTTCGTGATACCCCACAAGGGCGCGTCTGGTACCCCTACACCGAAGGTCAGGTCCAGTCGGTTATCGCACTGCTCAAAGATATCTCGACCCGCTACAAGATCGACCCGCGCAATATCATCGGCCACAGCGACATAGCCCCCCTGCGCAAGCTCGACCCGGGCCCCTTGTTCCCCTGGAAGCGCCTGGCCGATGCAGGCTTCGGGATCTGGCCAAATGCCCAGGCAGTGGCCCGGGAGCAAGCCCTGTTCAACAGCACCGCGTTGCCGAGCATCACCTGGTTCCAGCAGCAACTGGCGCTATTGGGCTATGAAACGCCGCAAACCGGCGAGCTGGATGTAGCCACCCGCCATGTGCTGGCAGCCTTCCAGATGCACTTTCGGCCAGCGCGGTTCGATGGCACGCCCGATGCTGAGAGTGCGGCCATCCTTAAAGTGCTGAACACGCAAAAACACTGAAGGGCCAGCTACACCAACGGCAGGGCCATATAAAACTGCGTGCCTTGCCCGGGCCGTGAGTACACCCCGATGCGCCCGCCGTGCAGTTGCACGATCTCCTTGCACAGTGCCAACCCAAGACCGGCACCGCCCTTTTTGCGCCCCACTTGCACAAAGGGCTCAAATATCCGCCCCTGCTGGCTATAGGCGATGCCTTCGCCATTGTCTTCGACACTGATAATTACCCGCTCGCCATGACGACGGGCC
Source organism: Pseudomonas sp. B414 (assembly GCF_055408445.1). Lineage (NCBI taxonomy): Bacteria > Pseudomonadati > Pseudomonadota > Gammaproteobacteria > Pseudomonadales > Pseudomonadaceae > Pseudomonas > Pseudomonas sp. B414. Next base: position 293,873 of record NZ_JBUZTQ010000001.1, on the reverse strand, counting down.
TGCAGGCGGATTTGCCCGCCGCTGGCGGTATGGCGCAAGGCGTTATCCAGCAGGTTGTCCAGCACTCGCTCCAGCTGGACCTGGTCGGCATTCAAAACCGGCAACGGCGGTTGCAGCTCTACCAGCAGCTCTATATTTCTGCTCTGCGCACGCTCGGCGAAGCGGGCGCGAGCGTCTTCGAGCATTTGCTGAACATTGCAGGGCGCCAGGGTCAGCTTTTGCATGCCGTTCTGGTAGCGGGAGAAGTTCAACAGGTCATTGATCAACTGCATCAGGCGCTGCATTTCTTCGTTGACGGTGTTGAGCAAGTCGGTTTCACGGGACAGCGGGTCAAATTTCGCACGTTCCAGAAACAAGCCAAACGCCATATGCATGCCTGTGACCGGGGTGCGCAACTCATGGGAGGCACGCAGTACGAATTCGCTGCGTACACGCTCAAAGGCCCGTTGTTCGGTCACGTCATGCAGCACCATCACCGCACCGAGAATCGGCCCTTTAGGCTGGCTGACCGGAGTCAGACTGTAGGTCAGCAGGCGAGTTTCGCCTTCTATATCGACGCTCAAGTCCTCCGGCAACCGCTCAAGGTTGCCACCGCGCAGCACCGTCAGCAGTTGCTGGTCGAGCTCAGGGCGTTGCAAGGCTTCGCCCAAAGGCTGCCCCAGACGGCTCTCGTCCGAGCCCAGTTGGCGCTGTGCCACCGGGTTCAAATGCTCAAGACGGCCTTGCTGGTCGATCATCAACAAGCCGTCATCGATACTGTCGAGTACCGCCTGGAGACGCTGCTGGCCCGCCAGCAGCTCGTCAATATTGGTTGCCTGATGCTGACGCAAAGCCTCGGCCATGATGCCGAAGCGCCGGGTCAGCAGGTTCATTTCTGTGGCCGATGAAAGGGGTAACACCACCTCGAAGTTGCCCTTGCCTATATTGTCGGCCGCTTTAGCCAGCGCCTCGATCGGCGCGCCAAAACGCCGGGCAATGCCGTGGGCAGTAATAAAGCCGATGATCAGCACCGCAAGGCCGACCAGGCCCAACAAGGCCGCGATAATCAGGGCACGATCGCGGGCCGCAGACTGTGCCGCATAGATGGTGTCCAGTGCTCGGCGGTGCTCGGTGATCAGGCCGTTGCGCAGCTGGTTGAAACGGCTCGAAAGCTCGTTGTCATTACTCAGGTTCAGTGCTGCGCTATTGGCTTTGTGGAAGGCCTGCAAAAACTTGTCGTAGTCTTCCCGCGCCTGGGCAAAGCCGCTGTGCAGCTCGTTTTTGCGCTCATGCGCAATGCCTTCATCCAGCAGTGCCATGTACTCCCGGGCCGATGCCTGCAGTGCCTGCGGATCGGGCTCGTTGCGCAACATCAGGATCAACTGGTCACCCAGGGACTGACGCAGCTTCAGGCCCAGATCGAGGCTGATGAAGTTGTTGCGGATCAGCGCCTCCTGGCTCTTGGCCATTTGCATCACGCTGACGACACCAAGCAACAGACCCAACAGCGCCACCGTAATCAGCGCCGAAATGCTCAGGAATAGACGGGTACGCAGCTTGATCGCAAGTTTCATCGGATGCTCACAGGTTGTACTGCTTACGTTTGCGGTACAGCGTCGAGGCATCGATGCCCAAGGTTTTTGCTGCCTGATCCAGGGTTTCGCTGGTGGCCAGAACAGCGCCGATATGAGCTTTTTCCAACTGGTCGAGGCTCAGTGCAGCGCCAATGCGCGGGGCATTGGGAGTGGTTTGCTCGGCCATGCCCAGATGGCTGACTTCGACCACTTCCTGGGGGCAAATAATGCTCGCGCGCTCAACCACGTTGCGCAGTTCACGGATATTGCCCGGCCAGCGGTAATTGGCCAGGGCCAGGCGGGCCTCTTCGCTGAAGCCTCGGGCAGGGCGGGCGTACTCCTTGACGAAGCGGGCCAGAAAACGATCGGCCAGGGTCAGGATATCCTCACTGCGCTCGCGCAGCGGCGGCAGGTGCAGGGTGATTACATTCAGGCGGTAGAGCAGGTCCTCACGGAAACGGCCATCGCGCACCATATCTTCGAGGTTGAGGTTGGTGGCCGCCAGAATCCGCACATCGGCACGACGGGTCACGGGGTCGCCGACGCGCTCGTATTCCTTGTCCTGAATAAAGCGCAGCAGTTTTGGCTGCAATGCCAGCGGGAAATCGCCGATTTCATCCAGGAACAATGTACCGCCGTCGGCCTGATTGACTCGGCCCAGGGTGCTTTCGCTGGCCCCGGTAAAGGCGCCGCGGGTATGGCCAAACAGCTCGCTTTCCATCAACTCGGCGGTCAAGGACGGGCAGTTGATCGTTACGCAGGACTTTTTCGCACGTTTGCTCCAGCCGTGAATGGCCCGGGCCAGCTCGCCTTTACCGGTACCCGACTCGCCGAGAATGAGGATATTGGCATCGGTGCCAGCAACCTGGCGGGCGGTCTCCAGCACCGCCATCATGGCCGGGCTGTGGGAATCCAGCCCGTCCTTGGGTTTGCGCACTTCACCTTCCAGGGCTTCAAGGCGGGCAGACAGCTGACGGACTTCCAGTTGCTTGGCCGTGGCCAGGCGCAACTGGTCCGGGCTGCAGGGTTTGACCAGATAGTCGGCGGCACCGGCCTGGATCGCATCAACCGCGGTGTCCACAGCCGAGTGGGCGGTGACAATCACCACGCGCATCCACGGCGCTTGAATACGCATCTGGGCCAGCACATCCAGGCCGTTGTCCTCGCCAAGGCGCAGGTCGAGGAAACACAGGTCGAACACCTGGCGTTGCAGCAGCGCGTCAGCCTGGGCCGCGCTGTTGGCGGTGGCGACGGTGTAACCCTCGTCTTCGAGGCAGTAGCGGAATGTACGCAGGATGGCGGACTCATCGTCGACCAGCAGAATGCGGCCCTGTTGCTCTTTGGCTGACTCCATTTCCTACGTTCCTTTATATGGGTTCTTGGTTAGTGTCGGAATAATCGGGCAAGTTGCATGATTTTTCGGATTGATTGCGAGGCTAGCACCGAAGGCGTTGGGCTGCATGGAGTAACTGGCTGATTTTGAAGATGTTTGGGTTGAATTCGGCAGGAGTATCTATTTGCGTTGTAGTCGCTGCCGAAGGCTGCGAGGGGGTAGTGCCCCACTTCGACGTAGTCACTCTGTATGAGGTCGAGCCTTATGTTGCCTGCGAGGTCTATCGCAGCCTGCGGCAGCGACTACAGGTTTTGCCCACAGGATCGTGCAGAACGCACGACCCGCTGGCCGGGCATCGTGCAGGATGCGCGTAAAATCTATCTTAATAAATACATAACATATTGATTTATATGTATTTTTTGTTGATTTAAAAACTGGCACGGCCCCTGCAATTACCCTTGTACAGATACCTCACATTGACCACCGGGTGGCAGGAGTTTGAACATGAATCGTCAACAATTCTCCAACATGCGCGTTACGTCATTGCATCTGCAACAGGGCCTGTTTGCCAGCCTGGCGTTGTCGGTGACCTTGATCGGTGGTCAGCAGTGGGCACGTTGGGAGTCGACCTCGCAGCCCGTAACCACGGCTCTGCACTCCGCCGCCCCACAACAGCATTTCAAGTCATTCGGATCAGTCGCTGAAGGCTCTGGCCAGTATGCGCTGGCAGCCTCGGACGAAACCCAGATAGCCAACACCCAGCCTCTGCCGGAACGCTGGGTGTTTTGAGTGTTCACAACCTTGAGGCCCTGATCGGGCTTCGAGACTCACCCTTGTCAGCACCCTGTTTCCCACAGTAATAAGGAGAATCACCATGTTAAGTTGGGCTATTACCTTCCTGATTATCGCCATCATCGCTGCAGTACTGGGTTTTGGTGGTATTGCGGGCACCGCGACCGGTATCGCCAAGATCCTCTTTGTCGTGTTCCTGGTGATGTTTGTGGTTTCCTTTATCTTCGGTCGCCGCGGTCGAGGCTAGAGATGCTCACCCCCTCCTTTAAGGCAACGGTTGCTGCTCCGTTATCGGGCGGCGACCGTGGGGGATGAAACCGGTTACAGAGAGTGGCGCTGCCAAGGTTTTACCTTGGTTTTTTTGTGCCTGAAGAACATTCCCTGCATGCGTAATGCCTTATCAGGGTTCATTTTTTTAAAAACAAATGTGGCCTGAACGGTGCTTCGAAACGTCGACCGTATATCGCCAAAGAGAAAAATAGCCCGTACTTATATCTGATTTGTGTTGTCGGATATTTCTTGGATATAAGCGGCTTTATGCCACCCCCTCCCTGGCCAAAATGACCTTGAAACAGCCGGTCTACGGCACTTATGTCGTCTATTCTGTGGAATCGCAGTAGGGGCGATTTAAGGTCTTGTCGGACAAAACCCATGCCGATTCGGCATAGGGTAGGCGTTTACGGCATTAGACGGCCACCTCCTGCATGGGAATAGTTGCGCCTTTTTTCGCCTGCCAAAGAGCCTTTCTGGCTCGGTTTGGGCGACCTTCTACGGGGGTACAGGTTTTTGGTTTTTGCGCTTTCGAGCGCTCTAGTCCGAGCCTGTGCCCGAGTCCACTTGAAGTAAGGGTAATGACATGAAGAAGGCAAAACTTAGCCTCGCCTGGCAGATCCTGATTGGTCTGGTCCTCGGGATTGCAATCGGCGCGCTGCTCAACCATTTCAGTGCTGAAAAGGCCTGGTGGATCAGTAACGTTCTGCAACCTGCCGGCGATATCTTTATCCGTCTGATCAAGATGATCGTAATCCCAATCGTGATTTCTTCACTGGTTGTCGGGATTGCAGGCGTGGGGGATGCGAAGAAACTCGGTCGTATCGGTTTTAAAACCATCATTTACTTCGAGGTGGTCACCACCATCGCGATTCTGGTCGGCCTGGTGCTGGCCAACGTGTTCCAACCCGGTGCCGGGATTGACATGAGCACCCTGGGCACGGTGGATATCTCCAAATACGCAGCCACTGCTGCTGAAGTAACGCACGAACATGCGTTTATCGAGACCATCCTCAACCTGATTCCATCGAACATCTTCGCGGCCATGGCTCGCGGTGAGATGCTGCCGATCATCTTCTTCTCGGTATTGTTCGGTCTCGGTCTGTCGAGCCTGAACGCCGAACTGCGCGACCCGCTGGTGAAAACCTTCCAGGGCGTGTCCGAGTCGATGTTCAAAGTCACTCACATGATCATGAACTACGCGCCAATCGGTGTGTTTGCCCTGATCGCCGTGACCGTCGCCAACTTCGGTTTCGCCTCCCTGGTGCCATTGGCCAAGCTGGTTGTACTGGTTTACGGCGCGATCCTGTTCTTCGCCGTTGCAGTGCTGGGCCTGATTGCCAAGCTGTTTGGCTTCTCCGTGTTCAAGCTGATCCGCATCTTCAAGGATGAGTTGGTACTGGCTTACTCCACCGCCAGCTCTGAAACCGTGCTGCCGCGCGTGATCGAGAAGATGGAAGCCTACGGTTGCCCGAAAGCGATCTGCAGTTTCGTAGTACCGACCGGCTACTCGTTCAACCTTGATGGTTCGACCCTGTACCAGAGCATCGCGGCGATCTTTATTGCCCAGCTGTATGGCATCGACCTGTCGATCAGCCAGCAATTGCTGCTGGTACTGACCCTGATGGTGACCTCTAAAGGCATCGCCGGTGTGCCGGGCGTGTCCTTCGTGGTACTGCTGGCTACCCTGGGCAGCGTCGGCATTCCGCTGGAAGGCCTGGCCTTTATCGCCGGTGTTGACCGCGTGATGGACATGGCCCGTACTGCCCTGAACGTTATCGGTAACGCCCTGGCGGTACTGGTAATCTCGCGTTGGGAAGGCATGTACGACAACGCCAAGGGCGAGCGCTACTGGAACTCGCTGCCGCACTGGCGCAGCAAGGAAGCCCTGCCAAAAGGCGAGTAATCGCCCCGGCAACTTCACTCCCACAAACCCCGGCCTGGTCCGGGGTTTGTTGTTTCCGGGCCTTGGCCGCTATCATTCGCCCCATCTTCCAGGAGTCTTCTCGATGCTCAACGGCCTATGGCTCAGCTTTTTCGTCGTCGCAATGGTGTCGGCGCTCGCCCAATGGCTGGTGGGGGGCAATGCCGGGATCTTCTCCGCGATCGTGGAAAGCATCTTCGCCATGGCCAAGTTGTCGGTCGAAGTGATGGTCCTGCTGTTTGGCACCCTGACCCTGTGGCTGGGTTTTCTGCGCATTGCCGAAAAAGCCGGGATTGTCGACTGGCTGGGCAAGGCGCTGGGGCCACTGTTCAAGCGCCTGATGCCGGAAGTCCCGCCCGGTCACCCGGCGCTGGGCTTTATCACCCTGAACTTCGCCGCCAACGGCCTGGGTCTGGATAACGCTGCCACGCCGATTGGCTTGAAGGCCATGCGCGCGCTGCAGGAACTCAACCCGAGCCCGACCAGTGCGAGCAATGCACAGATCCTGTTTCTGGTGCTCAACGCCTCATCCCTGACCTTGCTGCCGGTGACGATCTTTATGTACCGCGCCCAGCAAGGGGCTCCTGACCCGACGCTGGTGTTCCTGCCGATCCTGCTGGCGACCAGCGCCTCGACCCTGGTCGGGCTGCTCTCGGTGGCCATTGTGCAGCGCTTGCGCCTGTGGGACCCGGTGGTACTGGCGTATCTGGTGCCGGGTGCGTTGATCCTCGGTGGGTTTATGGCGCTGCTGGCGACCCTGTCGGCCACAGCGTTGGCCAGCCTGTCGTCGATCCTTGGCAACCTGACGCTGTTCGGGCTGATCATGCTGTTTTTGGTGATTGGCGCGCTGCGCAAGGTCAAGGTTTATGAGGCGTTTGTCGAAGGGGCCAAAGAAGGCTTCGATGTGGCGAAAAACCTGCTGCCGTATCTGGTGGCGATGCTTTGCGCGGTGGGCGTGCTGCGTGCTTCCGGGGCGCTGGACTTTGGCCTGGACGGCATTCGTCATGTGGTCGAGTGGCTGGGCTGGGACACCCGTTTTGTTGACGCGCTGCCAACGGCGATGGTCAAACCCTTCTCGGGCAGTGCGGCGCGGGCGCTGTTGATCGAAACCATGCAGACCCAGGGTGTGGACAGCTTTCCGGCGCTGGTAGCGGCAACGGTGCAGGGCAGTACTGAAACTACTTTCTATGTGCTGGCAGTGTACTTTGGCGCCGTAGGCATCCAGCGTGCCCGGCATGCGGTGGGCTGCGCCTTGCTGGCCGAGTTTGCTGGCGTGGTGGCGGCAATTGCGGTGTGCTACTGGTTCTTTGGTTAACCCCACTGGAACACACCCCACCCCCTTCTGTGGGAGCGGGCTTGCTCGCGATTGGATCGACGCGGTTTGTCTGTATGTCCGCAGTGCTGCCATCGCGAGCAAGCCCGCTCCCACAAAGTCAGGTGGTGCTACCGGGTTTGCGCCACACACTCACCAGCCACGGCTGCTGATCGCGGGGCAGACCTGCCGGGCGATAGTAATGCTCCAGCTCGACAAAACCGGCAGCCGTCAGCATCATCCGCCAGTTCTCAAGATCGTGATAGGCCCCATACCGCTCACCGTTCCAGCCTTCGCGGTTGTCGCCACGGGGGTTGGAGCTGAGCAGTACTCCACCGGGCTTGAGGCTGGCGTGCAGCTTGCCCAGTACTTGCCCCAGCTCCTGGGTCGGCACATGGAACAGCGAGGCATTGGCGAAAATACCGTCGAAGCGTTCCGCGGGCAGGTCGAGCTTGAGAAAGTCCTGGTGCCACACCTCGCAGCCGCTGTCTTCGCGAGCCATCTGGGTAAAGCGCTCAGTACCGTCCAGCCCGATTGCCACATGCCCCAGGCGGGTAAAGGTTTGCAAGTCACGACCCGGCCCGCAGCCAAAATCCAGAATGGTAAACGGTGCCGTGCACTGAATATGGCGCAACAGGGCGTCGATATTCTGGCTGACATCATGGTCACGGGTGCCCTCACGAAAGCCTTCGGCGCTCTGTTGATAGTGGCCAAGGGTGGTGGCAGCAATCTGTTCGAGGGTTTTTGGATCGAGGGTCATCGCAGGCTCAGTCGGCGGCAGTAAGACCGCCGACTATACCTCAGCGCTTGTTCAGTGCCAGAGCCAGGCGATCACCGCCCAGTTGAATCACGGCCACCAGAATCACCAGCAAGACGATCACCGTAAGCATTACCTGCGAATCGAAGCGCTGATAGCCGTAGCGGTAGGCAATGTCGCCCAGGCCGCCGGCGCCAATGGCCCCGGCCATGGCCGATGAGTTGATCATCGTCACCAGGGTGATGGTAAACCCGCCGACTATGCCCGGTAAGGCTTCGGGTAACAGCACATGCCAGATGATGTGATGACGCTTGCAGCCCATGGCTTGGGCGGCTTCGATCAATCCGTGATCAACCTCGCGCAGGCTGACTTCGGCAATTCGTGCAAAAAACGGGGTAGCCGCGATGGTCAACGGTACGACGGCAGCCCATACGCCGTAGGTAGTGCCGACAATCAGGCGAGTAAACGGGATCAGGGCCACCATCAAAATCAGAAAGGGGATTGAGCGAAACAGGTTTACGAAAGCGCCCAATGCCTTGTTAAGGGTCGGGGCTTCATAAATCCCGCCCTTGCCGCTGGTGACCAGGATCACCGCCAGCGGAATCCCCAGGATCAAGGCGATCAGCGAAGAAACACCTACCATCAGGAAGGTGTCGATCACCCCCTGCCACAAACGATCAAATCCCATAGCCCACCACCTCGACCTGCTGTGCCCATTGTCCGGCGCGTTTGCGCAGCTCGTCCGCACCCAGCGAGGTGCTGGTCACGCTGAGCAGCAATTGGCCCAGGGCATGGCCCTGGATCTGTTCAACACCGCCATGCAGCAGTCGCACCTGACCGCCCAGGGCACTGAATAGCGCACCCAGATCGGGCTCTTGCGCCTGGCCACCGGTAAAGCGCAGGCGCAGGATCACGCTTGATTGCGATGAGACTGGTTGTGCCGTGATACGGCCCTGCAAGGCTTCGGGCAATGCATCCTGCAAGGGCGCGAGCAGGGTTTTGCTGACCTCGTGCTGCGGGTCACCGAACACCTGCCACACCGGCCCTTGCTCGACCACCCGGCCTTGCTCCAGTACCACCACGCGGTGACAAATATCGCGGATCACTGCCATTTCATGGGTGATCAGGATGATGGTCAGGCCCAGGCGCTGATTGATCTCACGCAGCAAACCGAGAATCGACTGCGTGGTTTCCGGGTCCAGCGCCGAGGTGGCTTCGTCACAGAGTAAAATCGCCGGGTCATGAACCAGCGCCCGGGCAATGCCCACACGCTGCTTTTGCCCACCCGAGAGTTGCGCCGGGTAGGCCGTGTGCTTGCCCTGCAGGCCAACCAGATCCAGCAGTTCACGGACTTTCTGCTCGCGTTGCAGCTTGGGTACGCCAGCCACTTTGAGCGGCAGTTCGACGTTCTGCCACACAGTCTTGGCCGACATCAGGTTGAAGTGCTGGAAGATCATGCCGATCTTGCGCCGCAACGCGACCAGTTTGTCTTCATCAAAACCGGCGATATCCACCTGATCAATCAGGATCCGCCCGTTGCTGGGCTGCTCCAGGCGGTTGATGGTGCGAATCAGCGACGATTTTCCGGCGCCGCTGCGGCCAATAATGCCGAAGATTTCCCCGCGCTGAATCGCCAGGTCGATGCCCTTGAGGGCTTCCACCGGGCCCTGGCGGCCGTCATAGGTTTTACCGATCCCGATAAAACGCACATGGGCGTGGCTCAGTTCCGGGTGCAGCTCGGTGTGGTTCGCGCCGGGCTGCGGCTGATCGAGCCGCTCGCGAGCAATGGCCACATTCATGATCAGCCTCCCCAGCCTGGCTGGTACAGGTTGCCGTAGGTTTTATCCAGCGAGGCTTTGACGACAGGCGAGTGCTGATAGATATCGATGAACTTGGCCAGGCGCGGGTCGTCCTTGTTCTTGGGCTGGATCACGAACTGGATCACGTACTCCGGGTGATCTATGCCGTCGAACAGCAAGGCCGACTCGGCATCGAAGGTCTTGGACAGGCGGATATAGGCCGGGTAGCCCTGCACCAGGTCGGCATCGTCGTAGGCGCGTACCAGTTGCACGGCCTCGACTTGCAGGATCTTGATGTTTTTCGGGTTGGCGATGATGTCTTCTTCCGTCGCCTTGTAGCCGACGCCCGGCTTGAGGGTAATCAACCCGGCCTTGGCCAGCAGTTGCAAGCCACGGCCGCTGTTGATCGGGTCATTGGCGATGGCGACGGTGGCGCCTTCAGGCAGGGCGTCGAGGCTTTTGTATTTTTTCGAGTACAGGCCCACGTTATTGATGATGCCCTTGGCGTAGGGCGCCAGATCAAACCCGGCGGCGGCCTTGGCGTTTTCCAGAAACGGGATGTGCTGGAAGTAGTTCACATCGATATCGCCACTGGCCAGGCTGACATTGGGCGCGATCCAGTCGGTGAACTCCACCAGTTCGACTTTCAGCCCTTGCTTGTCGGCCTCGGCCACCGCGGTTTCCAGCGGGATAGCGAAGGCTGCGGTGGTGCCAACCTTGAGTGGTTTATCGGCTGCGTGGGCAATACCGCTGAGCAGCCCGAGGGCCAGAATCAGTGCGTGCTTTTTGTTCATGAGCAGTGTCCTGTCAAAGAGTCTGAGTTCGAGCAATGTGGGAGCGGGCTTGCTCGCGATTCAGGCGACGCAGTGCCTCAGGTAAACTGCAGTGATGCCATCGCGAGCAAGCCCGCTCCCACAAAAAAGAAAAGTCACGCAGTGTGTCTGTAAGCAGCGCCGGTATGGCGTGCTGGCAAGTGCGCACCGCCGTCCGCAAACAGTTTTTGCCGCAGGCTGCCGGTGTCATAAGCGGTTTTGTAGGAGCCCCGACGCTGCAACTCGGGCACCACCAGGTCGATAAAGTCGACGTAGCTTTCCGGGGTGACGATGCGGGTCAGGTTGAAGCCGTCCAGGCCGGTTTCTGCGATCCACGACTCCAGTTCATCAGCCACTTGCTCAGGTGAGCCCACCAACGTGATGTAACGCCCGCCCAGCGCGTGCTGCTCCAGCAATTTGCGACGAGTCCAGTCGTTGTTTTGCAGCACCTTGGTTGCCGACTGGATGGCGTTGTTCTTCACGTACTGGATGGGTTCGTCCAGTTCGTAATCGGCAAAATCAATGCCCGTGGAGCTGGAGAAATGCGCCACCCCGGCTTCCGGGCTGGCGTAGCTCAGGTACTCATCACGCTTGGCCCGGGCCTGGGCCTCGGTTGGTGCCACGATCACATTGAGGCCCATAAACAGCTTGATATCGTCCGGGTTGCGCCCCGCAGCCACGGCGCTGGCGCGTACCTTGTCCACCTGGGCTTTGGTCGCCGCCTTGGTCTGGCCGCTGATAAACACGCACTCGGCGTGGCGCCCGGCAAACACCAGGCCGCGATCCGAACTGCCTGCCTGAAACAGCACCGGGGTGCGTTGCGGTGACGGCTCGCAGAGGTGATAACCCTCCACCTGATAGAACTCGCCAGCGTGTTTGACCTTGTGCACTTTGTCGGGCCGGGCATAGACGCGCTGCACCGGGTCGTTGAGCACGGCGCCGTTTTCCCAGCTGCCTTCCCAGAGTTTGTACAGCACCTGCAGGTACTCATCGGCCTGGTCGTAGCGGCGGTCGTGTTCGACTTGCTCGGTCAGGCCCATGGCCTTGGCGGCGCTGTCGAGGTAGCCGGTGACGATGTTCCAGCCCACGCGGCCCCGTGTCAGGTGGTCAAGGGTCGACATGCGCCGTGCGAACAAATACGGCGTTTCGTAGGTCAGGTTGGCGGTCAGGCCAAAACCGAGGTTTTTGGTGACGGCGGCCATGGCCGAAACCAGTAGCAACGGGTCGTTGACCGGCAACTGGATGGCTTCTTTGAGCGGCACATCAACCGACTGTTGATACACGTCGTACACGCCCACGATGTCGGCGATAAACAGCCCGTCAAAAAGACCGCGCTCCAGCAATTGCGCCAGTTCTGTCCAGTACTCCAGGGTGTTGAAGGTGGTCGAGTTGTCCCGTGGGTGCGTCCACAACCCATGGTTGATATGGCCAATGCAGTTCATGTTGAAGGCATTGATGAGGATTTTCTTTTTACTCATCAGAGTGTCCCCCGCAGTGGCGGGTTGGCATCGTTGAGGTAGTAATTGCCCACCGCGTGGTACTTCCAGCGCACCGGGTCGTGCAGGGTGTGGACCCGGGCATTGCGCCAGTGGCGGTCGAGGCCGTGCTCGGCCAGGGTCGCCTGGCTGCCCGCCAGTTCAAACAGGGTGCTGCCAGCAGCCAGGGAAATCTCGGTGCTGAGGGCGCGCGCTTCGGCCACGGCAATCGAAGCAGCGGCCACGGTGCTTGCCGTGGGGTTGGTCTGGGCGCTGTCGAGCAATTCCCCGGCGCGCTCAAGCAGGGCTTCGGCGGCATGCAAACGCACACTCAGGTGGCCGAAGCTTTTCAGGGTCAGCGGGTCTTCGCTGGCGATAGCGCTGGGGGCGTCGATCCAGGGCCGGGTTTTGCTGCGCACAAAATTCAGCGCATCTTCAAAGGCGGCGCGGGCGATCCCGGTGTCGATGGCCGCGTGCAGTATCTGCGCCAGGGGGCCAACCGTGGTCGGGCGCTCAAAGGCGCTTTGAAACGGGATCACATCTTGTGCCGCGACCAGTACGTTGTCGAACACCACCGAGCCGCTGCCCGTGGTGCGCTGGCCAAAGCCGCTCCAGTCGTCTATCACGCTCAGGCCATCACTGTCGCGCTGCACAAACGCCAAATGCTGGATACCGGCATCGTCAACTACGGAGGTAGGAATACGTTGCGCATAGAGTGCGCCGGTGGCGTAGAACTTGCGTCCGGTAATGCGATAGCCGTGTTCGGCCTTGGCCAGGTGGGTGGTGCGCTCATGGGCGGTTTTGGTGCCGATTTCAGCAAGGGCATTGCCAAAGCGTTGCCCTGCCAACACTTCGCCATAGAGCCGCTGCTTTTGCTCGTGGCTGCCATTGACCCGCAGCACTTCGAGTGCATAAAAGTGGTTTTGCGGAATTTGCCCCAGCGAGGCGTCAGCGGCGGCGATTAGCGCAATCACTTGCGCCAGGGTGACATTGGACACGCCTGCGCCACCGTAGGCTTTGGGCACGCTGATGCCCCACAGGCCGGTATGGGAAAACAACTCCAGCTCATCAAAAGGCAGGCGGCGTTCGCGGTCGCGCAGGGCGCTGTCGCGTTTGAAATGTGCCGCCAGTTCACGCGCTACGCTCAGGGCCTCGGCATCGCTGTGGATAACCGGGACCTGTTTGGATATCAGTGACATGGGTGTCTCCGGGGTCAGATCCAGGAATGCCGGGCGGGCAGGGTGCCATTGAGGCGATAAGCGCCGATGGCGTGGTACTTCCAGCGCACCGGGTCATGCAGTGTGTGGACGCGGGCGTTGCGCCAGTGGCGATCAAGGTTGAATTCGGCAAGGCTGGCGCGGCTACCTGCCAGTTCGAACAGCTTTTCGCTGGCCAGCAATGACAGCTCAGTGCTCAGCACCTTGGCTTCGGCTACGGCGATCGAGGCGCGGGCAGCTGCGGCGGCGTCGATCGGCGCAGCGCTGACTTCATCGAGCACGCGACCGGCTTTGCGCAGCAACGCTTCGGCGGCGTGCAGTTCAATATGCAACTTGCCGATATCGGCAATCACATAGGGGTCATCGCTGTTGCGCTCGACCTTGGCGTCGATCCACGGCCGTGAGCGTTCGCGCACAAAGCTGATGGTGTCGGCAATGGCGCCGCGGGCGATGCCCAGGTCAATGGCCGCCTGGATCAGTTGCGACACTGCGCCCTGAATATGCGGGGTCTCGCCCAGGCGCCAGTTATCGAGCACCAGCTCGGCTTCAACCCGCACGTTGTTGAGCAAAACGGTGCCACTGGCGGTAGTGCGCTGGCCAAAACCGGACCAGTCATCCACAACCCGCAGCCCCGGGGTGCCACGGCGTACAAAGGCCATGACCTGTTTGCCGTCGTCATTGAGGGCCTTGACCGCGATCCAGTGGGCAAACAGTGCACCGGTGGAGTAAAACTTCTGGCCGCTGATAGCGAAATCTTCGCCATCAGCGTTGATGCGAGCCTGCATATCAAGGGTGTTTTTACTGCCGCGCTCCGGCCCGGCATTACCGATGCGCCAGCCTTGCAGCACGCTGGCGAACAACTGCTCTTTTTGCGGTTGGGTGGCGATGGCAGAAATCAGGTTGAGAATGCCAACCTGATTTTGCGGTATCTGACCCAGCGCCGGGTCGGCAGCCGAGATGATTGCGAACACCTCGGCCAGGGTCACGAATGACACCTGCGGCCCACCAAATTCCCGGGCAATGGAGATGCTTCCCAGCCCGCTACGGGTGAATTCTTCTATCAGCGACCAGGGCAGTTTGCGCTGCTGGTCGCGCTTGGCCGCGTGTTCACGGGCGCTGGCGGCCAGCTTACGGGCGGCTTCAAGGGCTTCGTTGTCGGTGCGCAGAACCTGCGCTGCGAGCAACAGAGGCGCGACATCCTGGTCGCTTTGCAGGTGTGCATTGGCCAAATTGGACATCAGTACCGCTCCTTGGCTGCACTCAATGCCCTGGCGTTATGCACAAGGGTGATTGTGTTACGGACCATACCTACCTCACGTTTCATGGGAGCGCCGCTTGAGCGGCGCGGATAAAAGTAGAGAGTCCGGTGGTCCGGTTCATATACCCTAATCGAGTATAAAAATTAAAAGAACTAACTTTTAGGAATATGAATAGATGATTCGATTGCTTGTCCGCCGCTAGCGGCGCCAGTTGGGCCGTGGTTCTGCGGCGCGTAACACCTCCCGTGGGGCCGGGTTGAGGTAGAGTCTTGGCGTGCCTACTCTGAGCATCCGTGCGGGCGCCCAGCGCGAATTGTTGCCCACGCGATCAATCACACAGTAAGTGACTTCCACGGTGGGGGCTTCGCCGGCCTCCTGGATGATGTGCGGGGGCACGAACACGCTGACGGGCTTGTCGATATCCACTTTGCGCAGTTTGGGCACGTCCAGCCGCACATCGCCCCAGAGCAGGGTGATTGCATCATCGCAAGCCATGTTGCGATAGGGTTCGATGGTCACGGGTACGCCGCGTTTCATCTGGCTGTGATTCACCCCGTAACGCTGGATGGGTTCCGGGATAATGAGCGGGGCGAGGCCCTGGTTTTCGTCGCCGATGGCTTCGCCACCAGGGCAGTCAAGTTTGACAAAAATTTTAAGTTGCGCAGAAAGAGCCGGGCTGCTGCCGATATGCATCACCCGGTAGTAAAGGCGTGCCGTACCATTTTGAATAAAACTCTGTGGCACTCTTAACAACACCGGCTGGCCGATGTCGGCCTTGTGAAGTTGTTGCGACGTGACATAACAACCGTCCCAGAACAACTCGACAAGGTCGCCTTCTTCCATGTTCGTGTAAGGGCTTATTGTAATAAGCAAATGTTCGGCAGCGTGGGCGCAAACAGTATGCCTGGCGGGGTTTGAGAGTGCAGGGGGCGCCAGTTTGTTGAGGCATGAGGTAAAGGGCATATTTAAAGATTCCTTTCCAGTATGTAAGGGAACGCTACACGTCTGCGCAGGCCGGGCACCCGGTTTATTGCCGAGGGTTACCTGCACCTTGATAACGTGATAAATAATGACTTGGCTTAACCGCCCGGGTTGATCGGTTTTTATTAGATAAGAGTCTGTAGCCATGAGTGTCAAGGGCGAATGGAGTTAATGTAAATGTCCCTCAGTTATTCGGAATGTTCCTACTGATAGAGTGCGATGAAGTTGTGCTGCAAGTCATTCTGGTGATGGGGTAGTGCATAATTAGCCTATAGGTATATAGGTTGTTTAATGGTCTGCTATCGACGACCTCTTGCACTTGCTCAATCACTGAGGGCCAGTGCGGTCATGATTTTTTTTGCGCTTTTGCCATTTATTTCACACTCCGTCTGCATAATCGCCAGGCGAGGCAGCCGGTCTGCCCGCTTTGTGATATCTAGTGTCCTGTCTCGCAAATACTGATCCCTTTTGACGGCGTCTGTTGTTGCCATGCTGCGTTGCCGCTCCTCCCCATAGCCAGCTATGAGTCGTCGCGGCGCCTTGCCTGACAACAACAGCCACTCGTCAAAAAAGGATCGTATTTGTGAGACAGGACACTAGATCTGGCCCAATTTTTCGGAAGCCCATACAAATGGCAACAGACCCACAGTTGATCCCGCCTGTACCCCGGTCCTCACGTTTGCGTATGCGCTGGTATTACTGGTTGTTACTGGTTGGCGCATTGCTCTATGTATTGGCGTCGGTCATGCATTGGGATGACCGCGGTGCGTTGTGGGTACTGGAGCGGTTTGAGAGCCCGACAGAACAGAGTGAAAGCATATGGCTGCCTGATTACACGGCAGTGATTGATGCCAAGGTATTGCCGGGCATGGAAAAGGACGAAGCGTCGGACCTGGCCTATAACCCGCTGACCAAAACGCTGTTTTCGGTCATGGGTAAGAACCCGTTTCTGGTGGAGCTAACCCTCGATGGTGACGTGTTGCGCAAAATCCCGCTGGTGGGCTGGAGCAACCCGGAAGGCTTGACGGTGATGGAGAACGGTCTGCTGGCCATTGTCGATGAGCGAGAGCATATGCTGAGCATCGTCAAGATCGATGCAGACACCAAAACCCTTAATATTGCCGACTTCCCCAAGTACGACCTGGGCCCTTCGGTAAACCAGAACAAGGCCTTCGAAGCCATTGCCTGGGACCCGCGCCGCCAGCAGCTGTTGCTGGGTGAAGAGCGTCCGCCACAGTTGTTTGTATGGAAAAGCGACGGCAGCCAGGTGCTCACCGGCAGCAAGCAGAAAGTACCCAGCGATGAGCTGGATCTGCGCAACCTGTCCGCCCTCAGCGTTGACCCGCGTACGGGGCATACGCTGGTGCTGTCGGCTGATTCGCATATGCTGCTGGAGCTTGATGAACTGGGTGAGCAAGTCAGCTTTATCACTTTGCTTGGTGGCTTCAATGGCCTGAAAAAAACCATTCCCCGGGCCGAAGGCGTTGCGATTGACGAGCACGGCACGCTGTATATGGTGAGCGAGCCGAACCTGTTCTATCGCTTCGAGAAAAAGGCCAGATAAGCGGTCGTTTTTGCTACAAGACAGGTTGTGTATTGAGGGTTAAGGTTGAATTCAGACAGTCGTGGTATTTCATTCGCCTGATCTGTTTAGAGTTCGACCCATGCGCCGTGTCAACCGTCCTACCGCTGTCACTTTTTTTATTGTGCTGGTGGCCCTGCTGGCCACCGGTGTAACCGCGCAACATTTTCGCCTGTTCGAACGAACCTGGTTCCAGATCAGCCAGATGTGGCACCCCGCCAACCCCAATGCCATCAACCTGGGTGACTATCGCGCCGTGTTGCAAGGCAAGGTCATCGAGGGGCTTGAGGATGATGTTTCGGCACTCACCTTCGATCCGCTGCGCAAAAGCCTGTTTACCGTAACCAACCAAAAAGCCGAACTGGTCGAGTTGTCCCTCGATGGCCGGATCTTGCGCCGGATCGCGCTGGTCGGGTTTGGCGATGCCGAGGCGGTCGAGTTTATTGGTGAAAATACCTACGTCATTACCGATGAGCGCCAACAGCGCCTGATCAAGGTAAAAATTGATGACAACACCAAGGTGCTGGATGCCCGCGATGCGGAGCAATTGACCCTGGGGCTCAATCGGTCAGGCAACAAGGGTTTTGAGGGGCTGGCCTACGACTCGGTGGGCAAGCGCCTGTTTGTGGCCAAGGAGCGCGACCCGATGCTGATCTATGAGGTGCGCGGTTTCCCTCAGGACAATCCGCAGCAGCCTTATGCCACCCATGTGGTGACCAACCCGCGACGTGATGCGCGGTTGTTTGTGCGGGACTTGTCGAGCTTGCAGTTTGACGAACGCACCGGGCATTTGCTGGCGCTGTCGGATGAGTCGAAATTGCTGCTTGAGCTGGATCTGGAAGGGCAGCCCATCAGCACCCTGTCCCTGAAAAAGGGCAAACAGGGTTTGACCCAATCAGTGCCACAAGCCGAGGGCGTTGCGATGGACGATGAAGGGACGATTTACGTGGTGAGTGAGCCGAATCTGTTTTACGTGTTCAAAAAACCTTAGCCAGTACAGAAACTACCTGTGGGAGCGGGCTTGCTCGCGATTGAATCGCTGCGGTGTAACCGTTACACCGCGTCGTTAGCATCGCGAGCAAGCCCGCTCCTACCAGTGTATGGCGGGGTTACTTGCTCAGGGTCTTCACGCCTTCAGGAGTGCCCAGCAACAGCAAGTCAGCCGGGCGGGCGGCGAACAGGCCGTTGGTCACCACGCCAACGATGGCGTTGATCTGACGCTCCAGCTCAACCGGGTTGGTGATCTGCATGTTGAACACGTCGATGATGATATTGCCGTTGTCCGTTACCACGCCTTCACGGTAAACCGGGTCGCCGCCCAGCTTGACCAGCTCGCGGGCCACGTGGCTGCGAGCCATCGGGATCACCTCAACCGGCAGCGGGAACGCGCCCAGCACGGGCACCAGCTTGCTGGCGTCAGCGATGCAGATAAAGGTCTTGGCCACGGCCGCGACGATCTTCTCGCGAGTCAGGGCTGCGCCGCCGCCTTTGATCAGGTTGAGGTTTTCGTCGCTTTCATCGGCGCCATCCACGTAGAACTCCAAGTCGCTGACCGTGTTCAGCTCATACACCGGAATACCGTGGCCCTTGAGGCGTGCAGCCGTGGCTTCGGAGCTGGCCACGGCGCCGTCGAATGCGCCCTTGTGCTGGGCCAGGGCGTCGATAAAGCAGTTGGCCGTGGAGCCGGTGCCGACCCCGACGATGCTCTTGTCATCCAGTTTTGGAAGGATGAAATCGACAGCAGCCTGGGCTACGGCCTGTTTGAGTTGGTCCTGGGTCATGCGGGCTCCGGGGCGGGAAGGGTAAACAGAAGGGCGCAAGTATAACTCAAGCTTGTAAAACCTTTGGATTCGTATGGTCGCCCGCGTAAACGCTGGGGTAGACTCCATGGTCCCTGCCAACCCGCCCAGTGAAGCTTTCCGATGCTCGAACAGTACGTTAAGAAGATCCTCACCTCGCGCGTTTATGACGTTGCCGTAGAAACCCCATTGCAAGCTGCCAATCAGCTGACCGCGCGGTTGGGCAATCAGATTTTGCTCAAGCGCGAAGACTTGCAGCCGGTGTACTCGTTCAAGATTCGTGGTGCCTACAACAAGCTGATGCACCTGACCGACGCCGAACGCGCGTGCGGTGTGGTGACCGCCTCGGCTGGCAACCATGCCCAGGGCCTGGCCCTGGCGGCGAAGGTGCTGGGGGTCAAGGCCACTATCGTGATGCCCAAGACCACTCCCGAGATCAAGGTTGAAGGCGTGCGCTCGCGGGGCGGTATTGTGGTGCTGCACGGTGATTCCTTCCCGGAAGCTCTGGCCTACTCGCTGCAACTGGTCGAGAAAGAAGGCTACGTCTACGTTCACCCCTACGATGACCCGCACACCATTGCCGGGCAGGGCACCGTGGCGATGGAAATTCTGCGCCAGCACCCGGCGCCGCTGGATGCGATCTTCGTCCCGGTGGGCGGTGGCGGGCTGATTGCCGGTATTGCGGCGTATGTGAAGTATCTGCGCCCGGACATCAAGATCATTGGCGTCGAGCCGGATGACTCCAACTGCCTGCAAGCCGCGATGGCGGCGGGCGAGCGCGTGGTGCTGCCAACCGTGGGGATTTTCGCCGATGGTGTGGCCGTGGGCCAGATTGGCCAGCACACCTTCGATATCTGCAAAGACTATGTAGACGAAGTGATCACCGTCAGCACTGACGAGATCTGCGCAGCCATCAAGGATATCTTCGACGATACCCGCTCGATCACCGAACCTGCTGGTGCGTTGGGCGTCGCCGGGATCAAGAAGTACGTTGAGCAACGCGGTGTTCGCGGCCAGACCCTGGTGGCGATCGACTCAGGTGCCAACGTCAACTTCGACCGCTTGCGCCATGTGGCCGAGCGCGCCGAGCTGGGTGAAGGCCGCGAAGCGATCATCGCCGTGACCATCCCTGAAGTGCCGGGCAGCTTCAAGGCCTTCTGCCAGGCAGTGGGCAAGCGTCAGATTACCGAGTTCAACTACCGTTATCACACCGGCAGCGAAGCGCATATTTTCGTTGGCGTACAGACTCACCCCGAGAACGACCCGCGCAGCGCACTGCTGACCAGCCTGACTGAGCAGGGTTTTCCGGTGGTCGACCTGACCGAGAACGAACTGGCCAAGTTGCATATCCGCCATATGGTCGGCGGGCATGCGGCCAAGGTCAGCGATGAATTGCTGTTCCGCTTCGAGTTCCCGGAGCGTCCGGGGGCGTTGTTCAACTTCCTCAACAAGTTGGGCGGGCGCTGGAATATCTCGATGTTCCATTACCGCAACCACGGCGCGGCCGACGGTCGGGTCATGGCGGGCCTGCAAGTGCCGGCTGATGAGCGCCATCTGGTGCCAGCGGCGCTCGAAGAAATCGGCTACCCGTATTGGGATGAAAGCGATAACCCGGCCTATCAGCTGTTTCTTGGCCGATAGGCGCTACGCTGGTTGAACGGATCAAGGGATTAATCAAATGGAAACGTTCACGGCGTTAAAACTGCTGCATGGCGTCTCGACACTGCTGTTGTTTGTCAGCGCCATTGCCTTGCTGGTGGTGGTGATTCGCCGCTGGCGGGCAGGGGATAAAAACCTGTCGGGCGGCGTGGTGCAGCGGCCCTGGGGATTTGTCTGGGCGTTGATGGGCCTGTGCTTGCTGGCATTGCCGGTCAGTGGCTGGTTTCTGGTGCATCTGGCCGGCTGGCCGCTGAGCCAGTTGTGGTTGCTGGCGGGCAGTTGTCTGTATCTGATGGGCGGTTTGAGCTGGTTGTGGCTGGTGGTGCGCCTGAATCGTTTACGGTTGGGGCGCGTGGCCAAACACCCCGGGTTCACCTTGGGCTTGGCGATTTTTTGTGCAATTTGCTTTATCGCCATTGCGGGATTGATGGGGGCAAAGCCGGTATAAGCACAATTGCTATTGTGGGAGCGGGCTTGCTCGCGATGCAGGCGCTGTGGTTTATCAGTTAAACCGAGCTGATGCCATCGCGAGCAAGCCCGCTCCTACAGATGTGGTTGTTTTTTGATCAGTCGCGCAGCGAGATCACCGGCCAGCCACGCTTGATAGCCTCAGCCCGCAGGTTCTCATCCGGGTCAACCGCCACTGGATGATCCACCTGCTCCAGCAGCGGCAAATCGTTCATCGAATCGCTGTAGAAGTAACTGTCTGCAAGGCTGTAGCCGTTTTCTTCGATCCAGCGGTTCAGGCGTGTCACCTTGCCTTCGCGGAAGCACGGCACGTCGGTGCTGCGCCCGGTGTAGCGGCCATCGACGATTTCACACTCGGTGGCAATCAGATGTTCCACGCCGAGTTTTTTCGCAATAGGGGCTGTCACCACACGGTTGGTGGCGGTGATGATCACCAGGATGTCGCCCGCCTCACGGTGCTTGGCCAGCAGGGCCTGGGCCTTGGGCAGCATCAGGCCATCAATGCAGTCGCGCATGAATTCGCGGTGCCACTGATCCAGTTGCGCCATGTCATGACGGCCAAAGATTTCCATGCTGAAATTAAGGTAGGCGGTGTTGTCGAGCTTGCCGGCCAGGTAATCCTGGTAGAACTCGTCGTTGCGCGCCTTGTAGGCGTCACCGTCGAGAATGCCGCGTTGGCACAGGTAGTCGCCCCAGGCGTGATCGCTGTCACCGCCCAGAAGGGTGTTGTCCAAGTCGAATAAAGCCAGACGCATTGAGGTTACCCGTTGAGTTGCCTGAGAAAAGGCCACAAGAATACGGTCTTTTAACAAGAGTGCACATAAGGCAGGAAGGCGCGTTGCTGCTTTCACAACCTTTGTGGAACAATGCGACGACATGCGTTTGCGAGGTTGTTGCCGTGATCGACCCCGATGGTTTCCGCCCTAATGTCGGGATTATTCTGACAAATGACGCTGGTCAGGTACTTTGGGCTCGCCGTATCAATCAAGACGCGTGGCAGTTTCCACAGGGAGGCATCAACCCTGATGAGACGCCGGAAGACGCCTTGTACCGTGAGCTGAACGAAGAAGTTGGCCTTGAACGCGAAGATGTAGAAATACTCGCCTGCACGCGAGGCTGGTTGCGTTATCGTTTGCCGCAACGCCTGGTGCGTACCCACAGCCAACCGCTGTGCATCGGCCAGAAGCAAAAGTGGTTTTTGCTGCGCCTGGTCTCTAACGAGAAGCGGGTGCGGATGGATTTGACCGGTAAACCGGAGTTCGATGGCTGGCGTTGGGTCAGTTATTGGTACCCGTTGGGCCAGGTGGTGACATTCAAGCGCGAGGTCTACCGTCGCGCTCTCAAAGAGCTTGCCCCGCGCCTTTTAACGCGCGCCTGACACGGAGTTCGACCCCGAGCCATGCTCAATACGCTGCGCAAGATCGTCCAGGAAGTTAACTCCGCCAAGGATCTCAAGGCGGCGTTGGGGATTATTGTGTTGCGCGTCAAAGAGGCCATGAGCAGCCAGGTCTGCTCGGTTTATTTGCTTGATCCAGAGACCAACCGTTTTGTCCTGATGGCCACCGAGGGCTTGAACAAGCGCTCGATCGGCAAAGTCAGCATGGCGCCCAACGAAGGCCTTGTCGGCCTTGTGGGTACCCGTGAAGAGCCTCTGAACCTCGAAAACGCCGCCGATCACCCGCGCTATCGTTACTTTGCTGAAACCGGTGAGGAGCGCTATGCCTCCTTCCTGGGTGCGCCGATCATCCACCACCGTCGTGTGGTTGGGGTTCTGGTCATCCAGCAAAAGGAGCGTCGCCAGTTCGATGAGGGTGAAGAAGCCTTCCTGGTGACCATGAGCGCACAGCTGGCCGGGGTTATTGCCCATGCCGAAGCCACGGGTTCGATTCGTGGCCTGGGGCGTCAGGGCAAGGGCATTCAGGAAGCCAAGTTCGTCGGCGTGCCGGGTTCTCCGGGTGCTGCGGTGGGTACGGCGGTGGTCATGCTGCCCCCAGCGGATCTGGACGTGGTGCCCGACAAGGCCATCACCGATATCCCCGCCGAAATTGCGCTGTTCAAGACCGCCCTCGAAGGTGTGCGCAACGATATGCGCGCGGTTTCGAAAAAACTCGCCAAGCAACTGCGCCCCGAAGAACAGGCGCTGTTCGATGTGTACCTGATGATGCTCGACGATGCATCGCTGGGCAGCGAAGTCAAAAATGTGATCAAGACCGGTCAGTGGGCCCAAGGCGCGCTGCGCCAGGTGGTGACTGATCACGTCAACCGTTTCGAATTGATGGACGACGACTACCTGCGTGAGCGGGCGTCGGATGTGCGCGACCTCGGGCGTCGCCTGCTGGCCTATTTGCAGCATGACCGCCAGCAAACCATGGTCTACCCCGACAACACCATTCTGGTCAGTGAAGAGCTGACCGCGACCATGCTCGGTGAGGTGCCCGAGGGCAAGCTGGCAGGCCTGGTGTCGGTACTGGGCTCGGGCAACTCCCATGTGGCGATCCTGGCTCGGGCCATGGGTATCCCGACCGTGATGGGCGTGGTTGACCTGCCGTACTCCAAGGTCGACGGCATCCAGATGATCGTCGACGGCTACCACGGCGAGGTCTACACCAACCCCAGCGAAGTGTTGCGCAAGCAATACGCCGAAGTGGTCGAGGAAGAGCGCCAGCTGTCCCTGGGGCTCGACGCCTTGCGCGAGTTGCCGTGCATCACCCCGGACGGGCATCGCATGCCGCTGTGGGTCAACACCGGCCTGCTGGCCGATGTGGCGCGGGCGCAACAGCGCGGCGCCGAGGGCGTAGGTCTGTACCGCACCGAAGTGCCGTTCATGATCAACCAGCGCTTTCCCAGCGAAAAGGAGCAGCTGGCGATTTATCGCGAGCAACTTTCCGCCTTCCATCCGCAACCGGTGACCATGCGCAGCCTGGACATTGGCGGCGACAAGTCACTGTCGTACTTCCCGATCAAGGAAGAAAACCCGTTCCTGGGCTGGCGCGGTATTCGCGTCACCCTCGACCACCCGGAAATCTTTCTGGTTCAGGCCCGGGCCATGCTCAAGGCCAGCGAAGGCCTGAACAACCTGCGTATTTTGTTGCCGATGATCTCCGGCACCCACGAACTCGAAGAAGCCCTGCACCTGCTGCACCGTGCCTGGGGTGAAGTGCGTGATGAAGGCACCGATGTGCCGATGCCGCCGATTGGCGTGATGATCGAAATCCCGGCTGCGGTGTACCAGACCAAAGAGCTGGCGCGCCAGGTGGACTTTCTCTCGGTGGGCTCCAACGACCTTACCCAATACCTGCTGGCCGTGGACCGCAACAACCCGCGGGTGGCCGATTTGTACGACTACCTGCACCCGGCGGTGCTGCAAGCCCTGCAATCGGTGGTGCGCGACGCCCATGCCGAAGGCAAGCCGGCGAGCATCTGCGGTGAAATGGCCGGTGATCCGGCGGCGGCGATCCTGCTGATGGCGATGGGCTTTGACAGCCTGTCGATGAACGCCACCAACTTGCCGAAAGTGAAATGGATGCTGCGCCAGGTCAGCCTGAGCCGCGCCAAGGAACTGCTGGCCGAAGTGATGACCATCGACAACCCGCAGGTGATTCGCAGCACGATCCAGTTGGCCCTGAAGAATATGGGGCTGACCCGGATGATGAATCCGGCGGCGATCAAACCGTATTAAAAAGGCCTCCCTTTGTGGGTGTGGAGGCATGTGTGGGAACGGGCTTGCTCGCGACAGGATCGACGCGGTGGTTCAGGCATACCGCGTCGTTTGCATCGCGAGCAAGCCCGCTCCCACAGGGTGTATGCCTCAGGCCTCTATCTTCACCTCGCCCAAACGCCCCCCTAGCGGCCCGAAGCTGTATTCCACCATCACCCTTGAGCCATCGGCATTCACAATCAACGCCGTACTGGCGCGGGTGCCGTAGCTGGGGCTGGCGATAAACACACTCGACAGCAAACTCTCCGTAGCCAGCCCTACGCCGGTGTCCGGCAGTTCGCTGAACGGTGCGGTCTGCGTATCTTTGAGCAAGGCCAGCAGCGCCTGCGGTTGCGGATCGCCCAGCACCTCGGCCAGGGCCGCCTTGGCCTTGAGCAACTTGGGCCAGGGTGTGTCCAGCCCGGCATTGGACAAACCATAAACCCCCGCGTCCAGTGGCTGCGGCGCCAGGTCTTTGGAATTGAAATGCCAGAGCTGATCGCGGGTGCCCAGCAGCAGATTAAACCCGGCATAGTCGACGGAACGTCGGCCAACGTGGGCGAAATATTCGGCAATTGACTGATTGCCGGTCAAAAAGTCCGCGACCAATTCACCCCGCGAGCGTCGCGAAGGCGGCTTGTGCGGTTCGCGAATATTGGTCAGGGCGGCAAAGCGCCCGTTGGCCCCCACCCCCAGCCAGGTGCCGCCTGCCTCAAGGTCGCGGCCGGCATACACCTGCGGTGCATTGGCCCACTGTGCCAATGGCTTGGCCGGGCGCGCATAGAATTCATCGCGGTTGGCCGCAACGACCAAAGGCTGTGCATGGCCGGGGCGCCAGGCGAAGACAATCAGACACATGGGCAGTCCTTAATGTTTTTTTAACCACACTACTTATAGATTGCTCAGGCGCCTTGCGCCATACCGTGCAGCGCAGTGGAGCCCAAGCCCTTGCTCCGTTACCATGCGGATCAAATTGGGAGGGGGCGTCATGGAATTTCTGCTCTATCTGGTGCTGGGAGGCTTTGCGGGTGTACTGGCCGGACTGTTCGGCGTAGGTGGTGGGATTATCATCGTGCCGGTGCTGGTGTTCAGCTTCACCTTGCAGGGTTTTAACAGCGAGGTGCTGACCCATCTGGCCGTAGGCACGTCATTGGCCACGATCATTTTTACCTCGATCAATTCGATTCGTGAGCACCACCGCAAAGGCGCCGTGCGCTGGCCGCTGTTTGTCTGGATGACCCTGGGCATCCTGATCGGCGCGGGTATCGGTGCGCTCACGGCAGAAGCCATTGCCGGCCCGCACCTGCAGAAAATCATTGGCGTGTTTGCCCTGGTGATTGCCGCACAAATGGCCTTTGGCTTGCAGCCCAAGGCCACTGGCACGGTGCCGGGCAAGTTAGGTCTGACCCTTGCGGGCACGGTGATCGGTTGGGCATCGGCGATTTTCGGCATCGGTGGCGGCTCGTTGACCGTGCCGTTCCTGAGCTGGCGTAGCGTGCCGATGCAACAAGCCGTGGCCACCTCGGCGGCCTGTGGATTGCCGATTGCCCTGGTAGGTGCATTAAGTTTCATGATCATAGGCTGGCATAACCCCGACCTGCCCGCGCATAGTCTCGGGTTTGTGTATTTGCCGGCGCTGCTCGGGATTGCCCTGACCAGCATGTTTTTCGCCCGTTTTGGTGCGCGGTTGGCCCACAAGCTTTCGCCACGCCTGCTGAAACGGCTGTTTGCCGCACTGTTGTTCTGTGTCGGTTTGAGTTTCCTGATCTAACAAGGAGTCGCAATGCTGCCTTACCCGCAGATTGACCCGGTGGCACTGGCCATCGGACCGCTGAAAATCCACTGGTACGGCTTGATGTACCTGATCGGCATTGGCGCCGCCTGGCTGATCCTGTCGCGCCGCCTTAACCGTTTCGACCCGACCTGGACCAAAGAGAAGCTCTCTGATCTGGTGTTCTGGGTGGCCATGGGTGTGATAGTCGGTGGCCGCTTGGGCTACGTACTGTTCTATGACCTGAGCGCCTATATCGCCAACCCGTTGCTGATTTTTGAAGTATGGAAAGGTGGCATGGCGTTCCACGGCGGTCTGATCGGCGTAATGCTGGCGGTATGGGGTTTTGGTAAGCGCAATGGCAAGTCGTTCTTCCAGATCATGGACTTTATCGCCCCTGTGGTACCGATCGGCCTGGGTGCTGGGCGTATTGGCAACTTTATCAATGCCGAACTGTGGGGCAAGGCCAGCGATGTGCCGTGGGCGATGATCTTCCCGACTGACCCGCAACAACTGGCGCGTCATCCGTCGCAGCTTTACCAGTTCGCCCTCGAAGGTGTGGCACTCTTCCTGATTCTTTGGCTGTACTCGCGCAAACCCCGTCCAACCATGGCGGTTTCCGGGATGTTCGCCCTGTTCTACGGCATCTTCCGCTTTATCGTCGAATTCGTCCGCGTGCCCGATGCCCAGCTGGGTTATCTGGCGTTTGGCTGGGTGACGATGGGGCAAATCCTCTGCATCCCGATGATCGCGGGTGGCCTGCTCCTGATCTGGTGGGCTTATCACCGCGACCCGGCGGCGCAAAAAGCTGCGTAACACATTCGAATGGCGGGGCTTGTAAGGCCCCGCATTCAAACGGTAGGAAAACCATGAAGCAATATCTCGACCTCGTTGCCAACGTCATTAAAAACGGCACCCTGCAAGCCAACCGCACCGGTGTGAAGACCATCAGTCTGCCCGGCGCCATGTTGCGCTATGACCTCAAGGAAGGCTTCCCGGCCATCACCACCCGGCGCATGGCATTCAAATCGGCCATTGGCGAGATGTGCGGTTTCTTGCGCCCGGTGAATAGCGCGGCAGATTTCCGCGCCTTGGGTTGCAAGGTGTGGGACCAGAATGCCAACGAAAATGCCCAGTGGTTGGCCAACCCATTCCGTCAGGGTGAAGACGACCTGGGCGAAATCTATGGCGTGCAATGGCGCAAGTGGCCAGCCTACAAGCAGGTCGATCGCAGCAATGTGGCCGCTATCGAGCTGTGCCTGAGCCAGGGCTATCGCCAGATTGCCGAAGGTGAAGAAGACGGTCAGGCCTACGTGGTGCTGTACAAGGCTATCGACCAAGTGCGTCAGTGTGTCGACACCATCATCAACGACCCGGGCAGCCGTCGTATTCTGTTCCACGGCTGGAACTGCGCCCAGCTCGATGAAATGGCTCTGCCACCGTGCCACCTGCTGTACCAGTTCCACCCGAATGTCGAGACAAAGGAAATCTCCCTGACCCTCTACATCCGCTCCAATGACCTGGGCCTGGGCACACCGTTCAACCTGACCGAAGGTGCTGCACTGTTGAGCCTGATCGGCCGCCTGACCGGCTACACGCCGCGCTGGTTTACCTACTTCATTGGCGATGCCCATGTGTATGAAAATCACTTGGACATGCTCAACGAACAGCTGACCCGCGAGCCGTTCCCGATGCCAAAACTGGTGATCTCGGATCGTGTGCCGGAATTCGCCAAGACCGGCGTGTACCAGCCAGAGTGGCTGGGCCTGATCGAGCCTGGCGACTTTAGCCTCGAAGGCTACCAGCACCACGCGCCAATGACCGCGCCAATGGCGGTGTAAAACACATCACCCACTCCACCCCCTGTGGGAGCGGGCTTGCTCGCGATCGCATCATCTCGGTGTTACAGATACATCGAGTTGCCTGCATCGCGAGCAAGCCCGCTCCCACAGGGTAGGGGGCGTCAATGCCCGTGGCTTCTGCCCACATGGCTTGGCTCGCCCTCCGGCGCGCTGACCGCCCCGCTGACTTCCAGCTGCTGCAAAATCCCGCAATGTTCGCCGTTCGGTCCTTCGCCACACTTTTGGCGCAGGTCGAGCAATTGCGCCTGCAAGGCCAGCAAACTGTCAACCCGTGCCTTGACGTGATGAATATGCTCGTCGATCAGTGCATTCACGCTTTCGCACTGGTCCTGCGGGCTGTCGCGCAGGTTGAGCAGGCTGCGGATCTCTTCCAGGGTCATGTCCAGGCTGCGGCAATTACGGATAAATGTCAGCCGCTCGACATGGGCCTGGGTGTACAAGCGGTAGTTGCCTTCACTGCGTGCAGGTTCCGGCAACAGCCCTTCGCGCTCGTAGTAACGGATGGTTTCGACCTGACAGTCGGTCAATTTCGCCAGCTCACCAATTTTCATCGTGCAGATCTCCAAAAGGATGCTTGACCCTATAGTGGCTACAGGGTCTTTACTTGGCAACAGGCACCTTTCCCGGACGCAACCTGATGAGCGATTCCATTCATACCCCGCACAAGCACGACCACGATCATGGCGACAAGCACGACCACGCCAGCCATGCCCATAGCTGCTGCTCGGCAGCGGCCGGGCCGAGTGTAATCAAGCTTGGCGCTACCTCCACGGCGGGCGCTCGCCTGAGCAGTTTTCGCATTGAAGCCATGGACTGCCCCACCGAGCAGACCCTGATCCAGAACAAACTGGGCAAGCTGGCGGGTGTACAGCAGCTTGAGTTCAATCTGATCAACCGGGTTTTGGGCGTGACCCACGACTTGCCGTCGACCGAGCCGATTATCGCGGCGATCAAATCCCTGGGCATGCAGGCCGACCCGATTGAAACCGGCGCGGATGCTGCGCCGGCTGCGCTACCTGCGAAAAAGCACTGGTGGCCGCTGGCCGTGGCCGGTGTCGGCGCGCTGGCTGCCGAAGTGCTGCACTTCACCGATGCTGCACCGACTTGGGTGATCGCGTTGGTGGCCCTGGTGTCGATTCTCAGCGGCGGCCTGACCACCTACAAAAAGGGCTGGATTGCCCTGAAAAACCTCAACCTGAATATCAATGCGCTGATGAGCATTGCGGTGACGGGTGCTGTGCTGATTGGCCAATGGCCAGAAGCTGCCATGGTGATGTTTCTGTTTACTGTGGCCGAGTTGATCGAAGCCAAGTCCCTGGACCGTGCCCGCAATGCCATCAGCGGGTTGATGCAAATGGCACCGGACAAGGCCACTGTACAAGAGGCAGATGGCTCCTGGGTGGAGCTTGAGGTCAAGGATATTGTCCTGGGCAGTCTGGTGCGAGTACGGCCAGGCGAACGGATCGGCCTGGACGGTGAGGTCGTGTCCGGCAGCTCGACGATCGATCAGGCGCCGATTACCGGCGAAAGCCTGCCTGTTGAGAAAACCCTGGGCGACAAGGTTTTTGCAGGCACCATCAACCAGTCCGGGGCCTTGGAATACCGGGTGACGGCCGAGGCCAGCCACTCGACCCTGGCGCGCATCATCCACGCTGTGGAACAGGCCCAGGGCGCACGGGCACCGACTCAGCGTTTTGTCGACAGCTTCGCGAAAATCTATACCCCGCTGGTGTTCGTATTCGCCCTGGCCGTGGCGTTGATCCCGCCGCTGTTTATGGGCGGCGTATGGTTCGACTGGATCTACCGCGCACTGGTCTTGCTGGTGGTGGCGTGCCCTTGTGCGCTGGTGATTTCGACTCCGGTAACCATTGTCAGCGGCCTGGCCGCAGCAGCCCGCAAGGGGATTCTGGTCAAGGGCGGGGTGTACCTCGAAAGCGGTCACAAGCTCGACTTTCTGGCCCTGGACAAGACCGGCACCATCACTCACGGCAAGCCGGTGCAAACCGATTACCTGCCCCTTGATCCGCTGGTTGCTGACAGCGCGCAACTGCTGGCCGCAAGCCTTGCCAGTCGCTCCGATCACCCGGTATCGCTGGCCGTGGCCAATGCGGCTGTGGATAAAAAGCGGCCATTGAGCGCTGTGGATAACTTCGCGGCGCTGGCCGGTCGCGGAGTGCGTGGCGAAATCGACGGCAAGCTCTACCACTTGGGCAATCACCGTCTGGTTGAAGAGCTGGGCCTGTGCTCTCCTGAGCTGGAAACCAAGCTGTTTGCGCTGGAAGAACAGGGCAAAACCGTGATCTTGCTGTGCGACAGTGCCGGCCCGCTGGCGCTGTTCGCCGTGGCAGACACAGTCAAGGAGACCAGCCGCGAAGCGATCCGCGAGCTGCATGAGTTGGGGATCAAGACCCTGATGCTTACCGGCGATAACCCGCATACCGCCAAGGCCATTGCCGCCCAGGTCGGCATCGACGAAGCGCAAGGCAACCTGTTGCCGGAAGATAAGCTCAAGGCGATCGAAGCGCTGTATGCCAAGGGGCATCACGTCGGCATGGTGGGTGATGGCATCAACGATGCCCCGGCGCTGGCCCGTGCCGAGATCGGCTTTGCCATGGCTGCAGCGGGTACAGATACCGCGATCGAGACCGCAGATGTCGCCCTGATGGACGACGATCTGCGCAAAATACCGGCATTTGTCCGCCTGTCACGGCAGACTTCGAGCATCCTCAAGCAGAACATTGCTTTGGCATTGGTCATTAAAGCGATCTTTCTTGGGGTAACCTTCCTCGGTATGGCCACCATGTGGATGGCCGTGTTTGCCGACATGGGCGTCAGCCTGTTGGTGGTATTTAACGGTTTGCGTCTGTTGCGCAAATAGACCAAGAGAGGCCGCTGTGCTGAGTGCCGAGCTGAAAGCGTTTTACCGGGTGGCCCAATTGGGCAGCATTACTCAGGCCGCAAAAAAGCTCGGGCTTAGCCAGCCGACCGTGACCACGCAGATCCGCAACCTTGAAAGCCAGTACGCGGTGGAGCTGTTCTACCGCGGTGGTCGGCGCCTGACCCTCAGCGATGACGGCGTGCGTCTGCTGCCGATGGTCAAGGCGCTGTTGCAGCAAGAAGCCGACATTGAGTTTTTTTTGCGCAACAGCGGCCAGGGCACTGGCACCTTGCGTATCGCGGCCACGGCGCCGTATTACATCCTCGATCTGGTCAAAGCCTTTCGCGAGCGTTTGCCGCAGATTGAAGTGTCGGTGGATATCGGCAATTCCCAGCAGGTACTGGAAGCGCTGGAGGAGTACCGGGTCGATATTGCCGCATCGTCGCAATTGCTCGAAGACCCACGGCTGATTCGCCGTGTGCTGGGCGCCGACCCGCTGGTGCTGGCGGTGCATCGCAATCATCCCTTGGCCAGTTTTGATCATGTGCCATTGAGTGCACTGGCCGGGCATTGTCTGTTGATGCGCGAGCAGGGCTCGACCACCCGTCAGTTGACCGAAGAGCTGCTGGAAAAGGCGGGCGTCGGTTTTGGTCCGCTGCTGGAAATCGGCAGCCGGGAATCGATCCGCGAGGCGGTGTTGCGCAATATCGGCATCAGCATCATTGCTCGCCAGGAGGTGCCTCATGACCCGCAGTTGCGGGTACTGACGCTGGAGAATGCGCCGGTGATCCATGAATACCTGTATTGCCTCAAAGAGCGGAAGGCCGCACGTTTGCCCGCAGCTTTTCTGGGGCTGGCGCAGGAAATGGCTCCGGCCTAGCTACAGGAATTCGGTAACCATCACACCCAAATCCACCAATACCACTATCGGCAGCTTTTGCCTTGCTGCCACATCTTGTACGCATTGCCTCTCTAGGATGACCCCATCTGCTTGATGAGGTGCATCCATGAACAGCTCGAACGCAACCGCTTTGACCCAACCCGGCGTGCCGATGAAGGTGCGCAATGTCAGCAAGCGCTTTGGCGCCTTTAGCGCGCTGGACAACGTCTCGCTGGACGTGGCCGCAGGTGAGTTGGTGTGCCTGCTCGGGCCCTCCGGCTGCGGCAAGACCACGCTGCTGCGCTGCATCGCCGGGCTTGAGCGTCAGGACAGCGGCGCGCTGTACCTGGGTGAGCGCGATGTATCCGAGCTTGCACCTCAAGCCCGTGACTACGGAATACTGTTCCAGTCCTACGCCCTGTTTCCCAATCTGACGGTTGAAGCCAACATCGCCTACGGCCTGGCCGGGAGCAATCGTGATGTGGTGCGCAAGCGGGTTGGCGACATGCTGGAACTGGTGGGTCTGACCGGCAGCGAAAAGAAATACCCGGGCCAGCTTTCCGGTGGCCAGCAACAGCGGGTCGCCCTGGCCCGTGCCCTGGCGCCGGCGCCATCCTTGCTGTTGCTTGACGAACCGATGTCGGCCCTCGACGCCCGGGTGCGCGAACATCTGTGTACCGAACTGCGCCAGCTGCAACGCAGCCTGGGCATCACCACCTTGATGGTGACGCATAACCAGGACGAAGCCATGCTGATGGCCGACCGTATTGCCGTGATGAACAACGGCAAGGTCGAGCAATACGCCACCCCGCAAGAAATCTACGATAAACCCGCTACCCCGTTTGTTGCCGAGTTTGTCGGCCAGGGCAACTGGCTGCCGTTCCAGCGCAGCAGCGCCAGCCATGCCCTGGTCGGCGGGATGAATATGCGTCTGGCAGACGATGCCGGGCGCGCAACCTCGGGCCGTCTGTTCTGCCGCCCCGAAGCCATCAGCGTCAACCCGGTGCTGCATCAGGAAAACCTGTTCCCGGCGCGGGTACGGGAAATCACCTTTCTCGGTAACCGCTGCCGCATGAGTTTTGAACTTAACCACTTGCCGGGTCACGCGCTGACTGCCGAAGTCGGCACCCAGGATTTGCCGCGCCTTGGCGCACCAGACATCTTTGTCGCCCTGCCGCCGGGCAGCCTGCAGGTGTTTGCCTGAGATGGCCGCTGAAATGGCCCTGCCACTGTCCGGCAAAATGCCCCGTAAAGCGTCAAGAGCGGAACTCGGTGACCGTATTTTCGTAGTCGGCGGCAAACTCCTGTTATTGCTGTTGTTGGGCGTTGCGGTGCTGATGCCGCTGCTGGCGATTTTCTGGCGCGGCTTCAGCGCCGAAGACGGCCAGGGCGGCGGTTGGGTCGCGGCCCGGGAACTGGTGACCAGCGCCAATTTCCACTGGCTGTTGGGCAATAGCCTTAAGGTTTCTCTTAGCGTGGCGGCGATTGTCGTACCGCTGGCGTATCTGTTTGCCTACGCCCTGCAACGCACCATGATCCCCGGCAAGCGCATCTGGCGTGGGCTGTCGCTGCTGCCGCTGATGGCGCCGTCGATGTTGCCGGGTATCGCACTGGTGTACCTGTTCGGTAACCAGGGCATGTTGCGCGGGCTGATTTCGGAGAATATCTATGGCTTCTGGGGCATTGTCCTCGGTGAAGCGATTTACACTTTTCCCCATGCGCTGATGATTTTGCTTTCGGCCCTGTCGCTGGCCGATGCGCGCCTGTTCGATGCGGCTTCGAGCATGGGCGCCGGACCATTCAAGGCGTTCCGCAGCATCACCTGGCCGGGCACCAAGCAAGCGGTATTCGCTGCGTTCTGTCTGGTGTTCACCCTGACCATCACCGACTTCGGTGTGCCCGTGGTGGTGGGTGGTGACTATCAAGTGCTGGCGCTGGAAGCCTACAAGGCTGTGGTCGGTCAGCAGCAATTCGGACGCGGCGCCTTGATCGGCATGGTCCTGCTGCTGCCTGCACTGTTCAGCTTCGGTGTTGATGCCTGGTTGCGCCGCCAGCATGGTGATTCCATGAGCGGCCGTGCCCAGGTGTTCAAGCCGGTGCCATCGAAGGTACGGGATCGCTGCTACCTGGCCATTGTGCTGTTGATTTGCGCCACGCTGCTGCTGGTGTTCGGCATGGCGGTGTACTCCTCGCTGGTCAAGTTCTGGCCGTACAACCTCTCGCTGTCGCTCAACCACTATCAGTTCAACGACACCGCAGGTGGTGGCTGGCTGGCCTATCGCAATAGCGTGACGATGGCGCTGTGTGCGGCGGTGATTGGCAGCGCGGTGATCTTCACCGGTGCCTATCTGATGGAAAAGAGCAAAACCCAGAAAGGCCTCAACCTGGCGCTGCGCATGCTCAGTTTTGTGCCGATGGCTGTGCCGGGGTTGGTACTGGGCCTGGGCTACGTGTTCTTTTTCAACCTGCCGGGCAACCCGCTGCATGTGCTCTACGGCACCATGACCCTATTGGTCGCCTGCACCATTGCTCACTATTTGACCACCGCACAAATGACGGCGACCACGGCCCTGCGTCAACTCGATAGTGAGTTCGAAGCCGCCGCGCTGTCACTGAAAGCGCCGCTGTATCGCCATTACTGGCGCGTCACCGTACCGATCTGCCTGCCCGCGCTGCTGGACATCATGCGTTACCTGTTTGTCTCGGCGATGACCACTGTGTCGGCGGCGATCTTCCTCTATAGCCCCGACACCATCCTGGCGGCGGTGGCAGTGCTGAATATGGACGACGCCGGCAACGTTGGCGGTGCGGCGGCCATGTCCACTTTGATTCTGTTCACCTCGGCGGGTGTGTCCCTGCTGCTGGCCTGGGCTTCGCGCGGTTTGCTGCGCCGCTCCCAGGCCTGGCGCCAGGGCGCTCCTGCTCAATAACCCACACAACCACAAAGGAACCGCACCATGTTCAAGCCACTTGCTCTTGCCGCTGCTGTCCTCACCGCTTTTAGCTTCAATGCGTTTGCTGCCAAAACCGAGCTGACCGTTTACACGGCTCTCGAAGCCGAGCAGCTGAAAACCTATAAGCAGGCTTTTGAGAAAGCCAACCCGGACGTCGAGATCAAGTGGGTGCGCGATTCCACGGGCATCATCACTGCCAAGCTGCTGGCTGAAAAAGCCCGCCCGCAAGCTGACGCCGTATGGGGGCTGGCAGCTTCCAGCCTGGCAATCCTCGATCAGCAAGGCATGCTACAAAGCTACGCGCCCAAGGACCTGGCCAAGATCGGCGGCAACTACCGCGATGCTGCCAACCCGCCTGCCTGGGTGGGGATGGACGTGTGGGCCGCGACCATTTGCTTTAACACCATCGAAGCTGAAAAACAGGGCCTGACCAAGCCGGTGAGCTGGCAGGACCTGACCAAGCCCGAGTACAAGGGCAAGATTGTCATGCCCAACCCGGCCTCTTCCGGTACCGGCTTTCTGGATGTGAGTGCGTGGTTGCAGACCTTTGGTGAGAAGCAGGGCTGGCAATTTATGGACGACTTGCATCAGAACATCGGCCAGTACGTTCACTCCGGCTCCAAGCCTTGCAAACTGGCGGCAGCGGGGGAGTTCCCGATCGGTATTTCGTTTGAATACCCGGCCGTACAGCTCAAACGCCAGGGCGCGCCGCTGGATATCGTGTTGCCAAAAGAAGGTTTGGGTTGGGAAATCGAAGCCACTGCGCTGATCAAAGGCTCGCCGCACGAAGAAGCGGCGAAAAAACTGGCTGACTTCTCCGCAAGCCCGGCGGCTATGGAGCTTTATAAAGAGAACTTCGCCGTTCTTGCCCAGCCTGGCATTGCCAAGCCGCAGACCGAACTGCCAGCGGATTATGAGCAGCGCCTGATCAAGAACGACTTCGCCTGGGCTTCGCAAAACCGCGACAGCATCCTGGCCGAGTGGCGCAAGCGCTATGACGGCAAGTCCGAGAAAGTGGCGCAGTAACTCCGGCGCTGCGAACAAACCTGTGGCAGCGGGCTTGCTCGCGATTGGTTCGCTGCGGTGCCCCAGATGCACTGCGGCGTTTGTATCGCGAGCAAGCCCGCTCCCACAAAAGAGTGAGGTTGCCTTTCAGGACATTGTTATGACTCAACCCATCCTTATCGTCGGCGCCGGCATTCTGGGCCTGTCCCATGCCTTCGCTGCTGCAAAACGCGGCCTTAAGGTGCATGTATTCGAGCGTACCGCCACGCCGCTAGGCGCTTCGGTACGTAACTTCGGCCAAGCGCTGGTCACTGGCCAGCCACCGGGGGTAATGCTCGATCTGGCCCGGGCCAGCCGCAGCATCTGGGCTGACTGGGCGCAGCGCGCCGGGTTTGATCTCAAGCGCAACGGTTCGTACCTGTTCGCTCGCACCGAAGCTGAAGAACACCTGCTCGAAGCCTTCTGCCAGGGCCGCGCCCGCGACCTTGGCTATCGCGTCGAACTGCTGCGCGGGGCGCAGATGGACGTGCTCTACGGTGGCCAATTCAGCCATCACCGTGCCGCCTTGCACGGTCTGGACGATCAGCAGGTTTACTCACGGGAAGCGATCCCGGCCCTGATCAGCTATCTGCAACGGGAGCTGGGCGTCGAGTTTCATTTTTCGACCCTGGTACGTGAGGTCGAGCCTGGTCAGGTCCACACCACAGCGGGCAGTTTCAAAGGCTCGCAGGTGATCGTGTGCTCCGGTCACGATTACCTGACGTTGCTGGCCGAGCCGCTGGCCAAACTGAACCCACGGATCTGCCGCCTGCAAATGCTGCGCGTGCGGCCCAAGGTCGACTTGAAGCTTGAGCATGCCCTGCTGACCGGCCTGAGCTGCGTGCACTACGGCGCCTTTGCCGACTTGCCGCAAGCGGCGGCGGTGCAGGCCGAAATCCTGCGCGACAGCCCGTATCTGGATGAGCATGGCATCCATCTGCTGATCAGCCCCACGCCTTACGGTGATTTGATCGTCGGCGATTCTCACGATTACAGTCGGGATCCATCGCCCTTCAGCGGTGAACAGGTTGATAACTGGATGCTGCAACTGTGCGAAGAAACCCTGGGCTGTGACGTGCAGGTGGTCGAGCGCTGGCAGGGCGTCTATGGTGCAAAAGGGGCCAAGCCGTTTACCTGGTTGCAGGTGGCGCCCGGCTTGAATGCGGCGTTGATGCACACCGGCGTGGGCATGAGCGTGGGCCCGGCGATGGCCGAGGGCAATATCGCCCGGATGCTGGAGGAGATGTGATGACACACGCACAGCAAGTGGTTGAAGAGGTTTTTGGGCTGTATCAGCAATATGGCACCGATGATTACATTGGCGAGCCGGTGTCGCAGATCGAGCATATGTCCCAGGCTGCGCAGCTGGCGCTGAATGAGGGCTGTGACGATGAAGTGGTGTTGGCGGCGTTCTTTCACGATATTGGGCACTTCTGCGTCAATGATGCGAAGAACATGGATGGTTATGGCGTAGTCAGCCATGAGCTGGTGGGCGCCAACTACCTGCGCCGTGCCGGGTTTAGCGAACGGCTGGCCAAACTGGTGGAATACCACGTGCAGGCCAAGCGATACCTGACCTTGCGCCAGCCGGGCTATTACGATTTGTTGAGCGAAGCCAGCATCCGTACCCTGGGTTATCAGGGTGGGGTGATGAGCGAGGCCGAAGCGGATGCGTTCGAGCAAGACCCTTTGTGCCAGCTCAGCCTGCGCATGCGGGTGTGGGATGAGCAGGCCAAGGAAGAGCATGTGCCGCTGATGGACCTGCAAATGCTCAAGGACAAGGCGATACGTTTGCTCGACGCCTGATCCCTGATTCTTGTGGGAGCGAGCCTGCTCGCGAAACAAACGACACGGTGCATCAGCGAACCAATCGCGAGCAGGCTCGCTCCCACAGGGAGGGGGTAGAGGTGGCGGTCATATCTGCTGGGCCAACATCTCGATCTGCTCCTGTCGCTCCGCCTGGCTCAGTTTGGGGTGCGGGTTTAGCGACGACCATTGCGGGTGCGCCCGGGCCTTGTTCAGGGCTTCGGGCAGTTTGCCTTCGCGCCAGGTCTTGTCCTGCGGGGTGGCGACCTTGATGCTGTCGACCGCCGCATGCCCTCGCGCATTCAGTGCATGCAGCAATTGCCGTTGGCGCAAGGCCAGCAGGCGCAGCACGCTGTCGTCCACCGTCAATTCGCGCTGACCCTTGAGCTTGCCCAGCAGGCGACTGCCATAACTGCGGGCGGTTTGCAGCGCGCCCCCGGCAATGGCTCCGGCCAGAGCGGCGGCACCCAGGGTCAGACCGCCGACCATCAAGTCCACACCCGCCCCGGCCGCCGCACCTGCGGCAATCCCGCTACCCACCCGTACGCCCAACTGCTTGAGGGTTTCGGGGTTGAACAGGTCATCGCCCCAACGCCCGTCGAGCAGCGGCAAGTCACTGGCCGCGGCGTCACTGGTGCGAAAGCCATACAGTTTGAGCAGGGTTTCAACGCAGCGCTGCTCACGCTGGCGAATCGCATCGCGCAGTTGGCTGATAGCCTGTTGTTCGGCAGTTTTTTCGCTGACCACACTACGGCGGCAGGCGGCGCAGTCGATCAGCAGTTCGGCGATCATGCGCAATGCGCTGTGCTTGCGGGCTTCGCGTTGCGCCTCCTGGTCATCGATCAGCCGTTGCAGTGCCCCGCGCGAATGCTCCAGCAGCAGCGCCAGGCTTTCATACAGGCGGCGCTCGCCATCTTCGGGCGGGGCCACGCTGTCAAAGCGCACCAGCGCATGCAAACCAAGGCGGGCCAGGGCTTCGCGCCACTCCGGCTCGCGGTGCTGCGGGCTGCTGACAAAGTTGAGCACCGGCAGCAGCGGCTTGCCGCAACTGGCCAGCACGCTGAGTTCGTCGCGGTACTTGGCCAGCACCGGTTCGCGGGCGTCGATCACATACAGCCCGGCGTCCGAAGCCAGCAACTGGCGCAGCACCTTGGCTTCCTGTTCAAAGCGCTGGCGTGCCTCGCTGCCTTCGAGAAAACGCGCCACCCGCGCCGGGCCATCGAGGCGTTCACCGGGGTGGTCGAGGCGCTCAAGGTAATCGAGCAGGGCGATGGCATCTTCCAGCCCCGGTGTGTCGTACAGCTCCAGCAGCGCTTCGCCGTCTACCGACAGCCGCGCCCCTTCGACATGACGGGTGGTGCTGGGGCGATGGGACACCTCACCAAAGCCGACATCCCGGGTCAGGGTGCGCAGCAATGAGGTTTTGCCGACATTGGTGTGGCCCACTACGGCCAGGGTCAGTGGCTTAGTCATGGCCTGTCTCCAGCCAGTTCAAGGGTGCGCTGGCAGCGAAGGGCAGCCCGAGTTTTTCCAGTGCGGCATGCCAGTCGCCCAGGCGGTCGGCGTCCAGCGCCTGGCCGGGTGGGGCTTGCAACAGCCATATGCGGGTATCGCGGGCACTGCGCGCCAGTTCGCCGATCAGCGCCAGGCTGCCGCGATCCGGCGAGCGGCGCGGGTCGCAGGCAATGGTCAGCCGTGCAGGGGGAAAGCGGGTCATTTGCTCCAGCAACTTTTGCCGGGATTCGCGGCTGTCGAGGATACCTGCGTCCTTCACCGTGGGGGGCAGTTTGGGTGGCCAGGGGTGCTGGTCGTCCAGCTCGATGGCGACAATCAAGGCACCATCGGTCTGCAAATCAGTGTGCCCGGCCTGCACATTGTGCAGTTGCTCCGGGGCAATATCGTTGACCCCCAGGCGTTCGCTGCTGGGCATCAGGCGTTCGCGCAACTGGCTGTAGCCGGGCAGGTTGAGGTCTAGTTGCAGGGCATTGCGTCCGCTTTTCCAGCGCCACAGGCAAAAGGCTGCCAGCAGCAGGCGCGGAATCACGCCGTAAATCAGGACCACGCCTACCAGCCACACGGCCCATGCCTGACGCACCAGTTCATTGTTATAGAGGCTGGTGTCGTTGCTGATGCGGATCATCTCCACGGTAGGCACGCTGAACCCCAGCCAGTTGGGCAGGGCGCCGAGGGCGCGAGTGGTGGCGACAAATATATCGGCTCCGAGAATCGTGGTTTCCCAGATAAAGCCGTAGCGGCGGGTGGCCATTAGCAGCAACATCATCACCAGCGCGCTGAGCATTGCCAGCAGCCATAGGCCATTGACCAGGGTACCGAGTGCCCAGCGATTGAGTTTGCGCCGTTGCAGCAACAGCAATAAGGCCGGGGCCAGTTGCGCGGCCTTGGCATCACGGGCAAATTTTTCGCTGAGCCACAACCAAAGACGCCCCAGGCTGGCGCCGTGGTCCCCGGCAAACAGCAGGCCCAATGCCCAGCTCAGCAGCAGGATCAGGTTAAGCCCGAGCAGGCTGCCCAGCGCCCAGAACACATTGACCGGGGTTTGACCGTCGCCCAGGGCGGCAAACGCAAGGCCTGCGCCACTGAGCACCGCCAGTACGGCCAGTACCAGCAGCGCCAGCCGGGCACCTTGCAGCCAGTGCTGCATGGCGCTGAGCAAACCGTCGCGCTCGGCCAGCCACAGGGCGCGGTTTTGCAGGCGTGTGGACAAGTCCCCGGCACTGCTGCGGGCACGGCGGTTGGCTTCAAGGTCGTCCAGGAGGCCTGCGTGTTCTTCGCGCAGGCGCACGGTTTCGGTCAACCAGAGGCGTTGTAATGGGGAAAGTTGAGTCACGCGACATTCCATTCAAGTGAGCCAAGAGCATAACCGCTGTTAGTCAGGCGGGGTACTGCCGGTGCGGGCGGCTCTGGTATCCTCGCGCCATGAAAAAATCACTCCCCCTTAGCCTGATCGCGGCACTCGCTGAAAACCGCGTGATTGGCGTCGACAACAGCATGCCGTGGCATTTGCCGGCGGATTTCAAATATTTCAAGGCCACCACGTTGGGCAAGCCGATCATCATGGGTCGCAAGACCTGGGATTCGCTGGGTCGCCCGCTGCCGGGTCGCTTGAACCTGGTGGTCAGTCGTCAGACCGGTTTGCAGCTCGAAGGTGCCGAGGTATTTGCTTCGCTGGAGGCCGCGGTTGAGCGTGCAGAAGAGTGGGCGCGCGAGCAGGGCGTTACTGAAGTGATGTTGATTGGCGGTGCGCAGCTGTACACCCAGGGCCTGGCGGATGCCGATCGGTTGTACCTGACGCGGGTTGGGCTGAGCCCGGAGGGTGATGCGTGGTTCCCTGAGTTCGATCAGGCTCAGTGGAAGCTGGTATCGCAAGAGCTGCATGCGGCGGTGGATGACAAACCGGCGTTCAGCTTTGAGGTGTGGGAAAGGGTTTAAGGTCAAGAGCCCCTCACCACCCCTCTCCCGGAGGGAGAGGGGACTAAAGTCAAAAGCAGATCTTTGCACCGCCACTAATTGGCTTGGGCTGAGGGCAAGCTTTTAAGCGTGCGCCAGATCACCATGATCGTCTTCAGCCAGAATGGCCTTGTCGGTCTGGTGCAGGATCTGGCTGGTCACGGTACCGGCCACCATTGAACCGCTGACGTTCAGTGCCGTGCGGCCCATGTCGATCAACGGCTCGACCGAGATCAGCAACGCCACCAGCGACACCGGCAAGCCCATCGCAGGCAATACGATCAGTGCAGCGAAGGTTGCACCACCACCAACACCGGCCACGCCCACCGAACTCAAGGTCACGATGGCCACCAGCGATGCGATCCACACCGGGTCCAGCGGGTTGATGCCGACGGTCGGGG
Source organism: Pseudomonas sp. B414 (assembly GCF_055408445.1). NCBI lineage: Bacteria > Pseudomonadati > Pseudomonadota > Gammaproteobacteria > Pseudomonadales > Pseudomonadaceae > Pseudomonas > Pseudomonas sp. B414. The sequence continues at coordinate 252,120 of NZ_JBUZTQ010000001.1, read as the reverse complement.
CAACCATCACCGCCAGCATGGCCGGGTACAGACCGGCACAGCCGTTCTGGCCAATAGTGGCGCCAAACGAAGCAGCAAAACTGGCAATGGAAGACGGTATGCCCAGGCGGCGGGTTTGCGCTTCGATGCTCAGCGGGATGCTGGCGGCGCTGGAGCGGCTGGTGAAAGCAAAGGTCAGAACCGGCCATACCTTGCGGAAGAAACGCAGCGGGTTAACTCCGGAGAACGACAGAATCACGCCGTGAATCACAAACATCAGCGCCAGGGCGATGTAGGACACCACCACAAAACTGCCGAGTTTGATGATGTCCTGCACGTTGGACATGGCAACCACTTTGGTCATCAGGGCCAGCACGCCGTACGGGGTCAGTTTCATTACCAGGCGCACCAGACGCATCACCCAGGCTTGCAGGGTGTCGATGGCGCTGAGGATCTTGCCGCCTTTTTCTGGCTCGTCCTTGAACAGTTGCAGTGCGGCTATGCCCAGGAACGCAGCGAAAATCACCACGCTGATGATCGACGTCGGCTTGGCGCGAGCCAGGTCGGCAAACGGGTTTTGCGGGATAAACGACAGCAGCAGTTGCGGCACGTTGAGGTCCGAAACCTTGCCCACGTAGTCGCTCTGGATCACTTGCAGACGGCTCATTTCCGCAGCGCCGGCCACCAGGCCATCGGCGGTGAGGCCGAACAGGTTGGTCAGGCCGATACCGACCAGTGCCGCGATCATGGTTGTGAACAGCAGCGTGCCGATAGTCAGGAAGCTGATCTTGCCCAGGGATGAAGCATTATGCAGGCGCGCCACAGCACTGAGGATCGAGGCGAACACCAGCGGGATCACGATCATTTGCAGCAATTGCACATAGCCGCTGCCGACCAGATCGAACCAGCCGATGGAGGCTTTCAGGGTTGGGCTGTCTGCGCCGTAGGTCAGGTGCAGGCACAGGCCGAAAACTACGCCGAGAACCAGCGCCAGCAGGACTTTTTTCGCCAGGCTCCACGCGGTGTGGCGGGTCAGCGACAGGCCGAACAGCAACGCGAGGAACACCAGCAGATTGAGGATCAGCGGGAAATTCATGAAAGCTCCGAGGGGCGACTTGTACCAGTCTTAGGATGTAACAATTTCGAACCGGAAATGCTAACAGGTTGATATAGCTAGAAATATACCGATGTGGAATGACTACCTTGGTTTTTGGAATAAGGCGCTGTGGCGCATTCAGGACGTTGGCAGTCGTGCCCAAGTCAAAAACTGTCATGCAGGTTTGTTAGCGTCGATGCCTTTGACGAGGAGCATAGCTGATGAAACTGACCGCCAAGTTGATCGCTGCAACCCTGTGTCTGGGCCTTACGGGGCAGGCGCTGGCCACGGAACTCAAGCACTGGCCCGCCGAGCAGGCCAAACAACTGGAGGCGATGATCGCCGCCAACGCGAACAAGGGTAACTTCGCGGTCTTTGACATGGACAACACCAGCTATCGCAACGATCTGGAAGAAGCATTGCTGCCCTTTATGGAAAACAAGGGCCTGATCACCCGTGACAGCCTCGACCCTTCACTCAAGCTGATCCCGTTCAAGGACACTGCCGACCATAAGGAAAGCCTGTTCAGCTACTACTACCGCCTGTGCGAAGTCGACGACATGGTCTGCTATCCGTGGGTGGCCCAGGTCTTCTCCGGTTTCACCCTGCAACAGCTCAAGGGCTATGTGGATGAGTTGATGGCCTCGGGCAAGCCGGTGCCGGTCACTTACTTCGAGGGTGATGTGGTCAAGAGCTCCGAGGTGCAGCCACCGAAGGTGTTTACCGGTCAGGTCGAGCTGTTCAACAAGCTGATGGAGAGCGGCATCGAGGTCTATGTGATGACCGCTGCATCGGAAGAACTGGTACGTATGGTCGCGGCCGATCCCAAGTATGGCTACAACGTCAAACCGCAGAACGTGATTGGCGTGACCACCTTGCTCAAGGACCGTAAAACCGGGGAACTGACCACTGCTCGTAAACAGATCAGTGCCGGCACCTACAACGAAAAAGCCAACCTTGGGCTGGAGCTGACGCCGTATCTGTGGACCCCGGCGACCTGGATGGCGGGCAAGCAGGCGGCGATTCTGACCTATATTGATCAGTGGAAAAAACCGGTGCTGGTGGGTGGGGATACGCCGTCCAGTGATGGCTACATGCTGTTTCACGGCGTGGACGTGGCCAAGGGTGGGGTGCACTTGTGGGTTAACCGCAAGGACAAATACATGGCGCAGCTGGAAGGCATGATGGCCAAGAACGCGGCGGCGCAGGCCAAGGAAGGGTTGCCGGTGACGGCGGATAAGAACTGGGTGATCGTTAAACCGGATCAGATTCAGTAGCCGGTTAAATCAACAACCCCTGTATTAATGGCCCCTGTGGGAGCGGGCTTGCTCGCGATGGTATCGACGCGGTGTTTCTGATTAACCGAGGCGATCCCATCGCGAGCAAGCCCACTCCCACAGAAGGGGCATATTGGCTTACGGCACCAACTTGTCCAGCAGAGCTTTATCACGCACAGCACCCTTGTCGGCGCTGGTGGCCAGCAAGGCGTAGGCCTTGAGGGCGGTGGTGACTTTGCGTGGGCGCAGTTCGACCGGTTTCCAGCCTTTCTTGTCCTGCGCAGCGCGGCGAGCGGCCATTTCTTCGTCGCTGATCAACAGGTTGATCGAGCGGTTCGGAATGTCGATCAGCACTTTGTCGCCGTCCTGCACCAGACCAATCGCACCGCCCGCTGCTGCTTCCGGCGAAGCATGGCCGATGGACAGGCCCGAAGTACCGCCCGAGAAACGGCCGTCGGTGAGCAAGGCACAGGCTTTGCCCAGACCCTTGGATTTCAGGTAGGACGTCGGGTAGAGCATTTCTTGCATGCCCGGCCCGCCTTTCGGGCCTTCGTAGCGGATGATCACGATATCGCCAGCCTGCACTTCGTCCGCCAGAATGCCGCGCACGGCACTGTCCTGGCTTTCGAAGATCTTGGCGTTGCCTTCGAACACGTGGATCGACTCGTCAACACCGGCAGTTTTTACCACGCAACCATCCAGCGCGATGTTGCCGTACAGCACGGCCAGGCCACCTTCTTGCGAATAGGCGTGCTCGACACTGCGGATACAGCCGTTTTCACGGTCGTCGTCCAGGGTTTCCCAGCGGGTCGACTGGCTGAACGCGGTTTGCGTCGGGATACCGGCCGGGCCTGCCTTGAAGAAGGTGTGCACGGCTTCGTCGTCAGTCTGGGTGATGTCCCATTTGGCGATGCCTTCGGCCATGGTTTTGCTGTGTACGGTTGGCAGCTCGGTGTGCAGCAGGCCGCCGCGGGCCAGCGAGCCGAGAATGGAGAAAATGCCACCAGCGCGGTGCACGTCTTCCATATGGTATTTCTGGATATTCGGCGCCACTTTGCACAGTTGCGGTACATGGCGTGACAGACGGTCGATGTCTTTAAGGTCAAAGTCGATTTCGGCCTCTTGGGCCGCCGCCAGCAAATGCAGGATGGTGTTGGTCGAGCCGCCCATGGCGATGTCCAGCGTCATGGCGTTTTCGAACGCCTTGAAGTTGGCGATATTGCGCGGCAATACCGACTCATCGTTCTCGACGTAGTACTGGCGGCACAGGTCGACGATGGTGCGGCCAGCCTGCAGGAACAGTTGCTCGCGGTCGCTGTGGGTGGCCAGTGCCGAGCCGTTGCCCGGCAGGGCCAGGCCCAGGGCTTCGGTCAGGCAGTTCATCGAGTTGGCGGTGAACATGCCGGAGCACGAACCGCAGGTCGGGCAAGCGCTGCGCTCGTACTCGGCAACCTTCTCGTCAGAAGCGCTGGAGTCGGCGGCGATGACCATGGCGTCTACCAGGTCCAGACCGTGGCTGGCGAGTTTGGTCTTGCCAGCCTCCATCGGCCCGCCGGAAACGAAGATCACCGGGATGTTGAGGCGTAACGAAGCCATCAGCATGCCAGGGGTGATCTTGTCGCAGTTGGAGATACACACAATGGCGTCAGCGCAGTGGGCGTTGACCATGTACTCCACGGAGTCGGCGATGATCTCGCGGCTCGGCAGTGAATACAGCATGCCGTCATGGCCCATGGCGATGCCGTCGTCCACGGCAATGGTGTTGAATTCCTTGGCAACGCCGCCGGCGCGTTCGATCTCGCGGGCAACCAGTTGGCCCATGTCTTTCAGATGGACGTGGCCGGGTACGAACTGGGTAAAGGAGTTGGCAATGGCGATGATCGGCTTCTTGAAGTCGGCATCTTTCATCCCCGTGGCGCGCCACAATGCGCGGGCACCGGCCATATTGCGGCCGTGGGTGGAGGTTTTTGAACGATAGTCAGGCATGGAACAACTCCGGGCGGCTAATCAGGTAACAAACAGGGAAGTGAGCTTCTAATAACTGAGGGACCACACAGAAAATGACCACGTGTCCGAAAGCTGCCTTGAGCGCTGCGGGATCGCCGCGCGCCTGGGCCTGAGCTCATAAACCCGCCGGGGATGATTGGCGATGAATAGGTCGATTCTACACGGCTGGCGGCCGGAGGGAATGGGCCTGAGGGTTGCAGCAGGGTACAAATGAGCGACTCGGGATAATGCAGGGGTCGATGAGTTCTAGTAAGGCAGGGGCTACTTTTGTGTGGGAAAGAACTATTTTTTACAGGTGGCAGGATCATTTAATGGGAAACAAGCAATAGTGAGCGAATGGTTTTTCAGTGAGGGCTCCAAATGCTGACGCTTGAGCGATCCGTCATAACGTATCTGGCCATCGGTCTGGTGCAAGGCCTGTTGCTGTGGCTGGCTACGTCAATGGGCGATCCCGGGGTGTGGTATGCGCTGATTACAGCAGTGCTGGTGGGCGGTATTAACCTGTTGTTGCTCGGCGAGAATATTCGCCAGCACGGCGTCGTATGGCTGGTGCTCGGGCTCACGGCAGTCATGACGGCAATCAGCTCGTGGGTGTTTTGGGACGGCGATGAGTATTGGCGCTCCGGCAGCTGGCTGGTGGGCAGCTGGAGCTTCTTTGCCGTAGTCGTTACCTATGTGTGCACGGTTTTTATTCTGAGCTGGCCTACCCGAGAAGGGCGTTATCCGCGTTACGAAGACCTGTTCCGGCATGCCTGGGATACGGTTTTTATCGTCATGCTGGGCCTGCTGTTGAACGGCGTGTTCTGGGCATTGCTGCTGCTGTGGGGCGGGCTGTTCAAGATGCTCGGCATCGTGGCGCTCAACAAGCTGTTCGCAACCGACGGGTTTATGTGTGTCAGTTCGGCAATGGTCTTTGCCCTGGGCGTGCATATGGGCCGCGAAAAGGACCGGGTTATCGGCCTGCTACGGGGGATTTTGCTGGCGCTGTGCCGCTTTTTGCTGCCGTTGAGTGCGCTGATTGTCATTGTGTTCACTTTCGCCTTGCCCTTTACCGGGTTGGAACCGATCTGGGATACCGGTTATTCGACGCCGATCATGCTGTGGCTGGTGGCGGCCAATCTGTTTTTGCTCAATGGCGTGTTTCAGGATGGCACCCAGGGCAGTGGTTATCCGGCCTGGCTGGTGCGGGTCATCGACCTGTGTCTGTTGTGCTTACCGGTGCTGGTGGTGTTGGCGGGGTATTCGACCTGGCTGCGTATCGAGCAGTACGGCCTGACCCCGTCGCGGATTCTGGCCATGGTGCTGGTGCTGGTGATTTTTGTTCACAGCCTGGCAGCGGTTTGGGCCGTGTTTGCCTCCAGGGCTATCTGGCTGGGCAGCTTGCGCGCCAGCAATCCGCTGATTGCGCTGCTGTGTGTGGTGATCCTGCTGGGGCTGCATACGCCGTGGTTCAGTCCACTTAAGCTGAGTGCGAACAATCAGGTGCAGCGCCTGCTCAGCGGCAAGACGGCGGTGGATACCTTTGATGCAGATACCTTGCGCAATCGTCTCGGGCCACAGGGCAAGCAGGCGTATGACGCGCTGTTGGCGCAAGTCGAGCAGGGGGTGGTGCTGACCGAGCCGGGGCGGCAAGTGTTGCTGAAACGACTTAAGGAAGTGGGTACTGGCAATGGTCCCAGAGGGTCCGAGCGGTTGCTGGAATGGATCGGGCCCAAGGTCGAGGGTAGCGAGCAGTTTGAGGACAAGGGGTTTGACGGGCAGTTGTGCCTGACGCCGGGTTGCGCCCTGTGGGCCGTGGATCTGGATCAGGACGGGCAGCCGGAGGTGCTGCAATTACCCAAGAACAAGTGGTCTGAACCGCTGCACTTCTTCAAGCGTGATGCCCAGGGTAAATGGCGCAGAGCCGGGACATATGTGGGCGGCGAGAATTCGCTGGAGCTGATTGATCAGATCCGTGAAGGGAAGGTGAAGGTGGTGAAGCCGAGTTATCAATCGCTGCAGATTGGCGAAGTTGAGCTGACGCCGAGGCTGGAGAAACCTCACAAGCCCTGACCTGCTCTGTAGTCGCTGCCGCAGGCTGCGAGGGATTGCGCAGAACCTTAAGGAAACGGGTTGCTTCGCAACCCTTCGCAGCCTGCGGCAGCGACTACAGATTTTTACTTAGCTGTTAGGCAGCAAACGGCAGGTGATGCTCTTGATGTAGCGTGTTTCCGGGATGGCCGGGTGTACCGGGTGGTCCGGGCCCTGGCCGCCGCGCTCCAGCAACTGCATGTTGCGGTCCAGATGGCGGGCGCTGGTCAGCAGGATGTTTTGCAGGTCGTCTTCTGGCAGGTGCATCGAGCACGATGCGCTGACCAGAATGCCGTCCTTATTGAGCAGGCGCATGGCTTGCTCGTTCAGGCGGCGGTAGGCGCCTTCGCCGTTTTTCAGGTCTTTCTTGCGTTTGATAAAAGCCGGCGGGTCAGCCACGATCACGTCGAAACGCTCTTCGTTGGCTTTGAGCTCTTTAAGAGCTTCGAACACATCGCCTTCCATGCAGGTAACTTTCTCGGCAAAGCCGTTCAACGCAGCATTGCGCTCAACACCGTCGAGGGCGAAGGACGAAGCGTCGACGCAGAACACTTCGCTGGCGCCAAAGGCACCGGCCTGGATGCCCCAGCCGCCGATGTAGCTGTACAGGTCCAGTACGCGCTTACCCTTGACGTAAGGGGCCAGGCGGGCGCGGTTCATGCGGTGGTCATAGAACCAGCCGGTTTTCTGCCCGGCGATCACCGGTGCTTCAAACTTCACGCCGTTCTCTTCCAGGGAAACCCACTCCGGCACCAGGCCGAAGACGGTCTCAACATAACGCTCAAGGCCTTCGGCATCACGGGCAGCCGAGTCGTTCTTGAACAGGATGCCGCTTGGCTTGATCACTTGCACCAGGGCCGCGATCACGTCGTCTTTGTGCTGCTCCATGGTGGCTGAGGCCAGCTGAACCACGAGGATATCGCCAAAACGGTCGACAACCAGGCCCGGCATCAGGTCGGAATCGCCGTACACCAGGCGGTAGTAAGGCTTGTCGAACAGGCGCTCGCGCAGGGACAAGGCCACGTTCAGGCGGTGTACCAGCAGCGACTTGTCCAGTGGCAGCTTGATGTCGCGTGACAGCAGTCGGGCGCAGATCAGGTTGTTGGGGCTCATGGCAACGATGCCCAGCGGCTTGCCGCCGGCGGTTTCGAGTACCGCTTGGTCGCCGGCCTTAAAACCGTTAAGCGGTGTGGCGGCTACATCGATTTCGTTGCTGTAGACCCACAAGTGGCCGGCGCGCAGGCGTCGATCGGCATTGGCTTTAAGGCGCAGGCTTGGCAGGGACATGACGTCGCTCCGGGTATTGAAAAGGGCGCGATTATAGCCTTAGACACAACCCTGAGGTTTGGCTGATTCACCGCATTGCGTCGGATCACGGAGCCAGTGGCGCAGAAATTTCCGCTAGAATCGCCAGCTATTCCAGAGTACGGAGCCCCCATGCCTGAATTACCTGAAGTCGAAACCACCCGCCGCGGCATCGCCCCGCACCTTGAGGGGCAGCGGGTCAGTCGGGTGATTGTGCGCGAGCGTCGTTTGCGTTGGCCGATCCCCGAAGACCTTGATGTGCGCCTGTCCGGGCAACGCATTGTGCTGGTCGAGCGGCGGGCCAAATATCTGCTGATCAATGCCGAGGTCGGCACGCTGATCAGCCATCTGGGGATGTCGGGCAACCTGCGGCTGGTGGAGGCAGGGTTGCCTGCCGCCAAGCACGAACATGTGGATATCGAACTGGAGTCCGGGCTGGCCTTGCGCTACACCGACCCGCGCCGGTTTGGAGCGATGCTCTGGAGCCTGGACCCGCTGAATCACGAACTGCTGGTACGCCTGGGGCCGGAGCCGCTGACCGACCTGTTTGATGGCGATCGTCTGTTTCAGCTGTCGCGCAAACGGTCGATGGCGGTCAAGCCGTTCATCATGGACAACGCCGTGGTGGTGGGGGTGGGCAATATTTACGCGACTGAAGCGCTGTTTGCCGCCGGCATTGATCCGCGCCGCGCCGCCGGAAGCATTTCCCGGGCGCGCTATTTAAAGCTGGCGATTGAAATCAAGCGGATTCTGGCTGCCGCCATTGAGCGTGGCGGTACCACCCTGCGCGACTTTATCGGTGGCGATGGCCAGCCCGGTTACTTCCAGCAGGAGCTATTTGTGTACGGGCGTGGTTATGAACCGTGCAAGGTCTGCGGTACCGAGCTGCGTGACGTCAAGCTGGGCCAGCGCGCGAGCGTGTTTTGCCCGCGTTGCCAGAAGTAGCCGCATGTGATGTGGTAAAGCTAATGTGGGAGCGGGCTTGTTCGCGATGCTGACGACGCGGTCTGTCAGGCAAATTGCAGTGATGCAATCGCGAGCAAGCCCGCTCCCACAAACGCCGCAAAGCTGTTCTGATAGCCGAATCAGGCCTTGCCGGTAATCGCCCGGTACTTTTCCATCAGCTGTTCTTCGGTTTCCGGGTGGGCTTCATCCAGCGGGATGCAGTCAACCGGGCAAACCTGCTGGCATTGCGGCTCGTCGTAATGGCCGACGCACTGGGTGCACAGGTTGGGATCGATCACATAGATCTCTTCGCCCTGGGAAATGGCAGCGTTCGGACACTCGGGTTCGCAGACGTCGCAGTTAATGCAATCGTCGGTGATGATCAGGGACATGGGTACTCCGGCCGGGGCGCTCGGCCCGGGCAACTGAAATCGAATGCGTCAATTGTGCCGCATTGGCGCCCGCAGTGCACGCGGGCGCCGCTTCAGTGGTCATTTCTTGCGAAAACGCTCGGTCAGGGCATCGGCTACAACCGGGTGCACAAACTTGGTGATATCGCCGCCTAATGCTGCGATTTCCCGCACCAATGTCGACGATATAAACGAATAACGCTCTGACGGCGTGAGGAACAGGCTCTCGACATCGGGTGCCAGTTGGCGGTTCATGTTCGCCAGCTGAAACTCGTACTCGAAGTCCGACACGGCGCGCAGGCCACGCAGAAACACATTGGCATTCTGTTCTTTGGCAAAGTGCGCGAGCAGCGTCGAGAAACCGACCACCTCAACATTGGGCAGGTGTTTGGTGACTTCACGAGCCAGCTCCACACGCTGTTCCAGAGGGAATAGCGGGTTTTTCTTGGTGCTGGCAGCGACAGCAATGATCACGTGATCGAACAGGCGCGAAGCGCGTTCGACCAGATCGCCATGGCCCTTGGTAATAGGGTCGAATGTACCTGGGTACAACACTCGGTTCATCGCGTCGTCCTGGCGGGAATCCGTTGGGGAGTCGGATGGTATCGCAGCATTCCCGGTCGGCCAAGTCGCCATTCGCAGAAGAAAGCACTATAGACGCGACGAAATAACTGCTTTTTCATGAATTTTTCAGGCGTTCAGCCAGTAGCGTTGCGAGTTTTGCCGTCAGACCGTACACCGACAATTGTGGGTTGGCGCCAATGCTGGTGGGGAATAACGAGCCATCGTGGATAGATAGATTGCGCAATTGATGATGTCGCCCGAGGCTATCGGTGACAGCCATTTGCGAATTTTCCCCCATCGTACATCCACCCATGACATGGGCACTGGCCAGACGGGTTCGATACAACTCAAGGCTCAAACTGTCGATCAGGTAACGGGTTTCGCGCAGGCCGGTTTTGTAACCGGCATCACTGTGCAGCGGCATGACTGCGCTGGCGCCGGCGGCGAACTGGATTTCGGCCATGCTGTGAAAGGCCCGTTTGAGGCCCTCCCAGCCATAGGGTGTGAGGCTGTAATCGAGCACGGGCGTGTCATCGTTGCGCAATTGCACATTGCCACCAGGGCTGTCGGGGTGAAAACCGTCGCGCATCAGGGCCAGCATCATATGGGTGTTGGGCAATTGCGCCATTTGTGCGGCGCTTTCCTGGCCAAAACCGGCAAACAGGGTGGCGGCCAGGGCCGGGTGTAATGGGGGGACTTCGAGTTTGTAGCCCATGGGCCCTGTGGCGCCGTCTTTCCATTGAAAATGGTCGGAGTAGATCGACTGCGGTGCACCGTAAAAAGGGTTAATGGCAGCAGGGAATTGCGCAGCCGAGAAGTTGACCAGATGCAGAAACGTCCGCTTGCCTAGTCGTTTGTGCGGGTCGGGTGCATCGGAGCGCATCAGTAGGCCGGGGGTATTGATGCCGCCGCCCGCTAGCACGTAATGGCGGGCTTTGACCGTTATCTTGTGGCCAGTGGGCGCTACGCAACGGCTATCCATGGCCTGGCACTCCAGGCCGCTGATCTGCTCACCAGTGATCAATAACCGCCAGGCGCGGGCCAGATAGAGCAACTCGCCGCCTTTTTCGAGGGTGGCGGGGATGGTGGTGACCAGCATCGATTGCTTGGCATTGGTCGGGCAGCCCATGCCGCAATAGCCCAGGTTCCAGCAGCCGCGCACATTACGCGGGATCACATTCCAGCTGTAGCCGAGCTTTTCGCAGCCATTGCGGATCACTTCGTTGTTGGCGTTGGGCGGGACTTGCCAGGGCGCGACGCCCAGGCGCTGCTCCATTTGCTCGAACCAGGGGGCCATTTGCTCTGGGCTATGGCCCTCGACGGCGTGCTCGCGGGCCCAGTGTTCCAGAGTTGGTGCCGGAGTGCGAAAGCTTGAGGTCCAGTTGACCAGCGTCGTGCCGCCCACGGCCCGGCCTTGCAGAATGCTGATGGCGCCGTCTTTGCTCATGCGCCCGACGCCTTCTTGATAGAGGCTGGCGTAGGCCTCGTCTTCGAGCAATTTGAAATCGCTGCTGGTCTTGAGCGGGCCTTCTTCGATTAGTAAAACCTTGTAGCCTGCTGCGCTGAGTATCTCAGCTGTGGTGCCGCCGCCCGCGCCACTGCCGATAATGGCGACGTCAGTTTCCAGGGTCAGGTCGCTGTCGAGTTGCGAGCCATCATGGACTTTCCAGCCTTTGGCCAGGCCTTCGCGAAACGGGTCAGGTACGGGCATAGGTGGTTCTCGATGGGCGAACGATAGGTTTTTGTGGGAGCGAGTTTGCTCGCGATGGCATCCCACTCGGTTTGCCTGGAGTACCGCAGCGCCTGAATCGCGAGCAAGCCCGCTCTCACAGGTTTTTTTGTATTTCTTATATTTTTGGAGGCCCGGGATAGCCACAGGCAGCCCATGCTTGCGGGCTCTCGTACCAACTCATCATCACCAATTGCACTAGTGAGCCATGACCCATTTTCAGCAGGTTCAGGCTGCTGTTCTGCCAGCGCTGCAGAAAGTGGCGGATCTGCTGCGCATCGGCGTTCTCCCAGCGGCCCCACACCCCGGTCAACGGGCCGCGTGTTATGGGCATGGCCAGTACGTCGAACAGTCGTTGGGTCAGCGTTAGCAGTGCAGGCGACAAGTGATTGAGGTTGTCGTCCAGTTTGTTCAGTGTGTCTTTGGCTGCTTCGGGCATTGCTGCTGTTGCCACGCTGCCAGCGAGCATGACCGGGATCAGCGCCCGCAAGAAAGCCAGGTCGCTGCTGCGCAACACAGAAAATCCGCGGGCACTGCTGCTGGCCGAGCAGCCGCTGAGGCTGGCGGTCAGCCCGGCGGTGGCCAGTAATGCACTGGCACACAGGCCGACCTTCAAGACTCCGCGACGTGAAAGCAGAGCATTATCAACACTGACTTCAGGCATGGCCGGACTCCGCTAGCGGATAAACAGCTTCTGGATGATGCGTACCAATTTTCGGCCATAAGGCGGGTAGATCATCAGAGAGCTGTTCAAGCGCTGCTTGACCAACACCCCCTTGGCCTTGCTGAAGGTCAGGAAGCCTTCGTGGCCGTGGTAATGGCCCATGCCCGAATGCCCGACACCGCCAAAGGGCAGGTCGTCGATGGCCACATGCAGCAGTGTTTCGTTGATGCTCACGCCGCCCGAGCGGGTATTGTGAATAACCCGCTGTTGCTCGGCCTTGTTGTAGCCGAAGTAATACAGCGCCAGAGGGCGGGGCCTGCGGTTGATGTAGGCCATCGCCTGATCCAGATTGGAGTAGGGCACTACGGGCAGCAACGGACCGAATATTTCGTCCTGCATGACCTGCATCTCGTCGTTTACATCCAGCACCAACACATGGGGCATGCGCCGCCCCTGGCCTTGTTCATACAGCCCAATCAGGCGGGCGCCTTTGAGTTTCGCATCGGCCTGCAACCGTTCAAGACGCGCCAGTTGGCGATCGTTGATGATTGCGGTGTAGTCCGGGTTGTCAGTCAGGGTCGGATAAAAACTGTGCACAGCCTGGCGGTAAGCGTCGACAAAACCTTCAACCCGATCTTGTGGCACCAGCACGTAGTCCGGAGCGATACAGGTTTGCCCGGCGTTCAGGGTCTTGCCCCAGGCGATTCGCTGCGCGGCGTCTTTAAGCGGAACATCGGCTGACACGATGGCGGGAGATTTACCACCCAGCTCCAGGGTGACTGGAGTCAGGTTTTCAGACGCTGCGCGCATCACTTGCTTGCCCACATGGGTCGAGCCGGTAAACAGCAAGTGATCAAACGCCAGCCCGGAGAACGCTACGGCCACATCGGCCTCGCCCAGTACCACGGTAACCATGTCCTCGGGGAAAATGCGGCCCAGCAGATCCTTGAGCAAACGCCCGGTGGCCGGGGTGAATTCGCTGAGCTTGAGCATGACCCGGTTACCGGCGGCCAGGGCGCCAACCAAAGGGCCTATCGCCAGGTACAGCGGGTAGTTCCACGGCACGATAACGCCGACTACGCCCAGCGGTTGATAGATCACTTTGGCGCTGGCGGGCGCAAACATCATGCCCACGCTGCGTGACGAAGGTTTCATCCAGCGTTTGAGGTGTTTTAAGGTGTAATCAATGCTGTGCAGGCAAGGCATCAGCTCGGCAAACAGGGTTTCGTCGGGGCTGCGGTGGCTGAAATCCTGGCTGATGGCATCGATCAGGACTTCTCGCTCGGCACTTAGCAAATGACGCAGGCTTTTCAGCCATTGTTGGCGCTGTGCAAGGGGTGGATATGGATGGGCTGCGTAGGCCTGACGCTGTTTGTCGAGCAGGGAATGGAGATCGTCCAGCAGGGCTGAGGCGTCGTGAACGTGAGTGCTGTCGACAGACATGGTGGCTCCAGGCGGTTTTTTTATGGGGTTTTATCGTTGGAGAGCAATCAAGTTTTTAGAGCCTATGCTCTAACTTGTCAATCGCAACGCCTGCCACCCGTGTTGTTTATGGATTCAAGGTTAGGCCGTAAGATGCCTTTCGTTTTTAATTTAAGCGCAAGCCCATGGCCATACGACTAAAAACCAGCCAGCGCATCGCCAACAGCAGCCTGGAGCTTTTTAACCAGCTGGGCGAACGCAGTGTCAGCACCAACCACATTGCGGCCCATATGGAAATTTCCCCGGGCAATCTGTACTACCACTTCCCCAACAAGCAGGCGATTATCTCGGTGTTGTTCAGCGAGTACGAGGTGCTGGTATTGAGCTTTTTGCATCCGCCCCGGGGGCGCTTGCCAACCGTTGCCGACAAGCGCCTTTACTTGCAGCAACTGCTCGATGCCATGTGGCGCTACCGGTTTTTGTATCGCGATATTGAACATCTGCTGCATAGCGACACGGAACTGGCAATCCGCTATCGACGCTTTTCCCAGCACTGCCTGGCGCAGGCGCAGGCCATCTATGCCGGTTTTGTTGAAGCTGAAATTCTGCGCATGACCCCTCAGCAAATTGAGTCCTTAAGCCTGAATGCCTGGATTATTCTTACCTCTTGGGTAGGCTTTTTATGCACCACCCGTGAGAACAGTGACCAGCTCAGCGAGCAGGCGATCAAGCGCGGGGTGTATCAGTTGCTGGTGCTGGAGTCGGGCTTTGTTACCGACCAGTGCCGTGAAGCGGTCGATGAATTGATCAAGGAATACTACGTCCCTCTGGAACATGCGCTGTACGCTCAATAACTGCATTTCACCCCCTCACAGGAGTTCACTATGCCCGTTGCGCAATTGATCAGCCCTCAAGCCCTGAATGAACGTCAGGCGCAGCCCGGCCTGGTTATTCTGGATTGTCGCTTTGCCCTCGAAGACCCGGATTACGGCCGTTGCAGCTATGCCGAGGGGCATATTGCCGGTGCGCAGTTTGCCGACCTTGAACGCGACCTGAGCGGGCCTGTGATCAAGGGCGTGACCGGCCGTCATCCATTGCCCGATCCGCGAACTCTGGTTGAGCGACTGCAGGCCTGGGGCATCAATGCAGACAGCGATGTGGTGCTGTATGACGATGGCCCCGGGGCTTTTGCAGCCCGGGCATGGTGGCTGCTGACCTGGCTGGGCAAGCGTGACGGTGTGTTTATCCTCGATGGTGGTCTCAAGGCCTGGCATGGCGCGGGTTTCCCCCTGAGCCTGGATGCGGCTCCGACCTTGCGTGGCACTTTTGAAGGCCACCCTGACAGCCATATGCTGCTGAGCGCCGAACAACTGGGGAAACGCCTGGTCAAGCCGGGCCTGACCTTGATTGATGCCCGTGCCCAGCCGCGCTTTCGCGGCGAGGTCGAGCCGATTGATCCGATTGCCGGGCATATTCCGGGCGCGCAATGTGCCGCCTTCAGTGAAAATCTAGACGGTACGGGGCGCTTTTTGCCTGCGGTGCAGCTCAAGCAGCGCTTCGCCGAAAAACTTGCGGGGCGCTCCCCCGAGGAGTTGGTGGCCTATTGCGGTTCTGGCGTGACGGCTTGCCACAACCTGTTTGCAATGGGCCTGGCGGGTTATCCACTGGGCAAGCTGTATGCGGGTTCATGGAGTGAGTGGATCAACGATCCGGCGCGGGGCATTGCTACTGGAGATTGATCGCAGGCATCAGACTTTGTGTCCGGTACAAAGCCTGCGATGGCAGCAACGCGATTTGCCTGCCAGACCGCACCGCCTGCATCGCGAGCATGCCCGCTTCCACAATGTTCCCTGCCAAGTTTGAAGTTTGTAGGTGCCACAAAACCTGTGGGAGCAGGCTTGCCTGCGATGGCAGCAACGCGGTTTGCCTGCCAGACCGCGCCGCCTGCATCGCGAGCAAGCTCGCTCCCACAATGTTCCCTGCCAAGTTTGAATTTTGTGGGTGCCACAAAACCTGTGGGAGCAGGCTTGCCTGCTATGGCAGCAACGCGGTTTGCCTGCCAGACCGCGCCGCCTGCATCGCGAGCAAGCTCGCTCCCACAATGTTCCCTGCCAAGTTTGAAGTTTGTAGGTGCCACAAAACCTGTGGGAGCAGGCTTGCCTGCGATGGCATCAGCACGGTGCTTCAGGCAAACCTCACTGCCTGCATCGCGAGCAAGCTCGCTCCCACACTTGGTCCTGCATGCCTCAGATTTTATGTATTGGCACTGGCCAATCGATAGGCGCCGGGGCCAACGCCGTAGACCTTCTTGAATTGCCGGCTCAGATGGCTCTGGTCGGCAAAGCCCAATTGCGTCGCGACCTGTAGTGGCAAGCAGCCCTGTTGCAGCAAGGCCCGGGCATGGGCGATGCGTTGCTGCATCAGCCAGGTGTGCGGCGGCATCCCGGTAGCTCGTTGAAATACGCGGGCAAAGTGGAATGGCGACAAATTGACCGCCGCAGCCAGCTCTTCCAGGGATGGCGGCTCAGCCAGCCGGGCTTGCAGCAGTTCCTTGGCCCGGCTTACGGCGCGGTGCTCGAGCCCGGGCTTTGCCGGCAATGGCAGGCAGGCATGACGGTTGAGCAGGGCAAGCATCATCTGGCGCCATGCGGTTTGTTGATGCAGTGCGGTTTGCGGCCCTTCGAGCAATTGATGCAGCTGGAACAACCCGTGGAACAGATCGCAGTCGTACAGCAGCGTGTCCTTGAAGGTTGGCAAGTGCGTGGTCGGCAGCTCCAACTCTTCCAGTAACTGGTGAATTTGCGTGTTGTCGGGATAAAACGCCCGGTAGCGCCAGCCGGCATCATGGCCTTTGTGGCCATTGTGGACTTCATCCGGGTTGATCAGTACCAGGGTGCCGGTAGCGGCCAGATGCTCGGCGCCGCGATAGCGATAACGCTGGGCGCCCTCGACGATCATGCCGATCACAAAACCATCATGCACATGGGGTACGAAGCGGTGTTCGATATAGCGCGCTGTCAGCAATTCCACCCCCGTAAGGGGCGGCGTTTGCCAGAAGCGGATCGACTCACCCTTCTCGGCGTCCATCAGGCAGACTCATGCCGCAGCGTTGCCAGCCATTGCGGAATCCGTCGTTCGAGGTAATACCCCGGTTTGCCTGGCGAGCCTTCCAGAAATCCCACGTGCCCGCCCTTGGCGTGCAACTCCAGTTGCGTGCAGGTCGACAGCTCGCTGGCCTCGGGGATGCTGTGGCTGAACACGAAGGGATCGTCAGTGGACTGGATAATCAGCGTCGGGGTATCGATGGCACCAAGGAAGTAACGGCTGGAGGCGCGGCGGTAGTAGTCATCGACATTGAGATAGCCGTTTAGCGGTGCGGTCACGCGGTCATCGAACTCCCAGAACGTGCGCATTTTGCTCAGTGCTTCCACAGTTCCCAGCCTGGCCAGACTGGCGAGGCCTTCGTGCTGGTCGTCGAGCTGAAAACGGCGCTTCTTGTTTTTGACGTAGGCCAGCATTTCGCGCATGAAGTGGGCTTGATAGACCCTGGAAAACCCTAGGCCAATGCGGTCGGCGCACTGGTCAAGCCGGAACGGTACCGAAACCGCGACGGCGCCTTGCAATCCGCTGTCACTGCCGCTTTCGCCCAGATACTTGAGCAGCACATTGCCCCCTAGTGAGTAGCCCACGGCATACAGCGGCGCCAGTGGATGACTGGCGCGCAATTGCGCCACAGCCTCGGCCAAGTCTTCGCTGGCCCCTGAGTGATAGCTGCGGGCCAGCAGATTGGGCTCGCCCGAGCACCCGCGCCAGTTCAGTGCCGCACTGGTCCAGCCCCGCGCCGCGAGGGCGTTTTGCAGCCCCAGAACATAGTGTGAGCCTGATGAACCGGTCAGCCCGTGTAGCACCAGCACCACGGGGGCATGGGCCGAGGGGGTGCCGTGCCAGTCCAGGTCGAGAAAATCGCCATCCTTGAGCCACAAGCGTTCACGACGATGTTCAATGACGGGTTTGGTGCGCCATAACGGCCCCCATAACGTTTGCACATGGGGGTTGCCGAGGCCCAAAGCCGCGGTAAACGGCTTGAGGGGTGATGCATGGCTGGCTGAAAAGGGCACTGTGGTTCTCATCGCGTGACAGGTACGGCGGATGTCTAAATTGCCACATCAGGGCTCGGCACCCAAGTGTTGCGTGTTGGTTACCGGGTTATCTGATGGCTGGCATACAACTTTGCTCCATCATCGCCTTTGCTGCCATCACGTCCGGCAAAGGCAGTTGTTCAACACTGGGGCCCACGGTCACGCTGACCCAGCCGTCTGCCTTGAAGTGACGGTTCATTGCCGTTTTGATCTGCTCACGGGTCATGGCCTGAACCTGTCGGGTTTTGTAGTCGAAGGTCAGGGGCTGGTTAAAACGGTTGATCATGGATAGCTCGTTGCGCATCTCCAGATTGCTGGCCGTGAGCTGAGGCAGCGCCCGCAACAGGTATTGCTTGATGTCGTCCAGTTGCGCATCGCTGGGCCCGTCGTTCAGGTATTGGGCAAACAGGGCCTTGATATGGGTCAGGGCGCTTTGGCTGTAGCGCGACGGGGTATTGAGACTGATGATCCAGGGTGTTAGGCCTTGTGCATGGGGGATGTCCGAGAGCACCCCATAGGTGATGCTGCGTTCCTCCCTCAAAGATTCATTGAGGATATGGCTGAAGATAATATGCCCGGCGCGAATAGCGACCCCGTCCGGATGCTGATTGGGCAAGGCGTTTTGAGCCAGCATCAACAAGGTGTGGGTTGCTTCATCTTCTATGTGCAGCGCTTTGCCGGCGTTTGGTGGTGCCGGTGCGGGCTGAGGATCAGGCAGTGCCTGGCCGTCAGGTAAGGCATTGGCCAGTGAGCGGCTGAGGCGCTGTGCCTGCTGCAGGGTTAGGTCGCCGACAATTACGATCTGCGCGTTGGCCGCTGTATAAGCGCGACGGTAAAAATCTCTGAGCTGAGTTTCATCAATTCGCTCAATGCTTTCTGCTGTGCCGTATTTCGAACGGGCAAAAGGGTGCCCGGGGTAGAGTTCGTTATGGATCAGCGTTTGGGCGAGAGAGAGAGGGTCATCCTTGTCTATTTTTAGCCGGGTCAGCAGCTCATTTTTAACCCGTCGCAGGCCAGCGACAGTAAAGCCCGGTTGGGCCAGCATCTCGGTGAACAATTGCATGGCCGGTTCGCGGATGTGGGCGGCACTCAGGCAGCGCAGGGTGAAAAAGCTCTGTTCTTTACTGATACCGTTGCCCAGTTCCACGCCCAGCCGGTCAAAGCCCTTGGCCAGCGCATTGGCGTCATTGAGGGCCGAGCCTTCGTTAAACAGGCTCAGGACCATCGCCGCCAGGCCGGGTGAGTTGCCATCGTGATTACTGCCTGCGGCAAAGCTGATCTGCACGTCGATCATGGGCAGGGTGTGGTTTTCGACAAATAACACTTTGGTGTTCTGCGACAGCTTCCAGGCCTTGATTGTCGGCAAACGGGTGGCTGGCGCGGGGGGTGGCAGTTCAAGCAATGATTTCAGTCGTGTTGGCGGCTCTACCGCGCTGGCTTGCGTGCAGGCAGCGACAAGCACGAGCAGGGCGACGATCAGCTGAGGCTTATTCATGGCGGGACTCCTTGGGCAGCACATGGCTGACGGTCAGCCTGTCGTGAGTAAGAAAGGTTTGCGCGGCGTGCTGAATGTCCTGGGGGGTGATTGCCTTCAAGGTTTGCAGTCGCTCTTCGTCTTGCTCAGGCGACAGCCCTGCGATGTCCAGTTCTCCCAGATAAAGGGCGCGGTTTTGCAAATCATCCCGACTGAAAACATGCCTGGCGATGATTCGTGTCTGCGCGCGCTCAAGGTCGCTGGCAGAGGGGGGGGCGTTTTTCAGCGATTCGATTACGGCCCAAATCCGCTCCTGTACCTCGCTCAGGGGCTTCATTTTTTTAAGGTTGAGGGTGGCGGCAATGGTAAGCAGCTCATCTCCGCGACTGATACCGCTGTAGTGTGAGCCGACGCTGATCAAAAGTTCCTCACCTCGCCACAATTTGCTTTTGAGCTCTGAGCTGTCACCACCACCCAGCAGTTCGCTAAGCAGCTCCAGCGCCGGAGCCGAGCGCGGATTGGTCTGGGTACTCAGGCTTGGTACGTTGAACGCCATGCTCAGGTTGGGGATTTGATGATCGATGTACTGGATGATGCTGCGTTCGCCCGGAGCCGCCAGCTCAAGCGGTGGTTTGATGACCGGTAATTCGCGGCGGGCAATCGGCCCGAAGTAGCGCGTGGCCAGCGTCCTGACCTGCTGGGTGTCTATATCGCCGACGATGACCAGGGTGGCGTTATTGGGCGCGTACCAACTGTGATACCAGTGCTTGAGTTCATCGACTTGCATGCGTTCGAGGTCGTGCATCCAGCCGATGACCGGGCTGCCTGAAGCACTGGTGGGGAATGCCAGGCGTCGGGGCAGTTCCAGTGACCGTTGCTGCAGATCATTGTCGACGCTTTCGCTGCGCTCGCTTTTGATCACTTCCCGTTCACCCTCCCAATGGGCGGCGGACAGGTGAGCAGTGTTCATCTGGTCAGCCATCACTTCCAGAGCGACACTCAGGGCGTGGGGCGGCAAGGTTTGAAAGAAAACAGTGGCGTCATTTTGTGTGGACGCGTTGTCTGTAACGCCCAGGCTTTGAAAAATGTGGTCCGATTCGCCCGCGCAGAGTTTGCTGCTGCCTTTGAAGACCATGTGTTCAAGGGCGTGGGAAAGTCCGGATTGGCCCGGTGGTTCATAGCTGGAACCGACCCGGTACCAGAGTTGCGAATGGACCACAGCGGCACGATGGTCTTCGTGAACGATGACCTTGAGGCCATTATCCAGGGTGAAGCGGTGGGTAGAAGGTTCGCTGCTGGCCAGGGCCATCAGCGGTTGCAACATAAGGCCGAGAGCCAGCCCGGCGAGGGGGTGTTTCATGGTGAGTGTCCTGACTGTTGATAGTCAGAACAGAGTGGGCTTGCGAGGGAATGAGCGGGCGTTACATAGATATTTTGTGTTGAATGACAGCAGGCGAACCTGTGGGAGCGGGCTTGCTCACGATTGGGTCACCGCGGTGCTTTAGGCAAACCGCAACCGCTTGCATCGCGAGCAAGCCCGCTCCCACACGTTCAGTTGTTACTGTGCTACTGCTTCGCGTTGCCACAGGGCGTAGTTCACGCCCCCGGCTTTTTGCTCGCGGTGCAGGCGCCAGTTGGCAGGCAGGCCCAGTTCCGACGGGCGCAACTCGCTTTCGGTGTAAACCCAGGCGTCCTCGGTCAGCCAGCCGCGTTGCTCAAGCAGCTCGCAAGCTGGTTTGAGCAGGTCCTTGTTGAACGGCGGGTCGAGGAATACCACGTCAAAGGTGTCGCTCGGAGTCGCGTCCAGATAACGCAGGGCGTCGGTCTGCTGCACTTCGCCGACGGTGCAGCGCAGGATGCCCATGTTCTCGCGGATATTGGAAATCGCGTCGCGGTTGCTGTCCAGTGCCACGCCCTTGGCTGCGCCGCGGGACATGGCTTCAAGGAACAGCGCGCCGCTGCCGGCGAATACATCCAGTACCTTGGCGCCGCCGATATGCGGAGCCAGCCAGTTGAACAGGGTTTCACGCACGCGGTCGGGCGTAGGGCGCAGGCCCTCTACATGGGGGAAGTCCAGCTTGCGGCTGCGCCATTCCCCGCCAATGATGCGTAACTGACCCGCACCCGAGTGCGATGTGTTTTTTGGCTTTGCCATTAATGCTCCGGAACCCCAAGAGGTTGCTCTGAAGGTTTGTCGGTAGGAGGTGGCAGTGGTTTTTGCGGCACGGTTGGGCCGGCGGTCACTACGACCATTTTGTCGGCGCTCAGGTGCTTGTTCATGGCGTCCTTGACCTGTTCGGTGGTCAGGTCCTGGGACTGCTGCATAAAGGTTTCCAGGTAATCCAGAGGCAAATCATAGAAGCCCATTGCGCCAAGTTGGCCGACGATGGCTGCGTTGCTGGCAGTGGACAGCGGGAAGCTGCCGGCCAGTTCACGCTTGGCATCGTCGAGTTCTTTTTGCGTCGGACCGTTTTTCAGGTAGTCGGCGAGAATGTCTTGCACCAGCTTGAGCGTACCTTCGCTCAGTTCGGCACGGGTTTGCAGGTTGATCATAAATGGGCCACGGGCCTGCATCGGGCTGAAACCGGAGTACACGCCGTAGGTCAGGCCGCGTTTTTCCCGTACTTCAGTCATCAGGCGCGTACCGAAACCGCCGCCGCCCAGGATGCTGTTGCCCAGCGCCAGTGCTGCGTAGTCGGGGTCGTCACGGTCGATACCCAGTTGGGACAGCAGCAGGTGGGTCTGCTTGGACGGGAACTCGATATGGGTTGGCCCCGCCTTTGGCTCGGTCGGCTGCGCGGTTTTGGCAACGGCCGGGCCTTTTGGCAAGGCAGCAGAAACCTGGGCCGCGATGGCTTCGGCTTCAGCGCGAGAAAGGTCACCCACGATCGCGATCACTGCGTTGCCAGCGGTGTAGGCCTTGTTGTGGAAGGCCTTGAGCTGATCAATGGTGATCGAGGTGATGCTCTCAGGCGTGCCGTCGCTGGAGTGTGCATACGGGTGGTTGCCGTACAGACGTTTGAACAGTTCATTGCTGGCCAGTTTGCCGGGGTTTTGCTTCTGGAACTCGAAGCTGGCCAGCAACTGGTTTTTGATACGCGCCAGGGAGTCGGCCGGGAATGTAGGCTTGCCTACAACCTCGGCAAACAGATTGAGGGCAGGGGTGCGTTTGTCGACGTCGCTCAGGCTGCGCAGCGAGACAACGGCCATGTCACGATAGGCGCCATTGCCGAAGTCCGCGCCCAGGCCCTCAAAGCCCTGGGCGATGGCCCCCACATCTTTACCGGCCACGCCTTCATTGAGCATGGCGTTGGTCAGCAGGGCCAGGCCGGGGGTGTTGTCGTCCTGGCTGCTGCCGGCAGCGAAGGTCAGGCGCAGGTCGAACATCGGCAATTGTCGGGCTTCGACAAACAGCACCTTGGAGCCTTCGGCGGTTTTCCAGGTTTGCACGTTCAGTGCACGGTGGCTGGGGGCTTTGCCATCGAGTTCGGCCAGGGATTCGAGCTTGTGTTCGCTCTTGGCCTGATCCAGCGCCTGGCTGGCAACCGACTGGTCGGGGTTGGCGAAAAAGTAGCCGAGTGCACCAACCAGTATGGCGGCGCTCAGACCGAGCAGGGCGTAGCGGGGACCTTTACGCTCACTCATGGGTTTTCTCCTCGGGCAGTACATGCGCAACGCTGAGACGGTCGCGAGTGAAATAGGTGCGGGCAGCCTGCTGGATATCGGCCGGCGTGACCTTTTGCAGGTCAGCCAGCTCGGAGTCCATCAGCTTCCACGACAGGCCGACGGTTTCCAGCTGACCAATCGAAGTGGCCTGGCTGGTGATCGAGTCGCGCTCGTAAACCAGGCCGGCAATTACCTGGGCGCGTACACGTTCCAGTTCTTCAGCGGTCGGTGGGGTCTTTTTCAGGTCGTCGAGCAAGCGCCACAAGCCAGCCTCGGCCTGGGCCATGGTGACTTTCTTCTGGCTGTTGGGCATTGCCGAAAGCATGAACAGGCTGTCACCACGGGTGAAGGCGTTGTAGCTGGACGATGCACCGGAGACCAGCTCTTCGCCGCGCTCAAGCTGGGTTGGCATGCGGGCGCTGTAGCCACCGTCCAGCAGGGCGGAGATCAGGCGCAGGGCATTGGCGGTGATCGGGTCCTTGGCCGTGGCAATGCTTGGCACGTTAAAGCCCAGCATCAGGCTTGGCAGTTGGGTCTGGACGTGGATCTTGAGCAGGCGCTCGCCAGGGGTCGGCAGCTCCAGCGGGATTTTGGCCACCGGGATTTCGCGTTTTGGCACCTTGCCAAAGTAGCGCTGGGCCAGGGCTTTGACTTCGTCCGGGGTGACGTCACCGACCACCACCAAGGTGGCATTGTTGGGCGCGTACCACTCTTCGTACCAGTCGCGCAGTTCGCCGACGCTCATGCGCTCCAGGTCGACCATCCAGCCGATGGTCGGGGTATGGTAGCCGCTGGAAGGGAAGGCCATGGCACTGAACAGCTCGTAAGCCTTGCTCATCGGCTGGTCGTCGGTGCGCAGGCGGCGCTCTTCCTTGATCACTTCGATCTCGCGCTTGAACTCTTCAGGCGGCAGGCGAAGGCTGGCCATGCGGTCGGCTTCAAGTTCAAAGGCCACGCCCAGGCGGTCGCGGGCCAGTACCTGGTAATACGCGGTGTAGTCGTCGCTGGTGAAGGCGTTTTCCTGGGCGCCGAGGTCGCGCAGGATCAACGAGGCTTCACCGGGGCCGACCTTGTTGCTGCCTTTGAACATCATGTGTTCAAGAGCGTGGGACAGCCCGGTCTTGCCGGGTGTCTCGTAACTTGAACCCACTTTGTACCAGACCTGGGACACCACCACCGGGGCACGATGATCTTCGCGCACGATGACTTTCAGGCCATTGTCCAGACGGAACTCATGGGTAGGCTGCGGTTCGGCGGCGAGGGCCGAAAGCGGTACTAAAACTGTGCTGAGCAACAGGCCAGCAGCGCGGCGGGCTAGAGCATTCATTCGTTTTTAAACCTGTTGGGCTGCCCGCTTGGCCTTAGCGTCTGCGGGTGAGGAGGTGCTAGGATACTGATCCGTTTTACTGGCGGCCACGCCTATCAGGCCTTTGAAGATCAGACTCTGTGTGATCGGGCAGTATAGGAGCCCGTTTGGAAGTGTGGATATATCACGGTAAATTTCGCTTTTTTGCCGATTTTCCCGTTCCAGACCCGAGTTAAGACGAAGTTTACGAGGTGTGTTTTACCCTCGAATTACAGTTGCGTGCGAACAAGCTGACAAAATTACAGTCTGTTTCACACCGAATATTATTTGCCGGGGCGCCACAGTGGCGCGTCGCTACGATGAGATAGCCGTCCTCCATGTTTGGTTCCAACGACGACAAGAAGAACCCAGCTGCGGCTGGCGAGAAAAAAGGCCTGTTCGGATGGCTGCGCAGAAAGCCGCAGGAAACCGTCGTGGAACAACCCGCGCCGGTTCCTGAAATCACTCCTGAGCCGTTGGTCGAGGCCACTCCGGTGGTTGTCGAGCCAACCCCTGAAGTGGTTGTGGTTACGGCTGCGCCAGTTGTTGAACCTGCCTCCGAGCCGCATATCGTGCCTGAGCCGGCCCCGTGGCCGCCCTTGCCCGTTGCCGAAGAGCCGGTAGCGCTGGTCGAAGACGTGCAGGCGGCGCATATCGTGCCGCCGATTCCGGCGCCTGTGGTTGAAGTGCCTGCAGTGCTCGAAACTGTTGTCGAGCCAGAGCCAGAGCCAGAGCCAGAGCCAGAGCCAGAGCCAGAGCCAGTAGCCGTTATTGAGCCGGTAGTGGTGCCAGCGCCTGTTCCTGTGCTAGTTGAAGTGGTGGCCCCGGTGGCAGCAGCACCTGCAGCCAAGACCGGCTTCTTCGCGCGCCTCAAGCAAGGCCTGTCCAAGACCAGCGCCAGCATCGGCGAAGGCATGGCCAGCCTGTTCCTGGGCAAAAAAGTCATTGATGACGAGCTGCTCGAAGAGATTGAAACCCGTTTGCTGACCGCCGATGTGGGCGTTGAGGCAACCTCGGTAATCATTAAAAACCTGACGCAGAAGGTCGCCCGCAAGCAGTTGACTGATGCCGATGCGCTGTACAAGTCGTTGCAGGACGAGCTGGCCGCCATGCTCAAGCCGGTTGAGCAGCCGCTTAAGATCGAATCGCAAAACAAGCCATTCGTGATTCTGGTCGTGGGCGTCAACGGTGCGGGTAAAACCACCACCATTGGCAAGCTGGCGAAGAAGCTGCAGCTTGAAGGCAAAAAAGTCATGCTGGCTGCCGGTGATACTTTCCGCGCCGCCGCTGTCGAGCAATTACAGGTGTGGGGCGAACGCAACAATATCCCGGTGATTGCCCAGCACACCGGCGCCGACTCAGCCTCGGTGATCTTTGACGCCGTACAGGCGGCCAAGGCCCGTGGTATCGACGTTTTGATTGCCGATACCGCCGGTCGCCTGCACACCAAAGACAACCTGATGGAAGAACTGAAAAAAGTTCGCCGGGTGATCGGCAAGCTCGACGAAGACGCCCCGCACGAAGTGCTGCTGGTGCTCGATGCCGGTACCGGGCAGAACGCTATCAGTCAGACCAAACAGTTTGATCAGACCGTTGCCCTGACTGGCCTGGCGCTGACCAAGCTCGATGGCACCGCCAAGGGCGGGGTGATTTTCGCCCTGGCCAAGCAATTCAATATCCCTATTCGCTTTATCGGTGTTGGTGAAGGCATCGATGATTTGCGTGATTTTGAGTCCGAACCCTTTGTCCAGGCACTGTTTGCGGAGCGGGAGCGTCCATGATTCGATTCGAGCAGGTCGGTAAGCGCTATCCAAATGGACACGTGGGCCTGCACGAGCTGAGCTTTCGGGTCCGTCGAGGCGAATTCCTCTTTGTGACCGGCCACTCCGGCGCTGGCAAAAGCACACTGTTGCGCCTGCTGCTGGCGATGGAGCGTCCGACCAGCGGCAAATTGCTGCTGGCAGGGCAGGACCTGGGGCAGATCAGCAACGCGCAGATCCCGTTTTTGCGTCGCCAGATCGGCGTGGTGTTTCAGAACCACCAATTGCTGTTCGATCGCACGGTGTTCAACAACGTCGCCTTGCCGCTGCAGATTCTCGGGCTGTCCAAGGCCGAGATCGCCAAGCGGGTCGACTCGGCGCTGGAGCGCGTGGCGTTGTCGGACAAGACCGATCTGTACCCCGGTGATTTATCCACAGGTCAGCAACAGCGTGTCGGCATTGCCCGCGCTATTGTTCACCGTCCGGCCTTGCTGCTGGCCGATGAACCCACCGGTAACCTCGACCCGCGTCTGGCGGCGGAAATCATGGGCGTTTTCGAAGACATCAACCGTCTGGGCACCAGCGTACTGATTGCCAGCCACGACCTGGCCCTGATCGCACGCATGCGTCACCGCATGCTGACCTTGCAGCGCGGGCGATTGATCGGTGACGGGGAGGCCGCGCAATGAGTGCCACCCGCAGCTCCAAAGTGTCCGAACGCGTAGCGCCCAAGGCTGCCGACCCGCAGCCGCCGAAGAAAAAACACGACGAAGACGATGGCCCGACTTTCGCCATGCTGTTTCACGCCTGGGTCGAAGCCCACCGTGCCAGCCTGCTCGACAGTCTCAAGCGCCTGGGCAAACAGCCGATAGGCAGCTTTTTTACCTGCCTGGTGATGGCCGTTGCCTTGAGCTTGCCCATGGGCTTGTCATTGTTGCTGAACAACGTCGAGCGCCTGGGCGGTTCGTGGCAACGTGCGGCGCAGATTTCCCTGTACCTGCAAATGGATGCCAGCAGCCAGCAGGGTGAAAATCTCAGCGATCAGATAAAAGGTATGGCGGGGGTGGCTGACGCGGAATTTATCAGCCGCGAAAAGGCCCTCGAAGAGTTCCAGCAGCAGTCAGGGCTGGGCGAAGCGCTTAAAGAACTCCCCGATAACCCGTTGCCCGGTGTGGTGCTGGTAACCCCGGCAGAGGTCGATAAAGCGACTCTTGAAGCCCTTCGCGAACGCCTTGCGCAGTTGCCGAAGGTACAACAGGCGCAACTTGATCTAGTCTGGGTCGAGCGTTTGGCGGCCATCCTGAAATTGGGTGACCGTTTTGTGTTTGGCTTGACGGTGTTGCTGGTATCCGCTTTGCTACTAGTTATCGGTAATACGATTCGTTTGCATATCGAGAATCGTCGTATCGAAATTGAAGTTATCAAGCTGGTCGGCGGTACTGACAGCTATGTGCGCAGGCCCTTTCTGTATATGGGTGCGCTTTATGGTTTTGGTGCCGGTGTGCTTTCGTGGGGAGTTTTGGCATTCGGCTTGAACTGGCTTAATGACGCAGTGGTGGGGTTGGCCGGTTTGTACGGCAGCAACTTTGCTCTGGCGGGTGTGCCGGTAGCCGATGGTCTGTCTCTCTTGCTTGGCGCTGTGCTGTTAGGGTATATCGGTGCATGGATTGCAGTAGCGCGTCACTTGCGTGAGCTTTCGCCCAAGTAGTGTCTTTACACCTGTTGACCTTTTCAGCTTTTTTTGGGAACTTTTTTCTGAATTCCCGGTCAACTTTCGCAGTGCTGAACTGCACGAGTTATGTGAGACGGAGGTTTTTTCGTATGACCACTTCTTTGCAACCTGCGTATGCGTTGGTCCCTGGTGCGAACCTCGAGGCCTATGTAAACACGGTGAACAGCATTCCATTGCTGACACCGGAGCAGGAGCGTGAACTGGCCGAGAGTCTCTACTATGAGCAGGATTTGGGGGCGGCTCGGCAGATGGTGCTCGCCCACCTGCGTTTTGTTGTACATATTGCCCGTAGTTATTCGGGCTATGGCCTGGCTCAGGCAGACCTGATCCAGGAAGGCAACGTCGGCCTGATGAAGGCGGTCAAACGCTTCAACCCTGAAATGGGCGTGCGTCTGGTGTCGTTCGCCGTGCACTGGATCAAGGCAGAGATCCACGAGTTTATTCTGCGTAACTGGCGGATCGTGAAAGTCGCGACCACCAAGGCTCAGCGCAAACTGTTCTTCAACCTGCGCAGCCAGAAAAAACGCCTGGCCTGGCTGAACAACGATGAAGTTCATCGTGTGGCTGAAAGCCTCGGCGTAGAACCTCGTGAAGTGCGCGAGATGGAAAGTCGCCTGACCGGTCATGACATGGCGTTCGACCCGGCAGCCGAAGCTGACGACGACAGTGCGTTCCAGTCGCCAGCCAACTACCTGGAAGACCACCGGTATGATCCGGCGCGCCAACTGGAAGATGCTGACTGGACCGACAATTCCACCAGCAACCTGCACGAAGCGCTGGAAGTGCTGGACGACCGCAGTCGCGACATTCTGTATCAGCGCTGGTTGGCTGAAGAGAAAGCCACGCTGCACGACCTGGCGCAGAAGTACAACGTGTCTGCCGAGCGGATTCGTCAGCTGGAAAAAAGCGCGATGAACAAGCTCAAACTGTCGATCGCCGCCTAAACCGGGCCCGACAAAAAAACGCCCCGATCTGATCGGGGCGTTTTTGTTTGTGCGGTATTAAAAGCCCTTCAGGTCACCCGGCCCAAGGCGCCTTGCGCGAAGAGTTCAGTGTGGTGAGATAGCTGTCGCCACCCAACTGGCTCATCTGCTGGCGAATCCAGCCAGCGCGGCGGCTGACATAGGTGCTGGGGTGGCTGGCGCTCCAGTTCAGCGGGCTGGGCAACACGGCCGCCAGATAACTGGCCTGTTGGCGCGAAAGGTTTTTGGCGCTCACGCCAAAGTGATGTTGCGCCGCCGCCTCTGCGCCGAACACGCCTTCATCCCACTCCGCGCTATTAAGGTACACCTCAAGAATCCGCTGCTTGGGCCACAACACTTCAATCAATGCGGTAAACCACGCCTCCAGGCCTTTGCGCAGCCAACTGCGGCCGGACCACAAGAACAGGTTCTTCGACACTTGCTGGCTCAATGTACTGGCACCGCGCACCGTACCGCCCTGCTCGTTGTGGATCAGCGCGGCGCGGATCGCACCAAAGTCAAAACCCCAATGCTCGGGGAATTTCTGATCTTCACCGGCCATGACCGCAACCTTCAGTTCGTCGGATATTTCATCCCACGGCCGCCAACTGCGCTGCAAGTCGATGGGTTGGCCACCGAGCCACGATTCGACCTTGCGCTCGACCATCAGCGCCGTACCGGGCGGTGGCACCCAGCGAAAAATCAGCACCAGCAATGCGCTGCCCACTGCGAACCAGAGCAGGACCTTGAGAAAGCGATGAACCAGAAAACGCAGCATGGATGACTTGGCCGAACCCGTTGAGCGGGCCATTATACAGACCCTGCGCCATTCCATGATCCTGACTGGAGTTACCCCATGCTGCGCGTTTTCTTGATGCTGGCTGCATTCTTCGGCTTTACCGGTGTTGCCCTGGGTGCTTTCGCCGCCCACGGCCTGAAAGGTCGTTTGACTGAACAGTATCTGGCTATTTTTCATACAGGCGTGACCTACCAATTGGTACATACCCTGGCCCTGTTCGGCGTGGCCCTGCTGGCCACCCACCTTCCCGGACGTCTGGTGACCTGGGCAGGTTTCTGTTTCGCCCTCGGGATCGTGTTGTTCTCCGGCAGCCTGTACTTGCTGACCATGACCGGCATCAGCAAGCTGGGGATCATTACACCCTTCGGTGGTCTGGCCTTTTTAGCCGGCTGGTTGTGTTTGGGACTGGCCGCCTGGCGCCTGAGCTGAGCCTGCAAGATGAATGGCTTGGGTCGGCCTGACTGATCGGGCTAGAATGCTGGCCCCTTAAAATGAAGGCAGCGTCGCGCATGCTCATTCAGTTGAACGGTGAATCCTTTGAACTACCGGACGGCGAAACCGTCGCCGACTTGCTGGCCCGTCAGGAACTGACCGGCCGCAGGGTCGCGGTCGAGCTGAACCTGGACATTGTCCCGCGCAGCCAGCATGCCGAGACGGTACTCAAAGCTGGTGACCAGGTTGAAGTGGTGCACGCCATCGGTGGTGGCTAGGTTTTCGCCCTGCCCATTACGTTCACCCCCGCAGTGCACATAATTAAAGAGGATTCCCGATGAGCAACGTTCGCAGCGACAAGCCTTTTACCCTGGCTGGCCGTACTTACCAGTCGCGCCTGCTGGTGGGCACTGGCAAGTACCGTGACCTTGAAGAAACCCGCCTGGCCATCGAAGCCTCGGGTGCGGAAATCGTCACCGTTGCCGTGCGTCGCACCAACATCGGTCAGAACCCGGGCGAGCCGAACCTGCTCGACGTATTGCCGCCGGATCGCTACACCATCCTGCCCAACACCGCCGGTTGCTATGATGCGGTTGAAGCCGTGCGTACCTGCCGCCTGGCCCGTGAGCTGCTCGACGGCCACAAACTGGTCAAGCTGGAAGTGCTGGCAGACCAGAAAACCCTGTTCCCCAATGTGATCGAGACCCTCAAGGCCGCCGAGATTCTGGTCAAGGACGGTTTTGACGTGATGGTGTACACCAGCGATGACCCGATCATTGCCCGCGAACTGGAAGCCATGGGCTGTATTGCCGTGATGCCACTGGCGGGTCTGATTGGCACCGGTCTGGGGATCTGCAACCCGTACAACCTGCGCATCATCCTTGAAGAAGCAAAAATTCCGGTGCTGGTCGATGCGGGTGTGGGCACTGCCTCCGACGCGACCATCGCCATGGAAATGGGCTGCGAAGCGGTGCTGATGAACTCGGCCATCGCCAATGCCCAGCATCCGATCATCATGGCTGAAGCCATGAAACACGCCATTGTGGCGGGCCGTCTGGCGTATCTGGCCGGGCGCATGCCGAAAAAACTCTATGCCAGCGCCTCTTCGCCGCTGGATGGTCTGATCAAGTAAGAGCCACTGATGACTGAATCACTAGACACCCCAATCCCGGAAGAAGGCGACGATCGCCAACACCGTCGCATCAAGAGTTTTGTGATGCGCGCCGGGCGCATGACCGAAGGCCAGCAACGCGGCCTCGATCAAGGCACGCCGCTGTACGTGCTGCCGCTGGCAGATGCGCCGGTCGATTTCGACCAGGTGTTCGGTCGCTCTGCACCGCGCACCCTGGAAATCGGCTTCGGCATGGGCCACTCCCTGCTGGAAATGGCGGCTGCTTCGCCTGAGCAGGACTTTATCGGGGTGGAGGTTCACCGTCCGGGTGTTGGCGCGCTGCTTAACGGCGTGTTGACCCAGGGCCTGACCAACCTGCGGGTTTACGATTGCGATGCGATCGAAGTACTGACCCGTTGTGTGGCTGACAACAGCCTTGACCGTCTGTTGCTGTTCTTCCCGGACCCATGGCACAAGAGCCGTCACCACAAACGCCGGATCGTGCAAGCGTCCTTCGCCGAACTGGTGCGTTCCAAGCTAAAGGTTGGCGGCGTGCTGCATATGGCGACCGATTGGGAACCGTATGCTGAATACATGCTGGAAGTGATGAACGTCGCGCCGGGCTACCGCAACCTGGCCGAAGACGGCCGGTGTGTACCGCGTCCACCTGAGCGCCCGGTGACCAAGTTCGAACGCCGCGGCGAACGTCTTGGGCATGGCGTGTGGGATTTGAAGTTCGAAAAACTGGCGTAAGCGGTTTTTCTATACCGGAATACGCACAAAACCTGTGGGAGCGGGCTTGCATCGCGATGCAAGCGCCGCGGTGTATCAGCTACATCGCGGTGATGCTATCGCGAGCAAGCCCGCTCCCACACCGGTTGCATGGCCTTCAGCGCCGATCAGCAACCACCCCGATCAACACCAATACCACCAGCAGCACCGGCGCCAGGCTGTAGTTGTTGAACTGGCTCAGTCCGCGCTCAACCCACGGGGTGGCATAGATCAAAGCTGCACCGCTGCCGATCAGGCACAGCAATGCCATCAATGGCACGCGCAAGGCACCGGCAATGCTGCCCAGGCGTTGTTCGACCCAGCCCTTGAAGTCGGCACCAAACAGCACCAGCACACAGCCAATCAACGCCAGAGCAATCTCCGAGAGATGGCTGCGGCTCCAGCGCGATACGTTGGCAAGCAGGTCAAGTACCAAGTCCATTCGAATTCCTTAAGTCAAAAAGTGCTGCAACAAGTCGTTGAGAAACAGCTGGCCTCGGGTAGTAGCCGCCAGTCGTGACGGTTCGACCTGCAACAAGCCACTTTGTTCGGCTGCTTCGCGTCCCGTTTTCAGGCTGTCGAGCGCCAGTCCGGTGCGCTGCGGGTAGAGTACCGAGTCGACCCCATCGGTCAGGCGCAAGGCGTTCATTAGAAACTCAAAAGGCAGTTCTTCGGCTGTAAGGGTTTTCTCGCCTGCTTGAAAGTTTTTGGCTGGATTAAGGTAGTCCTTCGGCAGGCGGGTTTTCCAGGTCCGTATGATCCGGCCATCGGGATGGCTCAGTTTGCCGTGTGCGCCGGCGCCGATGCCGATAAAGTCGCCAAAGCTCCAGTAGTTGAGGTTGTGCCGTGCCGGGCGACCGGGCTGGGCATAAGCCGAAACCTCATACTGGGCGTAGCCGTGCTCGGCGAGCAGCGCCTGACCGGCTTCCTGAATGTCCCACAGGGTGTCGTCCTCAGGCAGCACCGGTGGCTGGTTCCAGAACACCGTGTTGGGCTCCAGCGTCAGCTGATACCACGACAGGTGCGTCGGCTTCAGGGCGATGGCCTGGCGCAGGTCGCTCAGGGCGTCGTCCAGGGACTGATCGGGCAAGCCGTGCATCAGGTCCAGGTTGAAGTTGTCAAAGCCCGCCTGGCGCGCCATCCCGGCCGCACGTATGGCCTCGTCTCCATTGTGGATACGGCCCAGGGCCTGCAGCTTCTCTTGCTGGAAGCTCTGGATACCGATCGACAGGCGATTGATCCCCAGCTTGCGGTAGGCCACGAACTTTTCCTGCTCGAAGGTACCGGGGTTGGCTTCCAGGGTGATTTCGATATCACCGGCAAACGGGATACGTGCTTCCACGCCCTTGAGCAGGCGCCCCAATGCTTGCGCGCTGAACAGGCTCGGCGTACCACCGCCAAAGAAGATCGAACTCAGCTCCCGGCCATAAACTGCGTGCAGATCCTGATCCAGATCGGCCAGCAGTGCGTCGACGTATTCGTCTTCGGGCAGCACCGGGCTTGCAGTGTGGGAGTTGAAGTCGCAATACGGGCATTTGCGCACGCACCACGGAATATGGATATACAGCGACAGGGGGGGCAATTGGCTCAGCGGCGCGCGTGGCGCCTGCTGGGTAAAGCCAGCCGCGCCCAGGTAGAGCGGCTGTGGAGGTGTGTCGTGGGTCATTTCAGGCCCAAACGCTGACGCAGCAGAACCATGGCCCGGGCACGATGGCTCAGCTGGTTTTTCTCCGTCGGGCTCAGCTCGGCGCTGGAGCAATTGCGCTCCGGCACCCAGAACAGCGGGTCATAGCCAAAACCGTGGGCGCCGCTGGCGGTAGGCAGGATGCGCCCGTGCCACAGGCCTTCGCAGATGATCGGCAGCGGGTCGTCGGCATGCCGTACCAATGCCAGTACGCAAACAAACTGTGCGCCGCGTTCGGCCTCGGGCACGTTCTTGAGGGCTTCAAGCAGTTTGGCATTGTTCGCCGCGTCGCCTTTGCCATCGGCATAACGTGCCGAGTAAATACCCGGCGCGCCGCCGAGAAAGTCCACGGCCAGCCCCGAGTCGTCGGCCAGTGCCGGCAAACCCGAGATACGCGCCGCATTGCGGGCTTTGAGAATCGCGTTTTCAACAAACGACAAACCGGTTTCATCCGGCTCGACGCTGCTGAACTCTCCAATCGAGCGCAACTGCACCGACTCGCCGAGCATGGCCTGAAGTTCTTTGAGTTTGCCGGCGTTGTGGCTAGCCAGTACCAGTTGCGTGAGGTTCATCATTCGATTGGAGCGACCATTTGAGAAAATTGGATGGTTTCAGACGTTGCGCCGCCAGCCTTCACATCCACCTTGAAGGTGAAGGTCTGCGGCCCGGCCACCGGGAACTGGGCCAGATAATTGATTTCGCCGTTCCTGCCCACCTGACGGAAAGTCAGCGGCACCGGCTTGGCATCACCGGTCTTGACCGTGCCCTGAACGTTGGCCGCAATGTTCTTGCCGCCCTTGTTCAGGGTGATGTTCAGCACCGCGTTGGTTTTGCTGCGGGTGACTTCAAATTCGTTGGCGATTTCCGGCGTCAGGAAGGTCGACGGGAACGCGTTGTAATACACCGTTGTGTCGCCAAACGTCTGCTGACGTTGAGCAGATGTGCCATCAGCGGCAATAGCCTGCGCGCCAAAACACATCGAAAGCAGTAGTAATCCAATACGACCCATTGTCATTCTCCTTGAACGTGCGGATTCAGACCGCGACTTGATGATCCTGAAGGCCAGGACTGCTGACACGATAAATGCCAATCTCGCCCAACAGGTTAGGCCATATCTTGCTCGCCCACCCGTGTCGATGTTGTTGATCCACGGCAAGGCGGTTGATCACTTGTGCTTCACGCTCGCGACACAGCGCCTCGAAGTCCTCGAAGGTGCAGAAGTGGATGTTCGGCGTGTTGTACCAGGTGTAGGGCAGAAACTCGGATACCGGCATCCGCCCCTTGCTGGCCAGGTACCAGCGGCAGCGCCAGTGACCGAAGTTGGGGAAAGTGATGATGCATTGACGACCCACCCGCAGCATTTCGTCAAGAATGCGGTCGGGGTAATGCACGGCCTGCAGCGCCTGGGTCATGACCACGATATCGAAACTGTTGCTGGCAAAGTTGCCCAGCCCCTTGTCCAGATCCTGCTCGATGACGTTGATGCCCTTGGCGACGCACTCGGCGATATTGTCCGGGTCGTTTTCCAGGCCATAGCCGGTGACTTGCTTGTTGTCGCGCAGCCAGCTCAGCAGTTCGCCATCACCACACCCGAGGTCGAGTACGCGACTGCCGGCGGGGATCCAGTCTTGGATGATTTCCAGGTCGGCTCTCATGGCGTTCTCACAGTTCTATGCGGTTCATGTAGTTGCTGAAGGCTTGCAGGTAGCGCGGGATCGGGATCAGGAAGGCGTCATGGCCTTGCGGAGCGTCGATCTCCAGATAGCACACGTCTTTTTTCGCCGCCATCAGGGCGTCCACCAGCTCCCGCGAACGGGCGGGCGAGAAGCGCCAGTCGGTGGTGAACGACATCACGCAAAAGCGCGCCTTGGCCCCGGCAAAGGTTTTCGCCAGGTCGTCGTCGAAGTTGGCCGCCGGGTCGAAGTAGTCCAGCGCCTTGGTCATCAGCAGGTAAGTGTTGGCGTCGAAGCGCCCGGAGAACTCTTCGCCCTGATAGCGCAGGTAGCTCTCGACCTGAAACT
Organism: Pseudomonas sp. B414; assembly: GCF_055408445.1. Classification (NCBI taxonomy): domain Bacteria; kingdom Pseudomonadati; phylum Pseudomonadota; class Gammaproteobacteria; order Pseudomonadales; family Pseudomonadaceae; genus Pseudomonas; species Pseudomonas sp. B414. The sequence continues at coordinate 216,756 of NZ_JBUZTQ010000001.1, read as the reverse complement.
CGACGCTGTGGAAGTCGTAGTTGAGGTTTTCATTCTTCAGGCCACGGCCGAATTTTTCACCCATCGAGTCATCGGACAGGTAGGTGATATGCCCGACCATGCGCGCCAGCATCAAACCGCGCTTGGGGATCACGCCTTTTTCCTGGAACGAACCGCCGTGGAACTCGGGGTCGGTGAGGATGGCCTGGCGGGCGACTTCGTTAAACGCGATATTTTGCGCGGAAAGTTTGGGTGCCGAGGCAATCGCCAGGCAATGGCGCAGGCGCTCCGGGTAGCTGATGCTCCACTGCAGGGCCTGCATGCCGCCCAGGCTGCCACCGATCACGGCGGCCCACTGGTTGATGCCCAGGCGATCAGCCAGGCGTGCCTGGCTGTGGACCCAGTCTTCCACGGTCAACACCGGGAACTCGGCGCCAAACGGGCGGCCGGTTTCGGGGTTGATACTGCTCGGGCCGGTAGAGCCGTTGCAGCCGCCCAGATTGTTCAGGCTGACGACGAAGAACTTGTTGGTGTCGATAGGCTTGCCGGGGCCGATGCAACTGTCCCACCAGCCGGGCTTGCGATCATCGGCGCTGTGATAGCCCGCCGCATGATGGTGCCCTGACAGCGCGTGACAGATCAGCACGGCGTTGCTGGCCGAGGCATTGAGCTGGCCATAGGTTTCGTAAATCAGGTCATAGGCAGGCAGTGAGCGACCGCAGGCTAACGCCAGGGGCTCGTTGAAGTGTGCTGTTTGCGGCACAACCAGACCAACGGAATCGGGGGGAAAGGCAGCTGGCATCGACCCTGCTCTCATTTAAATGAGGCGTAAGTCTAATGAGCGGGGGGCGCAGCAGCAAGGACAAGAAATTCCGTAGCAGCTGCCGTAGGAACGAGGCTGCGTTCGGCGGCGAAGCCGTCGTAATTTCAGGCAATGCGGTGTGTCAGTTAAAAAGGATACTCTGGTTTTACGATCGCTTCGCAATCGAACGCAGTCTCGTTCCTTCGGCAGCTGCTACGAACGCGTGGGCCTGGCCAGCCCCGGCAAATCCGGCAGTTTTTTCGGTGCATGCAAACGCACGCGTTTCTGCCGGTTCAGTTCGCCGCTGACCAGGCTCACCTGGCTTTTGGCAATGCCGAACGCCTTGGCCAGAAAGGCCATCAGGTGGGCGTTGGCCTTGCCTTCTACCGGAGGGGCGGTGAGGCGGATTTTCAGACGGTCACCGTGCAGGCCGGCGAACTCGTCGCTGCTGGCCTTGGGTTGCAGGTGGCAGTCGAGAATCAGATCCTCGCCGTCCCAACGGTAGTAGCTCATCAGATCAGGCCGAACAGGATGACCGGCATGCCGACGTACATAGCCAAAGGTGGAATCACGAAGCTCTGGATCAGCTGGATGACCATAAACGCCAGGATCGGCGAGATATCCAGGCCGCCCATGCTCGGCAGAAAGCGGCGGAACGGTGCCAGGGCCGGCTCGGTGATCTGGTTGACCAGTTCAGCACCAGGGCTGGTGCTGCCCGGAGCTACCCACGACAGGATCACGCTGATGATCAAGGCAAAGAAGAACACCTTCAAAAACAGCGCGGTTACACCAATGATTGCCCAAAGCAGCAGGCCAAACACGTTGAACGACATGTAGCTGAGCGTCATCACCACGGCGAAAATCACCATCTGCACGACGATCGCCAGTACCAGCGACGACATGTCCAGGCCGAACAGGCTGGGGATCACCCGGCGCAAAGGCTTGAGTAGCGGCTGGGTGGCCTTGACCGTGAACTGGCACAGCGGGTTGTAGAAGTTGGCTCGTACCAGTTGCAGGATAAACCGCAACAGAACGATCAGCAGGTAGAGGCTACCCAGGGTTTGAATGACAAAAATGGCTGCGCCATTGAGTCCTGACATCATGTACTCCTTATTGACCCAGTTGTTCGGCCATTTCGGCCGAGCGGTGCGCGGCGGCACTCAATGCTTTTTCGACCGTGGCGGCAAAGCCGTTGGCCTGGAATGATTTGATTGCAGCTTCGGTGGTCCCGGCTGGCGAAGTTACGCGGCGGCGCAGTTCGGCGGCGTCGACATCGCTGCTCACGGCCATATGCGCGGCGCCAAGGGCAGTCTGTTCGGCAAGCTGCTTGGCCACTTCGCGGGGCAGGCCGAGTTTGACGCCGGCGTCGGTCATCGCCTCGATCAGCAGGAAGAAGTACGCCGGGCCGCTGCCGGACACTGCGGTCACGGCATCGATCTGCGCTTCGCTATCAACCCACACGGCAATGCCCACGGCACTGAGCAGTTGCTCGGCCAGTTGGCGCTGTTCGGCGCTGACTTCGGCGGTGGCGTACAGGCCGCTCACGCCCTTGCCCAGCAATGCCGGGGTATTGGGCATGCAACGTACCAGCGGCTGGTTGCCCAGCCAGTTGAGCAGGCTGGCGCAGGTAATGCCGGCGGCAATGGAGACCAGCAGTTGATGCGGCAACAGGTGCGGGCGCAGGTCCTGGCACACGGCCTTCATGGCCTGTGGCTTGACCGCGATCACGATCACGTCGGCGTCTTGAATGGCTTGCGCGTTATCGGCAAACAGCTCGATACCGTGTTCGGCAGCCACTTTGGCCCGAGTCTCGGCACCCGGATCGCTGGCGCGGATCTGTGCAGCATCCAGGCCCTTGGCCAGCAGGCCGCCGATCAGGCTGGAAGCCATGTTGCCGGCGCCGATAAAGGCAATACGCGTTTTGCTCATAACCGATCCTTATAAAAAATAAGAGAGGCCCTTTCAGGCCTGACCATAGTCGCGGGCGCCAAATAATGCAGTGCCAATACGCACCCAGGTGGCACCTTGGGCAATAGCTGACTCCAGGTCGTGGCTCATGCCCATTGAAAGTGTATCGAGGCCCATGTTCAGGCTCTCTTGCAGTGTGCGTACCCTCGCAAACGCAGCGTCCTGTTCGGCGCGGTCTTCTGTCGGTTCCGGAATGGCCATCAAACCGCGCAATTTCAAGTGCGGCAGGGCGCTGATAGCAGCCGCCAGCGCAGGCAAGTCGGCCGGGGCACAGCCTGACTTGCTGGCTTCACCACTGACATTGACCTGGATGCAGATATTCAGCGGCGGCAGCTCTGCCGGGCGTTGTTCTGACAAACGCTGGGCAATTTTCAGCCGGTCCACGGAATGCACCCAGGCAAAATGCTCGGCGATATCGCGTGTCTTGTTCGATTGAATGGGGCCGATGAAGTGCCAACACAAGGGCAGGTCAGCTAATTCGACCTGTTTGGCGCGGGCCTCCTGCAGGTAGTTCTCGCCAAAGTCGCGGACCCCGGCAGCATAGGCCTCACGCAGCGCAGCGGCTGGTTTGGTCTTGCTGACAGCAAGTAAATGAATGCTCGTTACATCACGTTGCACAGCCAGTGCTGCGGCACGGATACGAGCCTCAACCTGGGCAATGTTACCTGCTATCGTGGACATTCGTTTAAGCCTGCCGTTGTGAAAGTCTGCGGCATTCTACTGGAATTGGGAGGGGGGATGGATATCGCCGACCTGTTGGCGGGCGAGGGATCATTGAAGTGCTGGGGGGCGGGGGTTGAGGGAGCTGGCAGCTCCCTCACAATCAAGATCTGTATTTAGCGTTGCACAACCTGCAGTGCGCCTTTCTCTTTAGGCAGTACACGCTTGGCGACTACATAGTGGCTCTGCCAGTAAGGCTTTTTCAGGGTGTCGATGGTTACCGACTTGCCGCGACGCGGGGCGTGGATAAAGCGGTCATTGCCCAGGTAGATGGCTACGTGGTTGACCTTGCGGCTCTTGATGTTGAAAAACAGCAAGTCGCCAGGCTTCAAGTCCTTGCGCTCGACCTTTTGCCCATGACCGCTGGCCATTTCGCTGGAGGTCCGCGGCAAATCAACGGCGGCAACGTCATTAAAGGCATATTTGACCAGCCCGCTGCAGTCGAACCCTTTACTTGGGCTGCTGCCGCCCCAACGATAAGGGGTACCCAACACGTTTACAGCGCGGCTCAGGACCGTGCTGCTCTGCTTGTTGGCGGCGGCCAGGGAAGCGGTCGCCATTTTGCCCGGGGCCTTGCGCTGGGCTTTACTGCTCGCAGGGCGTGCTACGGTCTTGCTGGTAGAGGCAACATAAGTGGCACCCGCAGATGATTTTGCGGTGTAGCCCGTGAAGCCTGAAGGAAGATGTTGCTCACGATTGGTGGCGTGGGCGGCCAGTGGCAATAATAGGCAAATGGTTAGCCATGTCTTGAATATAGGACGCATTCGGCAGGGCTCAATGGTTATAAACGCGAAACTTTATAACAGCTTTTTTGTCCTTTCTCAGGCCATTTGTCAGATGGACTGTAGGGTCAAATTTCGCAAAGGTGATGGCAAATTGTCGCATGGCGAGGGTGCAGGTCAGGCCCTACAAGGCTTTGCGCCAATTCCTGTAAGACACTTTTACCTTTTGCACGACAGTAAAAAAGTCACAAAAAACTTCACAATATTTTTCTATCAGTAGCAAAGAGGGCATTTATGAGCGGCTATCGAGACGATGTGCGGCGCGATACTCACAGCAAAGTGCTGGGTTACTTGCTGTGGATTTTTGGTTTTCTGGGAGCGCACCGCTTCTATTACGGCAAGCCGGTGACCGGGACGATCTGGTTTTTCACCTTGGGCTTGTTGGGTATTGGCTGGTTGATCGACCTGTTCCTGATCCCGAGCATGGATCGTGAGGCTGACTTGCGTTTCACCGCAGGTGACACCGACTACAGCGTGGCCTGGATTCTGCTGACGTTTCTAGGGTTGTTCGGTGTGCATCGCATGTACATGGGCAAATGGATCACTGGGATCATTTACCTGTTCACCGGTGGTTTGTTCCTGATCGGTGTTCTTTATGACTTCTGGACCTTGAATACGCAGGTCTCGATCAAGAACGCCGAGCGGCGGTAAGCCTCATGCTTGCGGTTTCACCATCTGTGGGAGGCTTGCCTGTGATGCAGGCGCTGCGTGTCAGGCGAACCGCAGTGATGCCATCGCGAGCAGGCTCGCTCCCACATAATGATCCCGGCAAGGCCCGAACTTTGTGAGCACCGCAAAACCTGTGGGAGCAGGCTGCCTGTGATGCAGGCGCTGCGGTCTGTCAGGCGAACCGCAGTGATGCCATCGCGGGCAAGCCCGCTCCCACATAATGATCCCGGCAAGGGCCGAATTTTGTGAGCACCGCAAAACCTGTGGGAGCAGGCTTGCCTGCGATGCAAACAGCGGGGTGTATCTGAAGAACCGCAGCGCCAGCATCGCGGGCAAGCCCGGCTCCCACAGGTTTTGTGCAAGCCGGGCGTCAGCAGCTATTAGCCTTCGTAACTGATCCGGCCATCCACCAGCGTGTAACGCACGGCACTCGGCAGGCAATGGCCGAGGAACGGGCAGTTGTCGCCTTTGGAATGCCATTTCTCGCCAACCAGAGTCGAAGCTGCCAGGTCAAACAGCACCAGATCCGCCGCCGAACCCACCGCCAGCTTGCCCGCTGGCAGGCGCAGTGCCTGGGCCGGGCCTGCGCTCAGACGCGAAAGCAAGGTCGGCAAGTCGAGCAAGCCGTCTTCCACCAGAGTCATCGCCAACGGTAGCAATATTTCAACACTGCTCATGCCCGGCTCGGTTGCGCCGAACGGTGCCAGCTTGGCGTCGCGTTCGTGGGGCTGGTGATGGCTGGATATGGCTTGCACCACTCCAGACTTCACCGCCTCGCGCAGGCCGTCGCGGTCGGCACGGGTGCGCAGCGGCGGCTGCACGTGGTAAACGCTGGAAAAATCCACCAGCGCTTCGTCAGTCAGGATCAGCTGATACAACGCCACATCCGCAGTGACTTTCAGGCCGCGAGCCTGGGCCTGAGCAATCAGGGCCACACCACGGGCACTGGTCAACTGGCTGAAGTGTGCGCGCACGCCGCTTTGCTCAACCAGCAGCAGGTCGCGGGCCAGGGCCACGGTTTCGGCGGTTTCCGGAATACCCGGCAAACCACGGAATGCAGCCATCGCGCCGTCGTGGGCAATGCCGCCTTCAGCCAGATCACGATCCTGAGAGTGGAAAATCACCGTCAGGTCGAAGGTGGCCGCGTATTCCAGCGCCCGGCACAGGGTACGGGTGTTGGTGAAGCTGTTGAGGCCATTGCCAAACGCCACACAGCCGGCATCGCGCAAGGCAATCAGCTCAGCCAGTTGCTCGCCGTCCAGACCTTTGCTCAGCGCCCCGATCGGGTACACCTTGCAGTTGCCGGCTTCGCGGGCACGGTCAAGGATCAGCTCGGCGACGGCCGACGTGTCCAATACCGGTTTGGTCTGCGGCGGGCAGCACAGGCTGGTGACGCCACCGGCTGCAGCGGCGCGGGTTTCGCTGGCAATGGTGCCTTTACGGCTGTAACCCGGCTCGCGCAGGGCAACGTTCAGGTCAACCAGGCCGGGAGCGGCCACCAGGCCTTTGGCCTCGATGGTTTGTGTCGGGGTAAAACCGGCTGGTGCTGCACCGATGGCAATGATCTTGCCAGCTTCCAGATGCAGGTCAGTCACTTGATCCAGCTGGCTGGTCGGATCAATTACACGGGCGCCGAGAATGCTGAGCTTCACTGGGCGTTCTCCTGTTCGAATTGGCGCTGGGCGGTTTGCCCGCTCATGGTCATGGACAACACCGCCATGCGTACGGCAATGCCGTAAGTCACCTGGTTGAGGATCACCGAGTGCGGGCCGTCGGCCACGGCGGATTCAATCTCGACGCCGCGGTTGATCGGGCCCGGGTGCATCACGATGCAATCAGGCTTGGCACCGGCCAGACGCGCAGTGGTAAGGCCGAACAGGCGGTAGAACTCACCTTCGCTCGGCAGCAGGCCACCGGACATGCGCTCGCGCTGCAGGCGCAGCATGATCACCACGTCGACGTCTTTGAGGCCTTCGGCCATGTCGGTGTAGACCTTCACGCCGTATTGCTCGATACCGATCGGCAGCAGGGTTTTCGGCGCGATGACGCGGATGTCCTTACAGCCCAGGGTCTTGAGGGCGATCATGTTCGAGCGCGCTACCCGCGAGTGCAGGATGTCGCCGACGATGGCCACCGACAGGTTCTCAAAACCGCCCTTGTGCCGACGGATGGTGAGCATGTCGAGCATGCCCTGGGTCGGGTGGGCGTGACGGCCGTCGCCGCCGTTGATGATCGCCACCTGCGGGCACACGTGCTCAGCAATAAAGTGCGCGGCACCGGAGTCACCGTGGCGTACCACGAACATGTCGGCGGCCATGGCTTCAAGGTTGCGCAGGGTGTCGAGCAGGGTTTCACCCTTGCTCGCCGACGAGGTGGACACATTGAGTGTGATCACGTCGGCAGACAGGCGCTGGGCTGCCATTTCAAAGGTGGTGCGGGTGCGGGTGGAGTTCTCGAAGAACACGTTGCACACGGTCTTGCCGCGCAGCAACGGGACTTTCTTCACCGCCCGGGCACCGACTTCGAGGAACGAGTCGGCAGTATCGAGGATTTCAGTCAGCAGCTCACGGGGCAAACCGTCAAGCGACAGAAAGTGGCGCAGCTGGCCCTGATCATTGAGCTGCAGCGGGCGCTTGGCGTCTGTAGGCGTCATCGCAATGGTCTCTTAGAGGGCTAGGTCTTGAAGTTCGAGTGTCAGTGGCGCGGGGCCGGACAATTTTACCCGCTCGCTCGGTTTGAGTGACAAGGTCGCGCCCACCACATTCGGGCGGATCGGCAGTTCAGCCGCATCCAGGTCCAGCAGACTGACCAGGGTTACGCTGGCCGGACGACCATAGTCGAACAACTCGTTCAGCGCTGCGCGAATAGTCCGACCGCTCATCAGTACGTCATCGATCAGCACCAGATGCTGGCCTTCGATTTCGAATGGCAGCTCGGAAGGGCGCACTTGCGGGTGCAGGCCGTTCTGGCTGAAGTCATCGCGGTAGAACGACACGTCCAGCGTGCCCAGCGGTGCGTCGCTGCCCAGCGCCTTGAGCAGCGCCTGGGCAACCCAGATGCCGCCGGTGCGGATACCGATGTAACGCGGCTCGGTGATGCCGCGACGGGCCAGATGGGCCTTGAGATCAAGGGCCATCTGGGAGATCAGTTCAGCGGGAACAGGCAGGATCATGGTGGCTCCTTAAAAGGCCCGCGCAGCAGAACGTGCAGCGGCGGGCGCAAACAATGAGGCGGGTCAATGGTACAAGCGCCGGGTCAGTCTTGAGATTGCGCCGGGTTTTCGTCGAGCCAGCCTTGCAGCACCAGTTTGGCGGCGATGGCATCAACGGGGTTGTCGCGGTAGCTGCCGCGCTGGCCGCCCTGGGCCCGGCGTTCGCCTTTGGCCTCGAAGGTGGTCAGGCGTTCATCATGGGTAAAAACCGGCAAATTGAAGCGGCCATTGAGGCGATTTGCAAATTTTTGCGCACGGGCACAGAAGTCGCTCGGGGTGCCGTCCATGTTCAAGGGCATGCCGACCACCATCGCGTCGGGCTGCCATTCCTTGATCAGCTTTTCGATCTCTTCCCATTTGGGAATGCCGTTTTCGGCTTTCAGGTTGCACAGCTCACGGGCCTGGCCGGTAATCATCTGGCCAACGGCAACGCCGATGGAGCGGGTGCCGTAGTCAAAGCCCAGCAGTAAACGAAGGCTGGCCATCAGGAATGGCCTGCTTGGGTGCTTAACAAATTGAGGTTCACTCCGAGGTGCTTGGCGGCCGCGTCGAGGCGCAGCTCGCTTGGGGTATCAAACAGGATATGAGCAGAGTACGGGCAGGTCAGCCAGGCGTTGTCGATCAGTTCGGCCTCCAGCTGGCCAGGCTCCCACCCGGCATAGCCCAGGCAGATCAGGCTGCGATTGGGGCCGCGGCCATCGGCAATACTGAACAGCGCATCGGCGGTGGTGCTCAAGGCCAGCCCGTCCTCAAGTTCGACCGTGGCGTCAAAGTTCATGCTGGCTGGATGCAGGACAAAGCCCCGGTCGATCATGACGGGGCCGCCGCCGAAGATCGGTACGTGCTGGCACAGGGGTGAAGAAGGTTTTTCCGGGCGCAACTGCTCAAGAATATCCGCCAGGCTCAGCTCCAGCGGACGGTTGATCATCAGCCCCATGGCGCCATTGGCCGTGTGCTCGACGATGTAGGTCAAGGAATGGGCAAAGTTCGGGTCGGCCATATGCGGCATGGCGATCAGGAAGTGATGCTTGAGGTAAGTCGGCGCGTGCTTTTTCATGAGTCTTAGTGTGGCGCTGGCAACGTGAACTGACAAGTTTGATGCTTAAGATTACATGGTCCCACAGGGGGGGCGCTGTGAATCAGTTACTCGAAAGCCGGTCGCCCTCGGCGAATCGCCAGGTGCGGATGATTTCAAGCCGGTCGATATCTGCCAGATCGCCAGTAAACGGCGCAAAAGGCGCAGCCAGGCGCACGATGCGCTGGGCGGCCTGGTCCAGCAGCGGCTGGCCCGAGGACTCAAGCACCAGCACTTCATGCAGCGAGCCGTCGCGGTTGATCGACACCAGCAGGCGCAGCTTGCCGTAGATCTTTTCGCGGCGGGCCTGTTCGGGGTAGTTGAGGTTGCCGATGCGCTCGATTTTCTTGCGCCAGTCCTCTTTGTACCACGCGCCCTTGTCGCGCATGGTCGAGGCCGCACTCATGCGGTAGATCTTCGGACGTTTGGCATACAGCTGCTGCTCGTTGGCCAGTTCGGCTTCGAGGCTGGAGATCTCGCTGGACAGCTGGGAGCTGTCGAACGTTGGAATGCTGGCCTTGGGCGCCGCTTCGGTTTTGACTTTCTGCGGCTGGCTAGGGGCTTTTTTCGGCGCGGGCGCCACGCTGGTCACGGCAGCCTTGGGTGCGGTCTGGGTCTGCTCTGGCTTGGCGGCAGGCGGCGGAGTGACCTTTTTGACGCTGTTGTCCTGGAAAGGGGCAATTTCCGTGGTCTTGGGTACGGCTTTCTTGTCCAGCGTGCCGCTGCCCTGCTGGTTTTCCTGGGCCAGAAAGTCGGCTTTATCCGGGGCTTTTTCGCTTTTGAACGTGGAGAGGGTGATCTCCAGGGTTTTGCTGATCTGTTTGGGCGCTTCCATGCTGAACCCCACGCCGACGATCACTGCGATATGCAGCAGCGCCGCGACAAACAGGGTAAATCCGAGGCGATCGGCTGCGCTCACGCCTTTATGGCTGAGTTCGGGGGGCAGGTCGCTGGGGAGTGTCATGACAAAAAGACCAACATCGCGGGTTTCACAGGTGCGCATGATAGCGCAATGTTGGTCTGTTACAGGGCTTGCAGATCAGCGCGCAGCGAGCTTGCGCTCAATGGCGTCCATCAACAGGGCGCCGATATTGGTGCCGAATGCATTGTCGATCTCGCGGATGCAGGTCGGGCTGGTAACGTTGATTTCGGTCAGATGCTCACCGATAACGTCCAGGCCGACAAACAGCAGGCCTTTTTCACGCAGCGTCGGGCCGACCTGAGCGGCAATCCAGCGGTCCTTTTCGCTCAACGGGCGGGCTTCGCCACGACCGCCTGCTGCGAGGTTGCCACGGGTCTCGCCTTGCGCCGGAATACGCGCCAGGCAGTAGTCCACCGGCTCGCCGTCGATCATCAGAATGCGCTTGTCACCGTCCTTGATTGCCGGCAAATAGCCCTGAGCCATGATCTGCTGGGTGCCGTTGGCAGTCAGGGTTTCGAGGATCACCGAGAGGTTCGGGTCGCCCACGCGGTGACGGAAAATCGACGTGCCGCCCATGCCGTCCAGCGGCTTGAGGATAACGTCGCCGTGCAGGGCGGCGAATTCGCGCAACACGTCGCTGCGCCGGCTGACCACGGTCGGCGGCGTGCACTGGGTAAATTGCGTGGCGAACAGCTTTTCGTTGCAGTCGCGCAGGCTCTGCGGCTTGTTGACGATCAGTACGCCATCACGCTCGGCCTGTTCCAGCAGGTAGGTGGAATACACAAACTCCATGTCGAAGGGCGGGTCCTTGCGCATCAAGATCACGTCCAGATCGCTCAGGGCAGTATCGGTCTCGGCGTCCAGCTCAAACCATTTTTCCGGGTTGGCGAACACCTTGAGCGGCTTCATACGTGCCCGCGCCTTGCCTTCATTCAGGTAAAGGTCCTGCTGTTCCATATAGAACAGGGTCCAACCGCGATCCTGGGCGGCCAGCAACATGGCCAGCGAGCTGTCCTTTTTATAGGAGATGCCCGCAATGGGGTCCATGACAATCCCGACTCGAACGCTCATGGCAAATTCCTTAAATAAATAGTGGTCGCAAAGGCTTTGAAAAGTGGCGCCAGAGTGGCGCTGAGTGTGGCCTCGGTCAAGGAAAAACCACTGCTTGGACCCTTCGATAGATTGAAGGTCGTGACTGTGCTAAAAAGACTCGCACAGTGCTTACAACCCTTGTCCATCAAGGAGTTGGGGTTTTAAGCCGCACAGTTGTTACAAAATGGGTCGCCGTGGCGATGGTAGAGCACATATGCAAAAGCATTCCAGCGCCTTGAAGGTGATGGTGATCGACGATTCGAAAACCATTCGCCGCACCGCCGAAACGCTGCTGAAAAACGTCGGCTGCGAGGTTATTACCGCCATCGACGGTTTTGATGCGCTGGCCAAGATTGTTGATCATCATCCGCACATTATCTTTGTCGACATCATGATGCCGCGTCTGGATGGCTATCAGACCTGCGCACTGATCAAGAGCAACCGGGCGTTCAAGTCGATCCCGGTGATCATGCTGTCGTCCAAGGACGGCTTGTTCGACAAGGCCAAGGGGCGGATTGTGGGTTCTGATCAATTTTTGACCAAGCCCTTCAGTCGCGACGAATTGCTGAGCGCGATCAAGGCTCATGTGCCAGCCTTCAATATTGTACCCAGTGCCCAATGATGCCCGGCCAGCCGGCCAACCACCTGATTAATGGGGAACACCATGGCTCGCATTCTGATCGTCGATGATTCGCCGACTGAAATGTACAAATTGTCCGGCATGCTCGAAAAGCACGGCCATGAAGTGCTCAAGGCAGAAAACGGCGCCGATGGCGTTGCCCTGGCACGTCAGGAAAAACCCGATGTGGTGTTGATGGATATCGTGATGCCGGGCCTGAACGGCTTTCAGGCTACGCGCCAGCTTACGAAAGATCCGGAAACCAGCTACATCCCGGTTATTGTTGTGACTACTAAAGATCAGGAAACCGACATGGTTTGGGCTCAGCGCCAAGGCGCCAAGGGCTACCTGACCAAGCCGGTGGATGAAGAGCAACTGATCTTGAAGGTGAAAAAAGTCCTGGAAGAAAACCCTCCAAAATGACGGCCACCTTATGTCTGGTGCACTGACTGCCTTTGAACTGCTGCTTGAGATCGACCAGCGTTGTCGCTCGCTGGCAGCGGGCCTGGTGCCTGCGCAAGCGCAGCTCGACACTTGGAGCGGTATCGGTTTTCGCATCGGCGAGCATTGTTTTGTGGCGCCGATGGGCGAAATTGCCGAAATCCTCCATGAGCCGCGCTTCACCCTGTTGCCCGGTGTAAAGCCCTGGGTCAAGGGTGTGGCCAATTTGCGCGGGCAACTGCTGCCGATCATGGATCTGTGCGGTTTTTTCGGGATCGAACTGTCACCTTTGCGCAAGCAGCGCCGGGTGCTGGTGCTGGAATACAAAGATGTGTTTGTCGGCTTGCAGGTCGATGAAGTGCAAGGCATGCAGCACTTTGCCCATGCCGACCTCAATACCGATATCCAAACCTTGCCCCTCCCGGTGTTTACCCCTTTTGTGCAAGGGCACTTTACAGCTGAGCACCCCTGGTGGGTTTTCAGCCCGTTTGCCCTGGCCCAGGCGCCACAGTTCTGGGCGGTGGCCGTGTGAACAGGCTTTCAGCTTTAAAACGGGATCTCAGGACCTGATTGATGACCACAGCCAATACCGCTAAACCAATGGAAGGGTCGCGCAGTCGTTCGCAGATCATCGTGCTTTTTATCGCCCTGATCGTGTTCATCATGCTGTTGTTCGCCAACTTTGCTTACCTCAACACTCAATCCAACTACGACAAGCAGTACATCAGCCACGCGGGCGAGTTGCGGGTGTTGTCCCAGCGTATCGCCAAAAACGCTACTGAAGCCGCCGCTGGTAAAGCTGCGGCGTTCAAGTTGCTGATCGATGCGCGCAACGATTTCAGCCAGCGCTGGGGCTATCTGAAAAAAGGTGACCCGGCCACTGGCCTGCCGCCTGCCCCTGCAGCCGTGCACAAGGAAATGCAGGCGGTGCAGCGTGACTGGGAACTGCTGCTCAATAACGCCAACGCCATTCTGGCCAGCGAGCAAACCGTGCTGTCGTTGCATCAGGTGGCCGCGACACTGGCCGAGACCGTGCCGCAGTTGCAGGTCGAATACGAAAAAGTCGTCGAAATCCTTTTGCAGCGCGGCGCCCCTGCCAGTCAGGTAGCGTTGGCCCAGCGCCAGTCGTTATTGGCCGAACGTATTCTGGGGGCGGTCAATACTGTGCTGGCTGGCGACGAAAATGCCGCCCAGGCCGCCGGTGCTTTCGGGCGTGATGCCAATCGCTTCGGGCTGGTGCTCAACGGCATGCTCGAAGGCAATGAGGGGATGAGAATCACCCAGGTTGAAGACAAGGATGCCCGCGCCCGCTTGCAGGAGATTTCCGAGCTGTTCCAGTTTGTGTCCGGCTCGGTGGATGAAATCCTCGAAACCTCGCCGCAGCTGTTCCATGTACGTGAAGCCGCGAACAATATTTTCAGCCTGTCGCAAACCCTGCTGGACGAAGCCTCGACCCTGGCCAACGGCTTTGAAAACCTCGCCAGCGGGCGTTCGCTCGACATTATTGGTGGTTATGTTCTGGGCTTGCTGGCACTCGCATCAATCATCCTGATCGGCCTGGTGATGGTGCGCGAAACCAATCGCCAATTGCGCGAAACCGCCGAAAAGAACGAGCGCAACCAGAACGCGATCATGCGCTTGCTCGACGAGATTGCCGATCTGGCCGATGGCGACCTGACCGTGACCGCCTCGGTTACCGAAGACTTCACCGGTGCTATTGCCGATTCGATCAATTACTCCATCGACCAATTGCGCGAGCTGGTGGCCACCATCAACCTGACGGCTGGGCAAGTAGCGGCGGCGGTGCAGGAAACCCAGGCCACCGCCATGCAACTGGCCGAAGCCTCCGAGCATCAGGCCCAGCAGATTGCCGAGGCCTCCGGGGCGATCCAGGAAATGGCTCATTCCATCGACGAAGTGTCGGCCAACGCTTCCGAGTCTTCGGCGGTGGCCGAGCGCTCCGTGGCGATTGCCAACAAGGGCAATGAAGTGGTGCACAACACCATTCACGGCATGGACAATATTCGCGACCAGATCCAGGACACCGCCAAACGGATCAAGCGATTGGGTGAGTCTTCCCAGGAAATCGGCGACATTGTCAGCCTGATTGATGATATTGCCGATCAGACCAATATTCTGGCGCTCAACGCAGCCATTCAGGCTTCGATGGCCGGGGATGCCGGACGCGGGTTTGCCGTGGTGGCCGACGAAGTTCAGCGCCTGGCCGAGCGCTCATCGGCGGCGACGCGACAAATCGAGACGCTGGTGCGGGCCATTCAGGCTGACACCAACGAAGCAGTGATTTCCATGGAGCAAACCACCAGCGAAGTGGTGCGTGGTGCCCGCCTGGCCCATGACGCCGGGGTCGCGCTGGAGGAGATCGAAGGGGTGTCGCAAAATCTGGCGGATCTGATTCAAAGCATCTCCAACGCCGCACAAAAGCAGACCACCTCGGCGGCGCAGATTTCCCTGACCATGAACGTCATTCAGCAAATCACCAACCAGACCTCATCCGGCTCCACCGCAACTGCCGAGAGCATCGGTAACCTGGCCAAAATGGCCAGCCAGTTGCGACGTTCGGTGTCCGGCTTCACCCTGCCTGCTGCGCCCCAAGACCCCGAGCCACAGTGATGCGCTGCAATTTTGACTGGAGTCGTTATGGTTGACCGGCACGACTATGTGGCCCTTGAGTGGGTCAAAGGCGAAATTGCCCACACCCTGAAGCAGGCCCGGGTGGCGCTGGACACCTACGCCCAGCAACCGGCAGTGGATGCACTGGAGCAATGCCTGGCCTGCATCCATGAGGTGCATGGCAGTCTGCTGATGGTCGAGTTCTACGGCGCGGCCTTGTTGGCGGAAGAGATGGAGCAACTGGTGATTGCCTTGCAAGAAGGCCGTGTCAGCCAGCTCGATGAAGCCTTGCGCATGTTGCAGCAAGCCTTCAGCCAATTGCCGCTGTACCTGGACCGCGTTCACAGCGCCCGGCGCGACTGGCCGTTGGTGGTGCTGCCATTGCTCAACGATTTGCGCAGCGCCCGTGGCGAAGCCCTGCTCTCGGAAACCAGCCTGTTCAGCCCGCCGTTGCAGGTATTGCCGGCCCTGGACGCAGACGCACTGGCCCGTTTGCAGCCCTCTGATTTGCCGCGTGAATTGCGTGCTTTGCGCCATAGCCTGCAGGCCGCTTTCCTGGGCTTGCGTCGTGGCGAAGCGGTGCAGGCCAATCTGGAAATAATGGCGGGGGTGTTCGCCAACCTTCAAAGCCTGTGTCTGGGCTCGCCGCTCAATGCCTTGTGGAAAATCGCCGCTGCGCTGGTTGACGGCATGCTTAAAGGCCGAGTGCCCAACAGCCCGGCCTTGCGTAGTCTGCTAAAAAAATCCGACAAGGAACTCAAGCGTCTGCTGGAGCAGGGTATAGAAGCCATCAACCAGCCCGCACCCGAAGAACTGCTCACCAGCCTGCTGTTTTACATTGCAAAGGCTGAACACCCAACGACGAAAATGCTCGCGTTGAAAAACCACTACGAGCTGGATCAGGCCATGCCCGATGCAGCGATGGTCGATGAAGAGCGGGCGCGGCTGGCCGGCCCCGATCGCGATGCCATGCGTTCGGTGGTGGCGGCGTTGTGCGAAGAGCTGGTACGGGTCAAGGAGCGTCTCGACCTGTTTGTGCGCAGCGACCGCTTGCATGTTTCCGAGCTGAGCAGCCTGATGGCGCCGTTGCGCCAGATCGCTGACACCCTGGCCGTGCTGGGGTTTGGCCAGCCACGTAAAGTCATTATCGATCAACTGGCTGTGGTGCAGAGCCTGGCCCAGGGGCAGCGTGAACCGACGGATGCAGTGTTGATGGATGTTGCCTCGGCCCTGCTGTATGTCGAAGCCACTCTGGCGGGCATGGTCGGCAGCGTCGAGCCTTCGCAGCGCGAAGAGAGCCGCTTGCCTACCACTGACCTGATGCAGATTCACCAACTGGTGATCAAGGAAGCACGCATCGGTCTTGAAGAAACCAAAGACCTGATTGGCGATTATCTGGCGGCCGACCACGACCGCCAGCACCTGCAGCCCGTGCCCGCATTGTTGACGCAAATCCGTGGCGCATTGGCGATGATCCCCCTGAACCGCGCTGCCAGCTTGCTGCAAGCCTGCAATGAATATGTGCACGAGCGCTTGCTGCAAGGCCCTGATCAGCCCACAGGCGAGCAACTTGATCACTTGGCGGATGCCTTGATCAGCATCGAATATTACCTGGAACGCCTGGCCCAGGACCCCGGTGCATCGAGCGAGCGAGTACTGGACCGCGCCGAGGGTAGCCTGGCCGAGCTGGGTTACTCTCCGGCCCAGAACCCCGTGCCGTTGCCCGCTGACATGCCCGGCCCCCAGGATCTGCAAGCACAAAGTCTGGCCGAGGTGTTGGCTATCCCGCTGTCGGCGCTCAACCCGCCTGCGCAACATATGCCAGCCAGTTTGCTGCCGCCCCCGGTGGACGAAGCGCCGCTGGACGAAGAACTGCTGGAAGTCTTTCTCGAAGAGACTGACGAAGTTCTGATCACCCTGCACGACTGTTTGCCGCAGTGGGTCGCCAACCCGGCGGACAGTGCTGCGCTGGCTGAGTTGCGGCGCGGTTTCCACACCCTCAAGGGCAGCGGGCGCATGGTACGTGCGCTGGTGCTGGCCGAGCTGGCGTGGGCGGTCGAGAACCTGCTCAACCGGGTGATTGAGCGCAGCGTGGCGCCGTCTGCGGAAATTTTCCAACTGCTCGAAGATGTACTGGTCATGCTGCCCGAACTGATTCAGGCGTTTGCCGAGCAAAGCCAGCGCCAGCGCGAAGACGTCGATCAACTGGCAGCACGCGCACAGCGCCTGGCCAAAGGCGAGCCACAACCGCTGTTGATCGCTCAGGACGACAGCAGTTTCGACCCGCAGTTGCTGGATATCTTCCGTCAGGAAGCACAAACCCACCTGGAGCGTCTTGATCGCTTTCTGGAGCAGGCCCGGGTGCAGATGCCACTGCATGCCAGTGACGATTTGCAACTGGCCATGCACACCCTCAAAGGGAGTGCGCATATGGCGGGAGTGGTGCGCATGGCTGAGCTGGCCGCACCGCTGGACCATCTGGTGCGTGAATACAAGGCCCACAATCTTGCATTGGGGGCGGATGAAATCGACCTGCTGCTGGAGGCTGACGGCCTTCTGCATCGCGGCCTCAAGCAACTGGATAGCGACCCGCTGGCCGAAATCCATGGTGCCCGTTCCCTGATCGAGCGCACCGAGCAACTGATTGCCAGCCGCCTGGATACCTTGCTCAATGGTCCTGCCAGCAACTGGGTGGCCAAGCGTGATCCGCAGCGTACTGCCGAGTTTCTGGCCGAGAGCATGGATATGCTGCTCGATGCCGAAGAACTGCTTAAAACCTGGCACCAGAACCCCCACGAGCGCGATGGCCTGGACACCCTGCTGGACCAACTGACCACCCTTGGCGAGTCGGCCCACCTGCTCGATTTACAGCCCATTGATGCCCTGTGCGAAGCCTTGCTCGACCTCTATGGCGCCGTAGAAGAAAGTAGCCTGGCGCCCAGTGAGCGGTTTTTCGAGGTGGCAGATGACGCCCATGAAGCCCTGATCAGCATGCTCGACCAGTTGGCGGCGGGGCAGGAAATCACCCCTCAGCCGCAGTTGGTGCAGACCCTGCATGCGCTGTTGCACGAAGGGCTGGCGCCTGACGCTACGGGGCTGATTCGCCGCGATGGCGGGCAGGCCACCGAACTGGGTGCCGCCACCGACCAGCTGGGCGCGGGGCAGGACGAGGAGTTCGACGAAGAGATCGTCGAAATCTTCCTCGAAGAGGCCGTGGATATCCTCGAAAGTGCCGGGCTGGCCCTGCAGCGTTGGCTCGGCGCTCCCGACAGCCTGGCTTCGCTGTCCTCCTTGCAGCGCGATTTGCACACCCTCAAGGGCGGTGCGCGCATGGCCGGAATTGAACCCATAGCCGAGCTGGCTCATGAGCTTGAACATTTGTATGAAGGCCTGTTGGACCGCCGCTTGAGCGACAGCCCGGCATTGGCTCGCCTGCTGGAGCGCAGCCACGAGCAACTGGCGCTGATGCTTGAAAAACTGCTGCATCAGCAGCCGTTGAGCGAGCCCTATGACCTGATCGAGGCCATTCGCGGCTTTCGTCTTTATAGTGCCCCCTTGCCTGGGCCTGCAGGCGTTGTTGCAGAAGCGACGCCGAGTAATGAAGACCCGCAATTACAGGAAATTTTCCTCGACGAAGCCTTCGATATCCTCGAAAGCTCGGGCGCGGCCCTGACGCGCTGGCAAGCCGACCCGCAGAACCATCTTGAAGTGGAAAACCTGCTGCGCGACCTGCACACCCTCAAAGGTGGCGCGCGCATGGTGGAGGTTGCCGCTATTGGCGACTTTGCCCATGAACTCGAAACCCTGTTCGAGGATATTTCGGTGGGCTCCCTTGCCCCGGACACCGAGCTGTTTGTGTTGCTGCAACGTTGCCATGACCAGCTTGCTCAGATGTTCGATGCACTGCGCAGTGGTCAGCCGCTGCCTTCGCCCCGGGCGCTGATCGAACAGATTCGCCAGATCGAGCGCCACACCGGGCAGGAACCACCCGCACCGGTGAAGCCCGAACCTGCCGTGGCGCCACTGCCCGAAGGTGAGCGCACCGGGCTGGACACCCTCAAGGTCCCGGCCGAGCTGCTGGAGGACTTGGTCAACCTGGCAGGCGAAGCCTCGACCATTCGCGGGCGTGTAGAACAGCAAGTCAATGACGGGCAAGTGGCGCTCAACGAAATGCAGACCACCCTTGAGCGCATGCAGGACCAGCTGCGTCGCCTCGACAGCGAAACCCAGGGGCGCCTGCACAGCCGTGGGCACACCGAAGCCGATGGCGTGGCCTACGACGAATTCGACCCGCTGGAAATGGACCGTCACTCCCTTCTGCAGCAACTGTCCCGTGCTCTTTTCGAATCGGCCTCGGACCTGCTCGACCTCAAGGCCACACTGGCGGCGCGCTGCCAGGATGCCCACGGGCTGCTGCAAAAACAGGCGCGGGTGAATACCCAGTTGCAAGAAGGTTTGATGGGCACGCGCATGGTGCCTTTCGAGCGCGTGTTGCCGCGCCTTAAACGGGTCGTACGCCAGGTGGCCACTGAACTGGGCAAGCAGGTTGAATTCAGCGTAATCAACGCCGAGGCCGAGATCGATCGCAATGTCCTGGAACGCATGGTGGCGCCGCTGGAACACATGCTGCGTAACGCCGTCGATCACGGCCTTGAGCCGGCCGACGTGCGTCACGCCAGTGGCAAGCCGGAGCAGGGCCTGATTACTCTGGAGCTGTCCCATGAAGGCGGCGACGTGGTGTTCGACATGCATGACGATGGTGCCGGCGTACCCCTTGAAGCCGTGCGCCGCAAAGCCATTCTGCGCGGCCTGCTGGACCCCGAAGCGACGATCAGTGATCGCGAAGTGCTGCAGTTTATCCTGCAGCCGGGGTTCTCCACCGCCGAAAAAATCACCCAGATCTCCGGGCGCGGTGTCGGCATGGACGTGGTGCACGAAGAGGTTCGTCAGTTGGGCGGCAGCATGACCATCGACTCGGTGGTCGGGCAGGGCGTGCACTTTCAGATCCGCCTGCCCTTCAGTGTCTCGCTCAATCGGGCCTTGATGGTGCAATGCGCCGACGAGCAATACGCGATTTCCCTCGATACTGTCGAAGGCATCGTGCGGGTCATGCCCAACGAACTGGAGGGCTACTATCAGCTCAACCCACCGCTGTATCACTACGGCGGGCAAACCTACGAACTGCGTTACCTGGGCGAGTTGCTGCAAACCGTGGGCAAACCCAAGCTTGTGGGCCAGAGCCATTCGGTGCCGGTGCTGCTGGTGCATTGCCAGGATCAGCGCGTGGCCTTGCAGGTTGACGCACTGGCGGGTTCGCGTGAAATCGTGGTCAAAAGCCTCGGCCCGCAATTTACCGGGGTGCAGGGGCTTTCGGGCGCGACCATTCTGGGTGATGGCCGGGTGGTGCTGATCCTTGATTTACTGGCCTATATTCGCGCTCATCAGGCGCGCCAGCCGTTGCAGCGCGCGCATCACGAGGCGGTCGGCGCGCTGGAGTTCAATCCGGCCGTGCGCCCGCCGCTGGTGCTGGTGGTAGACGACTCGGTCACCGTGCGCAAAGTCACCAGCCGCCTGCTGGAACGCAATGGCATGAACGTCATCACGGCCAAAGACGGCGTGGATGCCATGAGCGTGCTTGAAGAGCACACCCCTGACCTGATGCTGCTGGACATTGAAATGCCGCGCATGGACGGCTTTGAAGTGGCCACCCGGGTGCGCAACGACCCGCGCCTCAAAGACCTGCCGATTATCATGATCACCTCGCGCACCGGGCAAAAACACCAGAACCGGGCGATGGCCATTGGCGTCAACGACTACCTGGGCAAACCGTACCAAGAGTCGGTGTTGCTGGAGCGCATCGCCTACTGGAGCAACTTTCATGCTTGAACATCGTGTGGGTAGCCTGACCTGCTTGCTATTGCCGTTGGCGGACCGTTACCTGCTGTTGCCCAACGTGGCGATTGCCGAACTGATTGGCTGGCAGCACGGTGATCCGAGCAGTGACTCCCCGCCCTGGCACCTGCGCCAGATCACCTGGCGTGACCGTGAGTTGCCCTTGATCAGCTTTGAAGCGGCCTGTGGCAGCCCGGTGGTCATAGGCGAGCGGGCGCGCATCGTGGTGCTCAACACTTTGGGTGGCGACCCTCGACTCAAGTTTATCGCCATGGTGGTGCAAGGCATTCCGCGCTCGTATCGTCTCGACAGCCAGCTGAGCTTTGTTGACGTGCCGCTTAGCCCGCTGGAGCGTGCGGCGGTGCAGGTGGGCGATCACGTGGCAAAGATCCCGGACTTGCTGGCGCTGGAGCGACTGGTGCTGGGCGAGAAGGATTGACGGCCAACCTGCTTGATAAGTCCTTGAAAGGGACCTATCGTTCCCTTTTTGGGACTTTATGGTGGGATCGATCATGCTGTCGCTTAGCGAAGCGCTATTCACTACGACACAGCAAAAAGTACTGGGTTTGCTGTTCAGCAAGCCTGACCAGAGTTTCTACGTGAATGAAATTGCCCGCTGGGCTCAGGTAGGAAAAGGCAGCCTGACACGCGAATTAAGTCGTCTTGAGCAGTCAGGCATTCTGACAATGACTCGTAGGGGCAATCAGGCTCACTATCAGGCCAACCCACAATGTCCGATCTATCACGAACTGCTGGGTATCGTGCGCAAAACTGCGGGGCTCTCTGATCCGCTGCGTCTGGCCCTGGAACCCTTCGTTGCGCAGTTGCAATGGGCATTTGTGTACGGTTCCATTGCCAAGGATCAGGCCCATGCGGGCAGCGATATTGACCTGATGCTGATCGGTGAAAACCTGCACTACAGTGATGTGATGGAACACCTGATGCCGCTTGAAGAATCGCTGGGCCGCACCATCAATCCAACGCTCTATACCCCTCAGGACTGGGCCGCCAAAATGGCAGTAGGGAACAGTTTTGTGTTGAGAGTTGCGCAACAGGAAAAAATCACGCTGACGGGTCAAGATCCAATGGAGTCCAGGGATGGAGAAAAATGAAAGTCTCGAAAATCTGGTACGTACGGGAGGTCTGAAAGTTGAACCGCCAGACCGTAAAGAGTGCGAAGGCCTTATGCGTTCTGCAGTTGCCCGTCTGAAAGATGCGGGCAGCACACAGCTGTCATTTGCCAGCCGTTTTGATCTTGCCTACAACGCCGCCCATGCCATAGCACTGACGGCTTTGCGATTGTGTGGCTATCGATCGGATCGTCGCTATCTGGTTTTCCAGAGTCTGATTCACACCTCGGGTGCAGGCAAAGTACAGGTGCGTCTTTTTGCCTTGTGCCATGAGCGACGCAATCTCGCTGAATACGAGGGTTATATGGATGAGGATGAAGCATTGCTGGCCAGCTTGCTGAGTAATACTGAGCAATTATGTGAGCAAATCGAGATGTTGCGAGTGAAGGTGTTTGCCTGCTAATGAGGCGCGCCTGCTGTCAGCCAGGCGCGTGTTTGTTTCAGCGGGCCGTGAGGCTGTTCAAGGCTTGGTCGACCTTTGTTCTGGTCATGTCCACCAGATACAGCACCGATAAAACTCGATCACGTTGCGTACCGTCCAGGTGGCTGCTTGCTTCAACCGCCGAGACGCTGGCGCAGCGCAACAGGCTTGATGCCTGAACCAAAGCGTCCTCTATATCGACGCCGGGTGCCGGTTTATCGCGCAGGTAGTGGCCCAGAGCACGCGCAACGGCTGCGCGGTCTTTGAACAGGTCGTCAACGGGCGCTGAATCAAACGTCATTTCTTGCGGTGGATCAGGGGTGATCTTGAGCATGGCTACGATCTCCTTACGTCTATGGGACCGACACACTCGCGACTAAACGAGGGGTGGCGGCTGAACGCAGGTTAGTCGACCGGGACGTAAGGAATCCGGCGCACCCGAAGATGCCCTGCGCACAGCCACCATAAAATTCAGGCTCGAAAGCGCCTGTTTAAGAGGGCGTTGCACTTCATTACGTCATCCGAGCGACCAAACCCGATCACCGATATTCGGCGATGGGGCGAGACTAGGCGCGTTGATTGTCAGGCGCAATGCACTCGGGATTGTCTCGGAAAGTTCATGCAAGGGAAAGGGATCAGTCCTATTTTTGATCGTCGACGTGCAGCTTCTGCGATCAAAACCAATTCATGTCAAAACCTGCGCTCAACAACCCCAAACCCACACCTGACAATATCAACCAGATGGCGTTGAGTTTGCTGAAACACACAATCAGGGCGCTGAGCACCAGCAACAGGAGACTTAAGCGGCTTTGCTCCAGGCTGCTGATCAAAATGTAGCTTGCGGCCAGGATCAGCCCGATGGACACCGGCATAAGGGCGCGCTTGGTCAGTTGCACCCAGGGTGTGGCGCTATGTTTTTCAAGCCAGCCGGCGCCGAACCATGTCAGCGCAGAGCATGGCAGCAACTTGGCGGCCAGGGTAACCAGTGCGCCGGGTATGCCAGCAACGTGTTGGCCGATAAATATCAGAAACATCCCGTTCGGGCCCGGCAATGCCTGGGAGAGGGCAAAGAAGGCAACGAACTGCGTATCGCTGACCCAGCGCATATCAGTCACGGCATAGCGATGGATATCGCCCAGTGCGACGGTATTGCCGCCAATGGCCATCAACGACCACAAGCCGCATTGGAGCATCAGGTGCAGCAGTACATTTTGCATGGCCGCACCTCAGGCTTTACGGTCTACAAAGCGCAGTGCGATTGAACCGCTGATACTGATCAACAGTACGCACCATAAGGGAACTGCGATTAGGCCCATCAGCACGAAGGTGAGTACAAACACGCTGTAGTTGGTCATGTTGCGAGGCATGGCGGCCAGCAGACGTAGCGCAGTCCCCAGCATCAGGCCCGTGGCAATGGGCATGATGGCGCCGAACACTTGTTGCACTACGGCATGCTGCCACCAGGTGGCGTAGGCGAACCCCGCGAAGAGGGTGATGATTGAAGGGAACAGATACAGTCCGACAACTGCCAAGCATGCGCCCGACAGGCCGTGCTGTTTGCGCGCATAGATAATTGCCACATTGCACACGTTAGGCCCAGGGAAGAACTGACCGACTGCCAGCAGCTCATTGAATGCCTGCTCACTGACCCAGCCCCGTCGATCAACCATCATCTGCCGCGCCCACGGCAGAACACCGCCAAAGCCAAAAAGCCCTACCAGCGCGAAGTTGTAGAAGAGTTGCCATCGTGTGGGCGTGGTGCTCTTGAGCATCGTTAGTAGCTCCTTGTGCCTATGGAGACTGAACGCAGATGTATGCCAATTGAGCGAGGCTAGGCTCACTAACCGTGAGCGGCAACATGCTCCGGATTGCCTCGGAAAATTCACTCTGCAAAATGGGATTGGTCCCATGAGATTGAGCTATTCAGCCATTCGTAGGCGTTGAGACAAAACTTGTAGACGCTGACGAGGAACGAGGCTGCGATGGGCAGCGAAGCGGCCCCGGTTTTTGAAGGTCCTGCGGCCCTTATCGCAGCCTCGCTGCGCTCCTCAGCGGCTACAAGAGGGATTGTTCTGCGATATACGCAAACGCGCCTGCTGTCAGCCAGGCGCGTGTTTGTTTCAGCGGGCCGTGAGGCTGTTCAAGGCTTGGTCGACCTTTGTTCTGGTCATGTCCACCAGATACAGCACCGATAAAACTCGATCACGTTGCGTACCGTCCAGGTGGCTGCTTGCTTCAACCGCCGAGACGCTGGCGCAGCGCAACAGGCTTGATGCCTGAACCAAAGCGTCCTCTATATCGACGCCGGGTGCCGGTTTATCGCGCAGGTAGTGGCCCAGAGCACGCGCAACGGCTGCGCGGTCTTTGAGCGGGTCGTCAGCGGGCGCTGAATCAAACGTCATTTCTTGCGGTGGATCAGGGGTGATCTTGAGCATGGCTGAAAACTCCTAACGTAGTTGGAGGCTGCCAGATTCGCTGCTAAACGATGGGTGGCAGCCGAGCGCAGGTTAGCAGGCCGGTACGTTAGGAACCCGGCGCACCCGAGGGTGCCCTGCGCACGGCCACCATAAAAATCAGGCCAATAAAACGCCTGTTCTGAAGGAGCGATGTGCACCTAACGTTATCCGGGCTGCTAAACCCGATCACCAATATTTGGCGATGGGGCGAGACTAGGCGCGTTGATTGTCAGGCGCAATGCACTCGGGATTGTCTCGGAAAGTTCATGCAAGGGAAAGGGATCAGTCGTATGCAGACTTTATGTGCAACACAAAATTAATGTGGGAGCGGGCTTGCTCGCGATGCAGGCGACGCGGTGTATCTGTCACACCACTGCGATCCAATCGCGAGCAAGCCCGCTCCCACAAGAGCACCTCGATTCGACGATCGCCGCATTGCCCTTTAACTTCGCAACCCTGACCCTTATCTAGTACCGAGGTGACACAGTCGCACTATCAGTCTTTGAGGATGTTGCACATGTATCACGGTGAGAAGTTAAACGCCTGGACCCATCTGGTGGGGGCAGTGGCGGCAGCTGTGGGCAGTATCTGGTTGCTGGTAATGGCATGCCTTGACGGCAGCCCGCAGAAGATTGTCAGTGTGGCCATCTATGGCGTCACGCTGGTGCTGCTCTACAGCGTATCGACCGTGTACCACAGCGTGCGCGGGCGCTCGAAGGTGATCATGCAGAAGTTTGATCATCTGTCGATTTACCTGCTGATCGCCGGCAGTTACACGCCGTTTTGTCTGGTCACGCTGCACGGGCCCTGGGGTTGGTCGCTGTTCGGGATTGTCTGGGGCATGGCGGTGATCGGCATGCTGCAGGAGATAAAACCACGCTCCGAAGCACGCATTCTGTCTATCGTGATTTACGCCGTAATGGGCTGGATTGTGCTGGTAGCGGTCAAGCCGTTACTGGCGGCGCTGGGCACCGCCGGCTTTATCTGGCTGGCCACGGGCGGGGTGATGTACACCGTGGGGATCATCTTTTTTGCTCTGGATCACCGTCTGCGCCATGCACACGGCATCTGGCACCTGTTTGTGATTGCCGGCAGCCTGCTGCACTTCGTGGCCATCGCCCATTACGTGATCTGACCCGGGCAGTTAGGCCTCTGGCTTGGGCTTTTTGGTGTCGCTGCGAATCTGCGCGTGGCTGATCAGGGCAAAGATAAAACTGCCACCGATGATGTTGCCGGCCAGGGTCGGGCCGGCAAATATCAGCCAGAAGTCTTTCCATGCCAGCTCACCGGCAAATACCAGATACGACACTTCGGCCGTACCGACCACGATATGGGTGAAGTCGCCCAGCGCCATCAGGTAGGTGATCAGGATGATGATCCACATCTTGGCGCTTTCCATGGACGGGATCATCCACACCATTGTCGCGATCATCCAGCCCGAGATGATGCCCTTGGCAAACATCTGGCTGGTATCGTTTTCCATGACCTTGCGGCCTATTTCCAGAAAAGCCTTGTCGGTTTGCGTGTCGAAAATCGGCAGGTGCAACATCACATAGGCCACCAGCAAGGTGCCCATCAGATTGCCCACCAGCACCACGGCCCACAATCGGAACAAACGCCCGAAATTGCCCAATGTGGGCTTGCTCATGATCGGCAGTACGGCGGTGAGGGTATTTTCGGTGAACAACTGCTGGCGCGAGAGGATAACGGCCAGAAAGCCTGCGCAATAGCCGAAGCTGGCGATGACCTTGAAGGCCTCGTCGCTGGGCAGGCGTGAGTTGAGCAAACCCATGGCCATCAGCGACAGGCCCATGGTCAGCCCGGCGGCCAGGGCCGACCAGAATAAAGCGGCGATGCTGCGCTCCAGCTCCTGATCACCCTGCTGACGAATGATCTCGTGCAGCACGGCGGCGCGCGGCGGCTGGTTTTTGCTGATGTCGTGCTTTTCGTCAGCCGTCAGGTTGGGGGTCTTGCCGGAGTTTTGCGTGGCCATGAGCTTTATCACCGTAGCGAGGGTAAAGATACGACACGCTGGGTGTGAAGCTGTTCACTCATTGACCTGTAGTCGGTTTGCATTGAGTGGGAGCGGGCTTGCTCGCGATGGTATCGCCTCGATTTACCTGACAGGTCGAGTCGTCTGCATCGCGAGCAAGCCCGCTCCCACAACAGTATTCCAGTTGTTGAGGGTCAGACCTGCTCGTCATCCTGGAACTGGTCTTTGACGTATTTAATCTCGGTACGTCCGTGCGGTGCCGGCAGGCCGTCCTCGCCCAGGTTGACGAATACCATCTTGTCCACGGTCAGGATGCTTTTGCGGGTGATCTTGTTGCGCACTTCGCAGGTCAGGGTGATTGAGGTGCGACCGAACTCGGTGGCGGTGATGCCCAGTTCGATAATGTCGCCCTGGCGCGAGGCGCTGACAAAATTGATTTCGGAGATATATTTGGTCACCACGCGCTGGTTGCCCAACTGGACGATGGCGTAAATCGCGGCCTCCTCATCGATCCAGCGCAGCAGGCTGCCGCCGAACAGGGTGCCGTTGGGGTTTAGGTCTTCGGGTTTAACCCATTTGCGGGTGTGGAAATTCATATTCGCTCCTGACCGTCTTGCCTTAGATGCCGACCATGATGTCAGACCACGGCCCATAGCTCTATTAGGCTTGGACTATGGTCTCGATAAGCGCAAAGAAAAAGCCTTGGGATCACTTGCCCGGATGGCTATAATGCCCGTCGCTTCAAAACGGTCATATTTACCCAGTACCGTTCCCGCCACCTGTCCGAGGGGCGCTGCAGCAGGTTCAACCTGTCAGGCTCGGATGGGGCGTTGTTTGTTCAGGGCTCCCTGTTCAGGCATTAAACGCACAACGGCGCCCATTCGCGATTAAACGAATGGAGGCTCTTGATGAGCGCTGTAAACACGCCTGCAGGTTTTACCGACTATAAAGTCGCTGATATGTCCCTTGCCCAATGGGGCCGTCGCGAAACCTTTATCGCCGAGTCCGAAATGCCGGCCCTGATGGGTCTGCGCCGCCGTTATGCCGCAGAACAACCGCTCAAGGGCGCGAAGATTCTGGGCTGCATCCACATGACCATTCAGACCGCCGTGCTGATCGAAACCCTGGTTGCCCTGGGTGCCGAAGTACGTTGGTCGTCGTGCAACATCTTCTCGACTCAGGATCAGGCTGCTGCCGCGATCGCTGCTGCCGGTATCGCGGTTTTCGCCTGGAAAGGCGAGACTGAAGAAGAGTACGAGTGGTGCCTTGAGCAAACCATCCTCAAAGATGGCGAGCCTTGGGATGCCAACATGATCCTCGACGACGGCGGCGACCTGACCGAGCTGCTGCACAAGAAATACCCGGCCATGCTGAAAAAGATCCACGGCGTGACTGAAGAAACCACCACCGGTGTTCACCGCCTGTTGGACATGCTGGCCAAAGGCGAGCTGATGATCCCTGCGATCAACGTCAACGACTCGGTGACCAAAAGCAAAAACGACAACAAGTACGGCTGCCGTCACAGCCTGAACGATGCCATCAAGCGTGGTACTGACCACTTGCTGTCCGGCAAGCAAGCGCTGGTGATCGGCTACGGTGACGTGGGCAAGGGTTCGGCCCAGTCCCTGCGTCAGGAAGGCATGATCGTTAAAGTGTCGGAAGTTGACCCGATCTGCGCCATGCAAGCGTGCATGGACGGCTTTGAAGTGGTTTCGCCGTTTATCAACGGCCAGAACGACGGCACTGCTGCCAGCATCGACGCTGCACTGCTGGGCAAGATCGACCTGATCGTGACCACCACCGGTAACGTCAACGTGTGCGACAAGAACATGCTGGCTGCGCTGAAAAAACGCGCTGTAGTGTGCAACATCGGTCACTTCGACAACGAAATCGACACTGCTTTCATGCGCAAGAACTGGGCATGGGAAGAAGTGAAGCCACAGGTTCACAAGGTTCACCGTACTGGCCTGGGCGAATTCGACCCACAGAACGATGACTACCTGATCCTGCTGGCCGAAGGCCGTCTGGTTAACCTGGGCAATGCCACTGGCCACCCAAGCCGCATCATGGATGGCTCGTTCGCCAACCAGGTTCTGGCTCAGATCTTCCTGTTCGCCCAGAAATACGCTGACCTGCCAGCCGCGCAGCAAGCCGAACGTCTGACCGTAGAAGTGCTGCCGAAGAAGCTGGACGAAGAAGTGGCGCTGGAAATGGTTCGTGGTTTCGGTGGCGTTGTAACGCAACTGACCCAGCAACAGGCTGACTACATCGGCGTAACCGTCGAAGGCCCGTTCAAGCCAGACGCTTACCGCTACTGATTAAAGAAAGGCGGTCAGGCTTGTACTGACCGCCTTTTTTTGTGTGAAAGTTCAGCGTCAGGGGCCGTCCATGACCTCTCGCGCACGCCAGGGTATTCCCATGTCTCAAGACCGTCGTTACAGCTTCGAGTTCTTCCCGACCAAGACCGATGCTGGACATGAAAAACTGATGAACACGGCTCGCCAGCTGGCGACCTACAACCCCGATTTTTTCTCCTGCACCTACGGTGCCGGTGGCTCGACCCGCGACCGCACGATCAATACCGTGCTGCAGCTGGAGAGCGAAGTAAAAGTGCCTGCGGCACCGCATCTTTCTTGCGTGGGTGACAGCAAGGCTGATTTGCGCGGCCTGCTGGCCCAGTACAAGGAGGCGGGCATCAAGCGCATCGTTGCGCTGCGTGGCGACCTGCCTTCGGGTATGGGTATGGCCAGCGGCGAGTTGCGCTACGCCAATGATCTGGTGAGCTTCATTCGTGAAGAAACCGCTGACCACTTTCATATTGAAGTGGCCGCTTACCCGGAGATGCATCCGCAAGCGCGCAACTTCGAAGACGATATCAACAATTTCGTGCGCAAGGCCCATGCTGGTGCCGACAGTGCGATCACCCAGTACTTCTTCAACGCCGACAGCTACTTCCGTTTTGTCGAGCGCGTAGAGGCAGCGGGCGTGATGATTCCAATCGTGCCGGGCATCATGCCAATCACCAACTACAGCAAGCTGGCACGCTTCTCCGACGCCTGCGGTGCTGAAATCCCGCGCTGGATTCGCAAGCAACTGGAAGCCTACGGCGACGATACGCAGAGCATCCAGGCGTTTGGCGAACAGGTAATCAGCGAAATGTGCGAACGCCTGCTTGAGGGCGGCGCACCGGGGCTGCACTTCTACACCCTGAACCAGGCCGACCCTAGCCTGGCAATCTGGAACAACCTGAAGCTGCCACGGTAAATGGCTGCATGATTCTTGTGGGAGCAGGCAAGCCAGCTCCCACAATGTCCCGGCTCCCACAGGTTATGTCTCGTTCCCACTAGCCGTTGGGCAGCATGAAATCGGCGCGCCGCGAATGCTCTGTTATACTCCGGCCTTTCCGCCAGGCTTACGCCCGGCCGCTCGTCCTTGTACAAGCCACTCAACCCCGCTACTGCGCAGCTCTTGCCCGCGCGAGCGGTGCGTATGAGCCTTGTGGACTGGAGCAGGACCGGACGGGATTGCGTCACCTTAAACGCCATTCACGCCAGGCAAGACTATCCCTTTGGGCCAAGCCCTAACTAGAACAGGATTTCTCATGTCCTTTGCTTCCCTCGGTCTCTCCGAGGCTTTAGTCCGCGCCATTGAAGCTGCGGGCTATACCGAGCCTACTCCGGTGCAACAGCGGGCCATTCCCGCCGTGTTGCAAGGTCGCGACCTGATGGTTGCGGCTCAGACAGGTACTGGTAAAACCGGTGGCTTCGCTCTTCCGATTCTGGAAAAGCTGTTTCCCAATGGCCACCCGGACAAATCCCAGCGCCACGGCCCACGCCAACCACGCGTGCTGGTCCTGACTCCGACTCGCGAACTCGCCGCCCAGGTGCACGAGAGCTTCAAGCTCTATGCCCGCGACTTGAAGTTCGTCAGCGCCTGCGTGTTCGGCGGTGTCGGCACCAACCCTCAAGTGCAGGCCCTGGCCCGCGGTGTTGACGTGCTGGTTGCCTGCCCGGGTCGTTTGCTCGATCTGGCTGGCCAGGGCAGCGTTGACCTGTCCCACGTTGAAATCCTGGTGCTTGACGAAGCTGACCGCATGCTCGACATGGGCTTTGTCCATGACGTGAAAAAAGTCCTCGCCCGCCTGCCGTCCAAGCGTCAAAACCTGCTGTTTTCGGCGACGTTCTCCAAGGACATCACCGATCTGGCCGGCAAGCTGCTGCGCAACCCGGAACGTATCGAAGTTACGCCGCCGAACACCACGGTCGAGCGTATCGAACAGCGTGTTTTCCGTCTGCCGGCGACCCACAAGCGTGCCCTGCTGGCGCATTTGATCACCGCAGGCGCCTGGGAACAGGTGCTGGTCTTCACCCGTACCAAGCACGGTGCCAACCGTCTGGCTGAATACCTGGACAAGCACGGCCTTACCGCTGTGGCCATCCACGGTAACAAGAGCCAGAACGCCCGGACCAAAGCCCTGGCCGACTTCAAGGCCGGTGCCGTACGCATTCTGGTAGCCACCGATATCGCCGCTCGCGGCCTGGATATCGATCAGCTGCCGCACGTGGTCAACTTCGAACTGCCTAACGTCGACGAAGATTACGTTCACCGTATCGGCCGTACTGGCCGTGCCGGTCGTTCGGGCGAAGCGATCTCGCTGGTGGCTCCGGACGAAGAAAAACTGCTGAAAAGCATCGAGCGCATGACCAAGCAGAAAATCGCCGATGGCGATCTGATGGGTTTTGACTCCAGCACTATCGAAGCAGAAAAGCCTGAAGTGCGTGAGCGTCCGGATGTGCGTAACCCGCGCAACCCTCCACGTGGCCCACGTGGCGACGGTCCGGGCAACCCAGGCGGTGGCGGCGGTCGTAAAGACAAGGGCAAGGAAAAAAGCAAAGAGAAGCCTGCAGCCGCTCGCGGCGAGCGTCCAGCTCGTGAGCAGAAGCCACGCGAAGCTCAACCTGCTCGTGAACAGCGCCAGCCAACGCCTCGTGCCGATGCCAACCGTGCGCCGGACGAGTTCCGTGATGACGATGTGGATAACTTTGGTAACCGCGCTGATTACGTTAGCCCGTACCAGAACAAGAACAACCAGAGCCGTGGCCGTCGTCCGGGCGCTCCAGCTCAGGGTACTGGCACTGGGACCGCGCCAGCCGCACGTACCGGTGGCCGTCAGAATGCTCCGCGCACTGGCAGCGGCGCCAGCACTGGCACTCCGCCAGCCAAGCGCGGCGGTCCACGCAGCGGTGCCCCGCGTGACGGTCAAGCCCGTCGCGAAAACCGCCCGGCCCGTGACGATGCCCGTCAAGAGCCAGCGGTTAAAGGCCCACGCGAGAATCAGCCGAAGATCATGCACAAGGAGTCGAAAAGCGATCGCTTCCCGACACCTGAGCAGCTCGATCAACTGCCGAACCGCCCTCGTGGCGAGAAGCCAGCGCTGTTGACGCGTAACCGCTGAGTCAAAAGCACCCTCACCCCAGCCTCTCCCGGAAGGAGAGGGGGTGGGTGAGGGGCTCTTGATTCACGCACAAAAAAACGCCCCGGCTCTCGCAAGCCGGGGCGTTTTTTTTAGCCGTATAAAAGCGCTATTACTTGGCCTTCACGCCTTCCAGCGAGATGTCCAGGGTCAGAGTCTGGTCTTTGCCCGGGGATTTGATGCCGAAGTCGTTCAGGTTCACGGTAGTGGTCGCGTTGAAGCCAGCGCGTTCGCCACCCCATGGATCCTTGCCTTCGCCGTTGAACGTTGCCTTGAACGTTACTGGCTTGGTCACGCCGTGCAAGGTCAGGTCGCCGGTTACGTCAGCTGTTTTGTCGCCAGTTGGCACAACCTTGGTCGACTTGAAGGTCGCTTCCGGGTACTTGCTCACGTCCAGGAAATCTTTGCTGGCGATGTGCTTGTCACGTTCTGCGTGGTTGGAGAACAGGCTGGCAGTTTTCAGGGTGACGTCGATTTTGCTGTCAGCAGGCTTGGCTGCGTCCCACGAGAAGGTGCCGCTCCAGTCCTTGAAAGTACCGTGGATAAAGCTGAAGCCCAGGTGGCTGACTTTCCAGTCGATAAAGGCGTGCTGGCCTTCCTTGTCGATGGTGTAGTCAGCCGCCATGGCCTGACCTGCGGTCAGCAGTGCAGTACCGAGAGCCAGCGCAGCGAGGGTCTTTTTCAACATGCGGTCTATTCCTTTTGAGTTGAGATTGAACATCAGGCTTTGCGGCCCAGCATACGAACCAGGGTCGCATCACGATCTATAAAGTGGTGCTTCAAAGCGACTAGACCATGAAGACCGGCAAAAATCACCACGGCCCACGCCAGATACAAATGCACGACGCCGGCCACATCGGCCTGATCGGGCAAGTTGGAAATCAGTGCAGGTACTTCAAACAGGCCAAATACCGGGATGCCCACGCCTTCAGCAGTGGAAATCAGATAGCCGGCGATCATCAGGGCAAACAAACTTAGATACAAAAAACCGTGGCCAAGTTTGGCGCCTATACGTGTTGCCTTGCTATAGCTGGCCAGTGCCGGTGGGGCCGGGCTGATCCAGATCCATATCACCCTTAGTACCATTACTGCGAGCAGCGTCAGACCAATACTTTTATGCAGGTCGGGCGCTTCTTTACGCCAAGGGCTGTAGTAGTCGAGACCAACCATCCACAGGCCCAGGGCGAACAGTCCGAACACCGCCAACGCAACGGACCAGTGCATGAAAATGCTGACTGCACCATATCGAGAAGAAGAGTTACGTAGCTGCATTGCCAACACCCTGTGGGAACTTGAGCCTAAGACTAATGGTTTACCTATCGATTGAAAGCGCATTTTTTCGCTGCAAGCTATCGATAAATACGATCTGTAGCCTGTGGGGTGATGATTAAGCAAACGTTAACAAGATTTAGTGTCGCTCTGGTGAGTTTGCCAGCGTCTGTAAGAGGCGGGAATTTGTAATAGGTTGTGACGCGACGGCGGATTGCATAGGCTTGCGCGATTGTTTACCCGTACATATCGGGAGCCAGCGCCAGGAGAGTCGGAAATGGGCCTGAATAATCAGTGGATGCAGCGTGATCTTGCCGTGTTGTGGCACCCCTGCACCCAAATGAAGGATCACGAGCAACTGCCGTTGATCCCGATCAAGCGCGGCGAAGGCGTGTGGCTGGAAGACTTCGAGGGCAAGCGTTACCTGGATGCCGTGAGCTCCTGGTGGGTCAATGTGTTTGGCCACTGCAACCCGCGCATCAGCCAGCGCATCAAGGATCAGGTCGACCAACTGGAGCATGTGATCCTTGCCGGTTTCAGCCATCAGCCGGTGATCGAACTGTCCGAACGCCTGGTCAAAATGACGCCAGCAGGCCTGACCCGCTGTTTCTACGCCGACAACGGTTCGTCGTGCATCGAAGTCGCGTTGAAAATGAGCTTTCACTACTGGCTCAACCGTGAGCAGCCGAACAAAAAACGCTTCGTCACCCTGACCAACAGCTACCACGGCGAAACCATGGCGGCGATGGCAGTGGGTGATGTGCCGCTGTTTACCGAGACTTACAAGGCGCTGTTGCTGGACACCATCAAGGTGCCGAGCCCCGACTGCTACCTGCGCCCTGAAGGGGTGAGCTGGGAAGCCCATTCGCGCACCATGTTTCTGGCCATGGAGCAGACCCTGGCTGAGCATCACGATACGGTTGCGGCGGTGATCGTCGAGCCGTTGATCCAGGGCGCGGGTGGCATGCGCATGTACCACCCGGTGTACCTCACGCTGCTGCGCGAAGCTTGTGACCGCTACGGCGTGCACCTGATCCTCGATGAAATCGCCGTGGGCTTTGGCCGTACCGGGACCATGTTTGCCTGTGAACAGGCAGGTATTACCCCGGACTTCCTGTGCCTGTCCAAGGCGCTGACCGGTGGCTATTTGCCCTTGGCGGCTTGCATGACCACAGACGAGGTGTACAGCGCGTTCTACGACGACTACCCGACCTTGCGCGCCTTCCTGCACTCCCATAGCTACACGGGCAACCCGCTGGCCTGTGCGGCGGCATTGGCAACGTTGGATATTTTCGAAGAAGACAACGTGATCGAGAACAACAAGGCCCTGGCCCAGCGTATGGCCAGTTCGACGGCCCATCTGGCCGACCACGCCCATGTCTCGGAAGTGCGTCAGACCGGTATGGTTCTGGCCATTGAAATGGTTCAGGACAAAGCCAGCAAGACAGCTTATCCGTGGCAGGAGCGCCGTGGCCTGAAAGTCTTCCAGCACGCCCTGGAACGTGGCGCGCTGTTGCGTCCGTTGGGCAGCGTGGTGTATTTCTTGCCGCCTTACGTGATTACCCCCGAGCAGATCGACTTTCTGGCTGAAGTGGCCAGTGAAGGGATCGATATCGCGACCCGCAGCGACATCAGCGTGGCCGTGCCGGCGAACTTTCATCCGGATTTCCGCGACCCGGGTTAATCACAACTTTACCCCTACTGTGGGAGCGGGCTTGCTCGCGATGCAGGCGACGCGGTCTGTCTGTCAAACCGTGTTGATACTATCGCGAGCAAGCCCGCTCCCACAGCAAGAACACCATTTTTAGAGAACCCCTATGAGATTGTCCCGCTTTTTTATCGACGCTCCCTTGAGCCTTGGTGAACACGAATTGCCTGAGGCCCAGGCGCATTACATTGGCCGCGTGCTGCGCATGGCCGAGGGCGATGCCCTGCAAGTGTTCGACGGCTCGGGTCAGGAGTTTCTCGGGCGTTTGCTGGAGGTCGGCAAAAAGCGCGTGCGCGTGCTGTTGGACGAAACTTTCGCCGGGCAAGTTGAGTCGCCATTGGCCATTCACCTAGGTCAGGGCCTGTCCCGTGGTGAGCGCATGGACTGGGCGATTCAAAAGGCCACCGAGCTGGGTGTCACCGAGATCACGCCGATCATGAGCGAGCGCTGCGAAGTACGGCTCAAGGACGAGCGCGCTGACAAGCGCCTGGCCCATTGGCGGCAAGTGGCGATCAGCGCCTGTGAACAGTGCGGCCGTTCGCGGGTGCCCGTTATCCATCCGCCGGTGTTGCTCAGTGACTGGATCAAAACCACCGAGGCCGACCTCAAGCTGGTTTTGCACCCGGTATCAGAACCGCTGGCCAGTCACGCCAAACCTGCGCGTCTGGCGTTTTTGATCGGCCCTGAAGGCGGCCTGACCGACAACGAAATCGATCTGGCCCAAGCCGCTGGCTATCAGCCTGCACGCCTTGGCCCACGGGTACTGCGCACAGAGACCGCGCCGGTTGTGGCCCTGGCCGTGGCCCAGCAGTTGTGGGGCGATTTCTAAAGCCCACAGGGATGTGATGTATTGGTTATGTCATCGCCGCAAAGTTCATCCGGAACTGCTGCGGCGATACCCCCAGCCGGCGCATAAACACGCTGCGCATATGGTGTGCATCGCGAAAGCCGCATTCGTAAGCCACGGTCTTGAGCGCCAGCCCGGGGTTTTCGAGCAGGGCGCGGGCTGCATCTACCCGTGCACCTTCAACGAACTGCGCCGGGGTAACTGCGGCCTCACGGGCAAACACCCGTGAGAAATTGCGCGGGCTCATCAGCGCCGCTTGCGCCAGTTCAGCAATGGTCAAATCCCCGCGCAGATTCTCCAGCACATGGCGCTGTACGGCGGCCACCGGTGAGCCAGGGTGCGTGGCCTGGGTCAAAAACGGGCTGAACTGTGACTGCCCGCCCGAACGCTGAGTAAACACCACCAGCCGCCTGGCCACATTCAGCGCCACTTGCGGGCCGTGATCCTGGCTCAGCACATACAACGACAGATCAATCCCCGCCGTCACCCCGGCCGACGTGAATAGATTGCCATCTTGCACATACAGGCGATCGGCCTCCAGGGTCGCACTGGGGCAAAGGCGGGCGAGGGCGGCCACGTCACTCCAGTGGGTGGTCACGCGCCGACCATCGAGCAGCCCGGCGCGGCCGAGCATCAGCGCGCCATTGCAGATCGAACCGAAGCGCCGCGATTTTCGGCATACGCCCCGCAGCCATGCGTAAAACCCGGGGCCGAAATCCTGATCGGGCAACCCCGGGCCGCCTGCGCAGAGCACCAGGTCATAAGCGCTTTTGGCCTGGCCGAAATGGCGGTGGGCCTGAATTGACAAGCCGTTCGAGCACGCCAGCAAACCCGACTCCAGCCCCAGCACCTCAAGCTGATAGCGTTCGCCCGGAGGTAGAAAGGCATTGGCCTCGGCGAATACATCCATAGGCCCAGTCACATCCAGGGACTGCACGCCGGGGAAAACAATCAAGGCTACGGTCAGAGTCATCGGGGTTGGCCGTGATGTGTGTGTCAGATGAAATACCGCACTCATCCCCTGTGGGCAAGTCTGCTCGGGGACGTGGCTGGTATTGGTATGTGATTGGCACGAATCGCCCTGGCATGTCGATTGTTGCCAATGTTGTTCGGGCACAGACTTGATTCCACGGCGCCATCCCGGCGCTTGATCGAGGAGTTCGCCATGAATCAGACCATCGCAGGCATCGTCATCCCGGACAGCGCCCTGGCCAAAGCCACCACTGAATACATCCGTGACGTTGAGTCCGACTTGCTCTACAACCACTCGCGGCGGGTGTTTCTGTTTGGTGCCCTGAGCGGTCAGCGCAAGCAACTGGCCTACGACCCGGAGCTGCTTTATGTGGGAGCGATGTTCCACGATCTGGGCCTGGTTGAAGGCCATCGCAGTGACAACGAGCGCTTTGAAGTCGACAGTGCCAACAGCGCCAAAGCCTTTATGAAACCGTTCGGCCTGAGTGACGACGATGTCGAGCAGGTATGGCTATCTATCGCCTTGCATACCACTCCTGGCGTGCCGCAACACTTGCGCCCGAACGTGGCGCTGGTGACTGCCGGGGTTGAAATGGACGTACTGGGCATCGATTACGCGGCATTCCCCATAGAACAGCGCGAAGCTGTGGTACATGCCCACCCGCGTGGCGAGGGCTTCAAGGAATGCATCCTGTGCGCCTTTGCCAACGGCTTCAAACACCGCCCCGACACCACCTTTGGCACGGTTAACGCCGATGTGCTGGTGGATGTGGACCCGAGCTTCAAACCGATGAATTTTGTCGAGATCATTCGTAAGTCACCTTGGGTGTCTTGAGGCTTGCCAATAGAGACGATTTGGTCCATTGCCAGTCTCTGCCGCCCGTCGTTTGGCGTAGGCGTTTCAGGGCTCAGCCATTGACTTGCTGATGACTGAAACTACGATGGGATATACAAGAGGCATATCCCGGAGGGCGGTCATGGAGCAAGGTTCGGTTTTTCAGAGCAATCGCAGTCAGGCAGTACGTTTGCCCAAGGCGGCGGCGTTACCCGACGACGTCAAGCGGGTTGATATTGTGGCTGTTGGTAGAGCTCGCATCATCACGCCTGCAGGTGAGTCCTGGGACAGCTGGTTTGAAGGTGAAGGTGTGACAGCTGACTTCATGACAGATCGTGAGCAGCCCGCAGATCAACGGCGGGATGATTTTTGATGCTTAAATTCATGCTCGATACCAACATCTGCATTTTCACCATCAAAAACCGTCCTGAGGCCGTACGCATGGCTTTTATGGCCCATCACGGGCAACTTTGCATCAGCACTGTAACCTTGATGGAACTGGTCTATGGGGCCGAAAAATCCTCCAGCCCGCAGCGTAATCTCGCTGTGGTTGAAGGCTTTGCCGCCCGACTGGAGGTTTTGAACTACGATCAGGATGCGGCGATTCATACAGGCCAACTTCGCGCCGAGCTAGCCCTTTTGGGCAAACCTATTGGCCCCTATGACCAGATGATTGCTGGCCATGCGCGATCACAGGGGCTGATTT
Source organism: Pseudomonas sp. B414 (assembly GCF_055408445.1). Lineage (NCBI taxonomy): Bacteria > Pseudomonadati > Pseudomonadota > Gammaproteobacteria > Pseudomonadales > Pseudomonadaceae > Pseudomonas > Pseudomonas sp. B414. The sequence goes on along the minus strand of NZ_JBUZTQ010000001.1, from coordinate 178,143 downwards.
TGGTTACCAACAACACCCGGGAATTTGAGCGTGTGCCCGGTTTGCGCATTGAGGATTGGGTTTAAGTGCTCTAAAAAATATCCTTACTCCACCGGATCACTCACCGGCGAGGCGATGATTTTCTTCAGCTCGGCGGTCATCGGAAACTCCAGATTCAGGCCATTGGGCGGGATCGGTTGTTCGAACCAGCGCTGGTAGATGCTGGTGATTTCCCCGGACTGGTACAGCTCAGCCAGGGTCTTGTTGACCACGGCAAGGAATTGCGGGTCGCCCTTGCGCACCATGCAGCTGTAGATTTCCCGCGACTGCTCGTCCCCCACCACCACCCATTTATGCGGATCGCGGGCTTTGGCCCGTTCACCGTAGAGCAGCGCGTCATCCATGTAAAAGGCCACGGCGCGACCGGTTTCGAGCATTTTGAACGCTTCGCCGTGGTCTTTGGCGCTGATCACGTTCATGCCCATCTTGTGGTCGGCACTGTAGCTTTTGATAAAGCGCTCATTGGTGGTGCCAGCGGTGGTCACTACGTTTTTCTCGCGTAAATCATCGAAGCCCTTGATGCCGCTGTCCCTGGCGGTCAGCAGTTGGCCTTTGACATAAATAAACCCGTACGAAAACGCTACCTGCTTCTGCCGCTCTGCCGTTACCCCGGTCGATCCGCATTCAAGGTCGACAGTACCGTTCTGTACCAGCGGGATGCGGGTTTGCGAGGTCACCAGGTTGTATTTGACCTTCAGCGGTTTGTCGCCCACTTGCTGCTGGATACGCTCGACAATCTTGTTGGCCAGCTCCACCGAATAGCCCATTGGCTTGCCGCTGTTGTCACCGACATACGAAAACGGCACCGACGCATCGCGATAACCCAGGGTAATACTCCCGGAGTCGGCGATTTTCTTGAGCGTGCCCTGCAGTGGGGCCTCATTGGCTTGCACGTTATGGCTGATCAACAGGCCCAGGGTGCAACTGATCAAGGTGAGTTTTTTCATTTTGTTTTTTCCCCTAAAACAGATTAGTGACGTACTGCAATCACGCTGATTTCCACCAGCACCTGCGGCCGCGCCAGTTCGGCTTGCAGCGTGGTACGGGTGGGTGCTTTGCCTGCTGACAGCCATGCGGACCACACGGCATTCATGGCCGCAAAATCGCGTTGAATGTTCTGCAGGTAAATCGTGGCGTTAACAATGTGGTCCTTGTCGCTGCCGGTTTCGGCCAGCAGCGCGTCGATCTTGCTCAACACCTCTTGGGTCTGCGCGGTAATGTCTTCGCTTTGCGTGGGAACTTGTCCGGACAGAAACACCAGCGCCTCAAAGGTCGCGGCAGCGCTCAAACGGTCATTGCTGTTGATGCGGTGAATCGTCATCGGGCTTTCCTTGTGGTGGGGGTGGCGCACTCAAGCCGCCAGACCTTGCATATCAATGGAGGTTTTACGCTGGGCAATCAGCTCGCTGAGCAGGCGCCCGCTGCCGCAGGCCAGGGTGAAGCCCAGCGCGCCGTGGCCCAGGTTGAGCCACAGGTTGCGATAGCTGCTGGCGCCAAGAATGGGTACGCCACTGGGCGTAGCAGGGCGCATGCCAGCCCACTCGGTGGCGTCGTCATAGTTGCCCGCATCCGGGAAGGTGCTGCGGGCCAGCTGGCGCATTTGCGCCAGGCGCTTGGGGTCCGGGGCGGGGTCGAAACCGACAATGTCGACCATCGCGGCAATGCGCAGTTGTTCACCAATACGGGCGTAAACAATCTTGCGGTCGTAGTCGGTGATGCTCACTTGGGGTGCCTTTTGCGGGTCGCGCAGGGCCAGGGTGAGGCTGTAACCCTTGAGCGGGTACAGTGGCAGGTTCAGCCCTGGCAGGCGCAGGGCCGGGCTGTTGTGGCCCGCGGCGAGTACCAGTTGATCGACGGCCAGTACCTCGTCGCCCATTTCCACTGCCTGTACCGCACCATTGGCATGACGAATGCGGGTGACGGTTTTCCCCAGCATAAAGGTGCAGCGGCCGCTTGCTTGCAAGCGGGCGACCAGTTGCTGGCAGAACGCGTGACAGTCGCCGACTTCTTCGCTGGGGGTGTAGATGCCGCCGACAAAGGCCGAGCCCTGCAGCCCGGGCTCCAGGCTGACGCACTCGATGGCAGTCAGGGCCTGTTGAAATGAACTGTGGATAACTTTTTTGCGCGCCTTGTCGAAGTTGGCGCGCTCACGGAACGCCACCAGTTTGCCGTTGCGCTGCCAGGCGAAGCCATCCAGCTGATCTTCTTCGCGCCATTGCTGCAAGGTGGCCTGGCTGAGCAAGGCCAGACGCAGCAGATGCGCACCATTGCGCTGATTCACCGAACCCCGGCATGCGCCGATAAACGACGCCAGCCAGCGCCATTGCGCCGGGTCCATGCGTGGTCGCAGCTTGAGCGGCGAGTCACCGCGCAGCATCCAGCCCATCGCCTGCCAGGGCACTCCCGCATCAGCCAGCGGTGCAACATAGCGGTAGGAAAGCTGGCCGCCATTGGCGAAGCTGGTCTGGCTGCCCAGAGTTGGCTGAGCTTCGATCACGCTCACTTCAAAGCCGTCGCGCACCAGCGCATACGCTGTGGCCAGCCCGATAACGCCCCCGCCGATGATGCAAACTCGCTGTGTCATGTCAGTCCTTGGCCCGCTATTGAACGGGCTTCAGGTTAGGGGCAGGTGACAGGCGGCGAACAATGAATAAAGATGGCTCTCCCATAAACAAAGGTTATGGACTGCTGCCATGCGCTTGCGTCATATCGAAGTGTTCCAGGCGATTCGCCAAACCGGTTCTGTCAGTGCGGCTGCGCAGTTGCTGCATGTCTCGCAGCCTGCGGTGAGCAAGGTGTTGCAACACGCTGAGCAGCGCTTGGGCTTCCCGTTGTTTCTGCGGGTACGCGGTAAATTGCAGCCCACCCCCGAAGCGCTGTTGCTGGAGCGCGAAGTCGACAAGGTGACCGAGAGCCTGCAAGGCGTGCAGCGTCTGGCGCAAAGCCTGCGGCGCACGCCGGGGCATCGTTTGCGGATTGGCAGTACGCCTGCGTTAGCACTCGCGCTACTGCCGCCGGTGATCAGCGAGTGGAAGCGCCGATATCCTGAGATCAACTGTGAACTGGCCAGTGCTCATACCCGTGAGCTGATCCAGAACCTGCTGATGCGCGAACTGGACGTGGCTCTGACCTTCAAGCTGCCCGAGCATCCAGGGCTCAAGGCCCAGGCGTTGGCCCACGGTGTGCTGGTAGCGCTGGCACCGCGCGGGTTCTGGCCGGATGCAAGTGAGGGCGTGCCGCTGGCGCTGGATGAGCTGGCAGATGCGCCTTTGATCGGGCTGAGCAGTGTGGACCCTCTGTTTGCACGGCTGGACAACTACCTGCAAGCGGTAGAGCCACCACCCCGTATCAGCATTGCAGTACAGACCTATTCGCTGGCGCGGGCGATGGTGGAGGCCGGTGCAGGGTTGGCGGTGATTGATCCGTTTACGGCGTTGGGGGCTTCGCGGGAGAGTACTGTGATCCGGCCATTGACACCGGCGCTGCCGATTACGCTGTATGCGCTGACCCGGGCCGATGAAGCCCCGGCGCATATGCTCGAAGGGTTGCTGCAACTGTGCGCCGAGCGGGCTGGCGAGCAGTTGCAGCGGTTGGCGGGCTAATCACAAGTATCAAGAATGTGGGAGCGGGCTTGCTCGCAATGCAGGCAGCGCGGTTTGTCTGATACACCGCGTTGATGCAATCGCGAGCAAGCCCACTCCCGCAGGGGGAGGGCGGTGGGTTATTTGGGCAATGCGTACACCACCACCTGATCACCCACCTGGTCTTTCATGATCGAGTTGCCGCCCGCGACAAACGCCACATATTGCCGGCCCTTGTATTCATAAACGGCAGGGTTGGCCACGGCAGGTGCCATGACGATGTCCGACCATAGCTCCTTGCCGTCATCCAGGGCGTAAGCGCGTACCTTGGCATCCATCGAAGCGCCGATAAATACCACGCCGCCTGCAGTCACCGCAGGGCCGCCAATGGTCGGTGAGCCCATGTCTTCAGGCATGTACCAGCCCCACTGCTGCACCGCACCCATTGGCCGACGCCATTTCACGTCACCGCTGCGCATGTCGATCGCCACGATTTCACCGAAAGGCGGGGCCCAGCACGGCATGCCGGCCCAGTTCTGGGCATTGAGCAAGCTCATCCCGTACGGTGCGCCGATCTGCGGATAGAAGCCGTTTTCGTTGCCCGCGGTTTTCGGCTGTTTGTCGTAGGACGCGCGATCCCACAGCTTGATCATCTGCACGATATGCGAGGTGTTGACGATGGCGACCTGGCTGACCGGGTCAAACGCGACACCGCCCCATTGCACGCCACCCGCACTGTCCGGGTAGGCCAGTACGCCGTTGCCCTTGGTGCTGGGCGGCGAGTACATACCGTTGTATTCCAGGCCGTCCCACATTTTCGTGCACTGACCAAAACCGACGATATCGGCGATTTTCCAGATGGCCGGTTTTTTCGACTGATCCATCAACGGTGCAGGTTTGGTCGGGAAAGGCTGGGTGGGCGAGTAAACTTCGCCGGGGATATCGCCCTGTGGCACCGGGCGTTCTTCGATCGGCCACACGTCTTCACCGGTGCGGCGGTCAACGGTGAACAAGAAACCCATCTTGGTCGCTTGCACCAAGGCGGCCACCGGCTTGCCGTTGACGGTGATGTCCATCAGCGTCGGTGCGGAGTTGATATCGTAATCCCACAAGTCGTGGTGAACCCACTGACGGGACCATACGACTTTGCCGGTGTTGATATCCAGCGCGGTGGTCGAGGTGCCCAGCGGAATCGGCTTGGTGCGGTTGCCGCCCCAGTAGTTGGGCGAAGGCGAGGACACGGGGATATACAGCAAGCCCAGCGCCGGGTCGTAGGACATGGCCGTCCAGATATTGGCAGTACCGGTTTTGCCTGCTTCTTCATCGGGAATCGGTTTGAATTCCCATTCCAGCTCGCCGGTGCGGGCATTGAGGGCGAACAACGAACCCGGTGATTCGACTTCATATTCCCAGTCTTTACCGGCCCAGCCGACGATCAGCCTGTCACCGATAACGGTGGGCGGTTGTAGCTGTGACAGCGGCCATTTGGCGTTGACCTTGTTCCATTGGTTGACGTCCACCACACCGTTTTTGCCGAAACCTTCGCACGGCTTGCCGGTGTCGGCATCCACCGCATACAGCTGCGCGGTCATGTTGCCCAGGTACACCATCTTCTGACAGGCCACGCCCTGCTGTGGGGCTTTCTCCTGCCAGTAGGCCACGCCCCGTGATTTCAGCGCGGGCTGGGTTTCGGCCACCAGTTTCGACTTGGTGTCGTAGGTCCACTTTTCTTTGCCGGACTCGGGGTCGAGGGCAATGATGCGGTAAAAAGGCGTGCCGACGTACAGCGTGTCATTGGCAAAAATCGGCGTGGCGGACCACACAGACGGTGGGATCTTGCCGGTGCCGGTAGACATGTCGCCGGTGAAGTACTGCCAGACCTTGGTCAGTTTGCCGACGTTGTCCTTGTTGATTTGGGTCAGGGGCGAGTACTTCTGCGCGCTCAGCTGCCCGTGGAAACTGTCCCACTCCTTGCCGTTCGGGATGGGTAATTTAGCCTCCTCGGCAGAGATGCTGGACGGTGCCAGCAACGGCGGCGGGACCGTGTAGGTTTCTGCCTGAGCGTTGGACACACCAGCCAGCAGGCACAGCGCTGGAGCTGCGATTAAATGTTTTTTGATCCCGTTCATATCGCGCTCCTTGATGGCTTGGCGGCAAAGGTTTCAATCACAACACCCACGGCGTAGACCACCAGCACGGCAACGGTCCACCAACCGTGCAGCAGGCTGGCGGCAAAGATTGTCCCTATTGCACCAACCCAGGCCAAAAACACGACGAAGCTGCGCAGGCCTCCTGCCCTGGTCTGAACCAGCAGCACGCCCAAAACAAAGAGTACAAACTCGGCAAGCATCGTGGTCATTGCGCCCCCGGAGTCCGTTACGCCAGAGAGGGGCGTAAAGAATCGCCAGGCCGTGATGGCCAGGGCGACCAGCGCCGCAATGATCATGATCTTGGCACCCAGATGGCGCCTGGGCTGTGCATAAGCAGCAGAAGTACTCATCCCTTTCTCCTTTGCGTGTCATGCCTTCGGGCATCAGGAGGGTGAGTGTAGCCAAGGGTAGAGAAAAGACAGGGAAGAGGTGCTGACAGAAACCTGTAGTCGCTGCCGAGGCACGAAGGCTGCGATCGCAGTGGCGTACCACCCCCGATCGCAGCCTTCGTGCCTCGTCAGCGACTACAGCAATAGCAGGCGCGGACTAATGCGCGTGATCGGCCTCAAGCGGCGCATCTTTGGTCACATGCTTGACCAGTTTGCCAATGGTCAAGCCCTGGAACAGGATCGAGGACAGCACCACGATATAGGTGATACTCAAAATCAGATCGCGCTCCGGGCCCAGCGGCAAGGCCAATGCCAGTGCCACCGAAACCCCGCCGCGCAGGCCGCCCCAGGTGAGGATGCGGATGGTGCCGCGAGGCACGGTACGCCAGCGGCGCAGCAGCACAATGGCCGGGGCCACGGTCAGCAGGCGCGACAGCAAGATGGCCACCGCCAGAACGCTGGCCGCCAGCAAATGCAGCCATGAGAATGGCAGCAGCAACAGTTCCATACCAATCAGCGCAAACAGCAGGGCGTTGAGCATGTCATCGAGCAACTCCCAGAAACCGTCCATATAACGACGGGTCATTTCGTTCATGGCCTTGTTGCGGCCCAGGTTGCCGATGATCAGACCGGCAACCACCATCGCAATCGGCGCCGACACATGCAGCTCACTGGCCATGGCCGACCCGCCGATCACCAGTGCCAGGGTCAGCATCACTTCGATCTGGTATTGCTCGATGCTTTTGATCATCCGGTACACCAGGTAACCGATCAAACCACCGAACACCACGCCGCCGATGGCTTCGTGCACAAACAGCATCGCCGTGGCACTCAAGCTCGGGGTTTCACCCAGTTGCACGATGCCCAGCAATACGGTGAACACCACAACGGCGGTGCCGTCGTTGAACAGGCTCTCGCCCACAATGGTGGTCTTCAGCGGCTTGGAGGCGTTGGCGGTACGCAGCACACCCAGCACGGCAATCGGGTCGGTGGGGGAAATCAGGGCGCCGAACAGCAGGCAGTAGAGGAAGCTGATATGCCAGCCGAACAGGCCGAAAATCCAGTACGCCAGGCTGCCGATCACAGTGGTGGCGATCAACACGCCAACGGTGGCCAGCAGGCCGATGGGCCAACGGTAGCTGCGCACGTCGCTGAAGTTTACGTGCAAGGCACCGGCAAACAGCAGGAACGACAGCATCCAGTTCATCAGCAGGTCGCCGAAGTCGATCTGTCCGATCAGTTGCTCTACACGTTCTTCAAGGCCAGGGTAGCCAAGAAAGCTCAAGCCTTGCAGCAACAGGGAAAACATCAGGGCAGTGACCATCACGCCAATCGTCGGCGGCAGGCCGATAAAGCGGAAGTTCACGTAAGTGAGTAGTGAGGTCAGGCAGATAAACGCAGCAACAAGCTCAAGCATCCGGGATCCTGTGGTGGCGAGAGTGAATGGATGCCCGATCGGTTCGGGCAGTATTTGGATGCAAAAACGGGCGTCAGGGGCACATCCCGGGGGGGTGGCAAACGGACGCGAAGTACGAGGTCATTGACCACACAGTTGCACTGAGGTTGCATGGCGGGGCCTGGCAGTGATCGCAGGTTGATAACAACAAGGAGTCTGCGGTGCTGGCAACGGCGTTGGTGTTGGTCGCGGCTGTGTTGCACGCGATCTGGAATACCCTGATCAAGTTCAGCGGTGAGCGTTTGCTGGTCATCGCCTGCATGGACACGGTGGCGCTGGTGGTAGTGGCCGGGCTGGTGGGCTTTGTGTCGTGGCCACCGCCTGAAATCTGGCCGTGGATACTGGCTTCTGTGCTCTTCGAGCTGGTCTATCGGGTGCTATTGATCCGCGCTTATCGGGTGGGGGACCTGGGCCTGGTGTATCCGCTGATGCGCGGGCTCTCGCCGCTGGTGGTGCTGGCGCTGACCCTGACCTTTGCTGGCGAAGTGCTGACGGGCCAGCAGATCATCGGCATTTTGCTGATCCCCTGCGGCATGGCCTGCCTGCTGTGGCAGGGCGGCGGCGGTGATCGTCTGCCCTGGTCAATGCTGCCAGTGGTGGCGCTGATCGGCTTGTGTATCGGTTGCTATACCTTCATCGATGGTCAGGCTATCCGGCGCTGGTCACACCCGCTGGATTATCTGGTGTGGGTCACGTTGCTCAGTGCCTGGCCGTTCCCGTTGCTGGCGATTACCCGCAAGCGGGCCGCGTTTACGCTGTTCTGGCGTACGCAATGGCGGTTGGGGGTAGCGGTGGGGGTTTGCGTGCTGGCCAGTTATGCATTGGTGCTGTGGGCCATGCAGTTGGGCTCGATTGCCGAGGCGGCGGCGCTGCGCGAAGTCAGTGTGATCCTGGTGGTGCTGTTTGGTATGCGTTACCTCAAAGAACCTTTTGGCGGGCCGAGGCTCTTAGCCTGTGGGCTGGTGCTGATCGGCATGCTCGTGATGAAACTCTAAAAAGGAAATTCCAATGACGGTTGCCTTCTGGTGTGTACTGATTGCCTTCTGCCTGACCTACGTATGTACCGCCTTTGCCAAGTTCAGCGACGGCAAGTTCGGGCCTAAACAGAACCATGATCCGCGTACGTTTCTCGACGGCCTGCAAGGGTTTGCCAAGCGTGCCCACAGTGCCCAGCTCAACAGCTTTGAAGTGACGCCGATGTTTGCTGCGGCAGTGATTATTGCCGATATCGTGGGCAACGCCCAGTCGGTGACCATCGATGTGCTGGCGGTGCTGTTTGTTACCAGCCGCATGCTCTACATCATCTGCTACCTGGCCGACTGGGCGCTGCTGCGTTCCATCGTGTGGTTTATCGGCTTGGGATTGGTGGTGAGTTTCTTTTTTGTGTCGATGTAACGCACAAACCTTGTAGTCGCTGCCGAAGGCTGCGAAGGGAGTTGCAGAGGTTTCGAGAAAACGAGGGGCTCCGCCCCTCTTCGCAGCCTGCGGCAGCGACTACAGAGTGTTCTACTGCGGCAACGTCGCCCCTTTAGGCCACAGCAGCCAGATATTGCCCTTCTGTTTCATATCGCCCGCAATAGCCCCTGCTTCAGGGCCGGTGCCGACAAAGAAGTCTGCCCGCACTTCACCTGCAATGGCGCCGCCGGTGTCCTGGGCCGCTACCGGGCGCACGATGGGTTGGCCATCGGCCTGGGTGGTCGACAGCCACAACAGGCTGCCCAGCGGAATCACCTTGCGGTCCACCGCCACGCTGTAACCGGCCGTTAGCGGCACGTTCAGCGAGCCACGCGGGCCTTCGTTGCTGTCAGGGTTCTGGGTGAAGAACACGTAGCTCGGGTTGCTGGCCAGCATCTCGTGGACGCGCTGCGGGTTGGCCATCGCCCAGGCGTGAATGGTGCCCATGGTCACATCCTGTTTTTTCAGCTCGCCCTGCTCGACCAGCCAGCGGCCAATCGGTTTGTACGGGTGGCCGTTCTGGTCGGCGTAGCCAATGCGCAACTGGCGGCCATTGTCGAGCTGGACCCGGCCCGAGCCCTGGATTTGCAGGAATTGCAGGTCCATCGGATCGGTCAGCCACGCCAGTACCGGTGCATTCAGGCCTTTACTGTTGATGGTTTCTGCAGTGTCGTAAGGCTTGAGTACGCGGCCTTCAAGGCGTCCGCGCAGGCGCTTGCCCTTGAGCTCGGGGTAGATGCTGTCCAGGTTGACCACGATCAGATCGGACGGCACACCGTAGATCGGCACATTGGCGGCCTGGGTCGGCTTGAGACTGCCCGGGTACACCGGCTCGTAGTAACCGGTGATCAGGCCGTCACTGCTGCCTTCGGCCGAACGCAGGCTGTACACGTCGAGGTGGCTTTGCAGGAAGTTGCTGATCTCGGCCACGCTCGGGCCGGCAGGCAAGGCGGCGGCATCGCTGCAGACGCTGCCCCAGTTGGGGTCGGTCTTGAGCCGGGTGCAGGCGCTGCGCCATGAGGCAAAACCGCTTTGCAGGTCGTTGCCGGTGACCTCAGGCAACGCACTCCACTCGGCCTTGCTGTAGGTAGTGTGGGGCTCGGGCTTGGTGCTGTCCTTGTCGGTGCCGTTGCATCCGGCCAGCAACATGACAACGGGCAAGGCCCAGGCCAGAGGCTTGAAAAATGTACTCATCAGCGAGGTTCCTTCGAGGTTTGCCGAGGTCGGATGACCGCCAGGCAATCCTTATATTCAATAGGGGTATTGGTCTTTGCAGGTGACGCGAGGATACTGGCGACCGATTTCCGTGACCTGAAGCCACCATGACTCTTAAACGATTGACTGTTGTACTGCTGGCCTGCCTGACGCTGACGGCGTGTGGCGGGGTTGATCCCGATTCGCCGTTGGGCCAGCGTAAAGCGATTTTCAAACAAATGCTAAAGACCAGCGAAGACCTGGGCGGCATGCTGCGTGGCCGCATTCCTTTCGATGGCCCGCGTTTTACCGAGGGTGCAATCAAGCTTGATGCTTTGGCTCACGAGCCTTGGAAGCATTTCCCTCAAGTTAAAGAGAGCGATCAAACCAGCGCTACTGATGATGTCTGGCAGAAGCAGGCACGTTTTCAGGAGCTGGCGCGCCAGTTGGAAGCCGCTACCGGTGAGCTGGTTATCGCCAGCCAGGTGCAGCCCTACAAAGCCAGCAACCTGACGCCTGCGGTGCAGAAAGTCGAAGACACCTGCAGTGCTTGCCACAAGGAATTCAGGAATCACTGATTAAGGTGGGGCGGTGCCCGCCTTCTGTGGGAGCGTGCTTGCTCGCGATAAATACAACTCGGTACTTCTGAGTCACCGAGGTGCTGCCATCGCGAGCAAGCCCGCTCCCACACAGGGTGCTGTTACTTGTCCAGCTGATTCAGTGCTTCCTGCAGCTCTTTGCGCGATTCCGCCAGCTTGTTTTTGCGCTTGTCGATTTTTTCCGGGTCGCCTTTCTTCATCGCCTTGTCCAGATCTGCCTGGCGCTTGCTGACTTCGTGCTTGGCTTCCAGCACCTTGTTTTCGCGTTCCTTGCGCAAGCCGGCGTCGGTGCAGTGGGCTGTCACTTCGCTCAGGGCTTTTTCCAGGCCAGCAACCTGGTTGCTGTTGCCGTGGGCACGGGCCTGCTCAAGTTGCAGGGTGATGGCTTGCTTCTTGGCAGCGCAACCGGTCAGTTCCGGCGCGGCATCAGCGGCCATCAGCGGGGCAGCCAGCAGGCCGCAAACAGTAAACAGGGCGAGCGGTGAAAGTAATTTCATAAATGGCTCCATGACAAAAGATGACAATTAAATAAGGTTGAAAAAACGCTACGCAAGCGCGTTTCGGCGGATCGAAACCGTGGATGTTAGCAGCATCCGTACCCAAGCAATCCGCCGAGCGTTGCCCGCCAACAGCAAAAAGCCCCGAACAGTCGCCTGTCCGGGGCTTTTGGTGCAGCAGGTTTTACTTACAAACCGGCAGCAGCGCGCAGCTCTTCAGCGCGGTCGGTACGCTCCCACGTGAACGTGGTGAAGGTATCGTCGCCAACTGTCTTGGTCTGCGGCGTGCGGCCGAAGTGGCCGTAGGCTGCAGTTTCCTGGTACATCGGGTGCAGCAGGTCCAGCATGGTGGTGATGGCATATGGACGCAGGTCGAATATGTCACGTACCAGCTTGATGATTTTGTCGTCGGAGATCTTGCCGGTGCCGAAGGTGTTCAACGAAATCGAAGTCGGTTGAGCGACGCCGATAGCGTAGGAAACCTGGATCTCGCAACGATCAGCCAAACCAGCAGCCACGATATTCTTGGCTACATAACGGCCAGCGTAGGCCGCCGAACGGTCAACCTTGGATGGATCTTTACCCGAGAACGCGCCGCCGCCGTGACGGGCCATGCCGCCGTAGGTGTCAACGATGATCTTGCGACCGGTCAGGCCGCAGTCGCCCACCGGGCCACCGATGATGAACTGACCAGTAGGGTTGATGTGGAACTGGGTGTCTTTGTGCAGCAGCTCGGCTGGCAGCACGTGCTTGACGATCAGCTCCATCACGCCTTCGCGCAGGTCTTTGTACGAGACTTCAGGGTTGTGCTGGGTCGACAGCACGATGGCGTCGATGGCTACCACCTTGCCGCCTTCATAACGGCAAGTCACCTGGGACTTGGCGTCCGGGCGCAGCCAAGGCAACAGGCCGGATTTGCGGGCTTCGGCCTGGCGCTGTACCAACTGGTGCGAGAAGGTGATCGGTGCTGGCATCAGCACGTCGGTTTCGTTGCTGGCGTAGCCGAACATCAGGCCCTGGTCGCCGGCGCCCTGATCTTCAGGCTTGGCACGGTCTACACCCTGGTTGATGTCAGGGGACTGCTTGCCGATGATGTTCATCACGCCGCAGGTAGCGCCGTCGAAGCCAACGTCGGAGCTGGTGTAGCCGATGTCGGTGATCACGTCACGAACGATCTGCTCCAGGTCAACCCAGGCCGAAGTGGTGACTTCGCCTGCGATGATTGCTACGCCGGTTTTCACCAGAGTCTCGCACGCCACACGGGCGAACTTGTCTTCAGCAATGATGGCGTCCAGCACCGCGTCAGAAATCTGGTCGGCGATTTTGTCCGGATGCCCTTCAGACACGGACTCGGAGGTGAAAAGGGAGTATTCGCTCATCTCGACGGTTTCCTAATATTTACCGATGGTGAGTGTCGCCAGCTGGCCGCTGAAAGTGGCGGACCTGAAGCTGGAAACCATTACGTAAGCCTACATAGAGGCTTTCCCCGGGAACGAGTCCCGCAGCGGTGGCCCAATGGGCCAGATCATCTTGTTCAAAACCCAGCCACAAATCACCGCAGGCCTCACGGGCCCACGCCTGATTATGGCTGCACAACTCTGTTACCAGCAGGCTACCGCCTGGTTGCAGCAAGGTTGCCAATTGCTTTAGCGCTTCGGCCGGTGCAGCGAAATGGTGCAGGACCATGTTCACCACCACGCAATCGACCTGGATCGGTGTTTCGTGCAGCGCGTCGGCCAGGATCAGGCTGACGTTGTTCAGTGACTCGCGTTCACACAGCTGGCGGGCCAGCTCAAGCATTACCGGGCTGTTGTCCACGGCCGTGACCTGATGGAAGCGGCGGGCCAGGTCGGGCAAAAAGCTGCCATCGCCGGGGCCAACTTCCAGGGCCGTGGCCGCCGGATTGAAGCTCAGTTTGTCGAGCAGCGTTAAAACACTGTCCCGGTATTGCGGCAAGCCGGCGATCAAATCCTGTTGAGCGCGAAACTTCTCGGCTATGCGTGAGAAAAAGTCCTGACTGGCGGCTGCACGTTGGGCGTGTACGGCGCTGATCCGCGCTTGTACATCGGCGGGCAAGGTCAGGTTATCGACCTCTTCCAGCAACGCAGCATGCAATTTGCCGCCCAGTTGTTCGGTGTGGGGCAGGGCGCGGCGATAAAAGATCGCGTTGCCTTCGCGCCGTGTTGCGACCAGCCGCGCCTGGGACAGCACCTTGAGGTGGTGGCTCATCCCGGACTGGCCGGTGGCAAAGATCTGCGTCAGCTCCAGTACACCAAACGAATCGTTGGCCAACGCGCGCAGCACATTGAGTCGCAGCGGATCGCCTCCAGCCTTGCACAGGGCGGAGAGCTCGTCGCAATCGTCATGGCGGATTGAAGGCACACGTAAGTTCATGGGGCCGCAGTCTAGTTACACGCTCAAGCCCCCGCAAGTTCAATATCAAAACTTTTTGATATTGGTCGATAAATGGTTCGTTTGTCGGGTGAGATGTGCTTATTAACGAAATGAAATGTCCGATCCTTAACAGATTGGCGGCCTGAATAAAGGAAAAACGTTTCAGCTGACTATCTGTCATTGCCCCGAGGGCGGTGGGTGAGGGAAAATGCTCGCCTTTTTTCCGTTTCGATTTATCTATCAATACCCAGGAGAACAGCGATGCCCAGCCGTCGTGAGCGTGCCAACGCCATTCGTGCACTCAGCATGGATGCCGTGCAAAAAGCCAACAGCGGCCATCCAGGTGCCCCTATGGGTATGGCGGATATCGCCGAAGTACTGTGGCGCGATTATCTGAAGCACAACCCGAGCAACCCGTCGTTCGCTGACCGTGACCGCTTCGTGCTGTCCAACGGTCATGGTTCGATGCTGATCTACTCGTTGCTGCACCTGACCGGCTATGACCTGTCGATCGAAGACCTGAAAAACTTCCGCCAGCTGCACAGCCGCACTCCGGGCCACCCGGAGCTGGGCTACACGCCGGGCGTTGAAACCACCACTGGCCCGTTGGGTCAGGGCCTGGCCAATGCTGTGGGCTTTGCCCTGGCCGAAAAAGTCATGGGCGCGCAGTTCAACCGTCCTGGCCATAACGTTGTCGATCACCACACCTACGTGTTCCTGGGTGATGGCTGCATGATGGAAGGCATTTCCCACGAAGTTGGTTCGTTGGCCGGTACTCTGGGCCTGAGTAAACTGATCGCTTTCTATGATGACAACGGCATCTCCATCGATGGCGAAGTTGAAGGCTGGTTCACCGACGACACACCAAAGCGTTTCGAAGCCTACAACTGGCAAGTGATCCGCAACGTTGACGGTCACGACCCGGAAGAAATCAAGACCGCGATCGAAACCGCACGTAAAAGCGACCAGCCAACGCTGATCTGCTGCAAGACCACCATCGGTTTCGGTTCGCCGAACAAGCAGGGCAAGGAAGACTGCCACGGTGCTCCACTGGGCAACGACGAAATCGCCCTGACCCGCAAGGCGCTGAACTGGAACCACGGCCCATTTGAAATCCCGGCTGATATCTACGCCGAATGGGATGCCAAGGAAGTCGGTGCTGCGGTTGAGTCCGAGTGGGACAAGCGCTTCGCTGCCTACGCTGCCGAGTTCCCGGAACTGGCTGCTGAACTGTCCCGTCGCCTGAACGGCAAACTGCCAGCTGACTTCGATGCCAAGGCCAACGCCTACATCGCTGAAGTTGCAGCCAAAGGCGAAACCATCGCCAGCCGTAAAGCCAGCCAGAACACCCTGAACGCCTTTGGCCCGCTGTTGCCTGAACTGCTGGGCGGCTCCGCTGACCTGGCCGGTTCCAACCTGACCATCTGGAAAGGCTGCAAAGGTGTTTCGGCTGAGGACGCCAGCGGCAACTACATGTACTACGGCGTACGCGAGTTCGGCATGAGCGCCATTATGAACGGCGTCGCTGTGCATGGCGGCCTGGTGCCTTACGGCGCGACCTTCCTGATGTTTATGGAATACGCCCGCAACGCCATCCGCATGTCGGCCCTGATGAAGCAGCGTGTGATCTATGTGTTCACCCACGACTCCATCGGTCTGGGCGAAGACGGCCCGACGCACCAGCCAATCGAGCAATTGACCAGCCTGCGTACCACGCCGAACCTGGACACCTGGCGCCCGGCCGATGCGGTTGAATCCGCAGCTGCCTGGAAATTCGCCCTGGAGCGCAACGACGGCCCGTCCGCGTTGATCTTCTCGCGTCAGAACCTCAACCACCAGACCCGTGATGCCGGCCAGATTGCCGATATCAACCGTGGTGGCTACGTGCTCAAGGACTGCGCAGGCGAGCCTGAGCTGATCCTGATCTCGGCGGGTTCCGAAGTGGGTCTGGCGGTTCAGGCCTGGGAAAAGCTGACCGAGCAGGGCCGCAAGGTTCGTGTGGTGTCGATGCCATGCACCAGCGTGTACGAAGCTCAAGATGCAGGCTACAAGCAGTCGGTTCTGCCGCTGCAGGTTAGCGCCCGTATCGCGATCGAAGCGTCCCACGCTGACTACTGGTACAAGTACGTGGGCCTGGAAGGCCGCGTGATCGGCATGACCACCTACGGCGAGTCGGCGCCTGCGCCTGCCTTGTTCGAGGAGTTCGGCTTTACCCTGGAAAATATCCTGGGTCAGGCTGACGAGCTGCTGGAAGACTAAGTAACAAAGTGGCTGCCCTCTTCGCGAGCAGGCTCGCTCTCACAGGGATCTACATAGTCCCTGTGGGAGCGAGCCTGCTCGCGAAAGTGTGAAGGATTCACCTTGGTAATCGAGAACCCCATGCCTCAACCGCGTCCTTACAAAGTTGCACTCAACGGCTACGGCCGGATTGGTCGTTGTGTCTTGCGTGCGTTGTTTGAGCGAGGGGCAGAAGCCGGGTTTGAAATTGTTGCACTCAATGATTTGGCCGATATGGCCAGTCTCGAATATTTGACGCGCTTCGACTCCACTCATGGCCGGTTCCCCGGTGAGATACGGATCGAAGGCGACTGCCTGCATATCAATGGCGACTGCGTGAAAGTGTTCCGCAGTGCCACCCCCGAAGGGATTGACTGGGCTGCGTTGGGCGTTGACCTGGTGCTCGAATGCTCCGGCGTCTACAACACCCGCGCCGACGGCCAGCGTTTTCTGGATGCCGGGGCTCCCCGCGTGTTGTTTTCGCAACCGATGGCCAGCGACGCCGATGTCGACGCCACCATCGTCTACGGCGTCAACCAGCACAGCCTGACCGGCGCAGAACGCCTGGTGTCCAACGCGTCCTGCACCACCAACTGTGGCGTACCGCTGTTGCGTTTGCTGGATCAGGCGCTTGGCCTTGAGTATGTGTCGATCACTACCATTCACTCGGCAATGAATGATCAGCCGGTGATTGATGCCTACCATCACGAAGATCTGCGTCGTACACGCTCGGCATTCCAGTCAGTGATTCCGGTATCTACTGGTCTGGCCAAAGGTATTGAACGCCTGTTGCCGGAACTTGCCGGCCGGATTCAGGCCAAAGCGGTGCGGGTACCGACCCTGAACGTGTCGTGCCTGGACATCACTCTGACCACGGCGCGCGACACAGATGCCGCAGAAGTGAACCGCATACTGCGCGGGGCTGCCACAAGCGGCCCGCTCAAAGGCTTGCTGGCCTATACCGAGTTGCCGCACGCCAGCTGTGATTTCAACCATGACCCGCATTCGGCCATTGTCGATGCCAGCCAGACCCGCGTTTCCGGCCCCCGGCTGGTGAACCTGCTGGCCTGGTTCGACAACGAATGGGGTTTTGCCAATCGAATGATCGATGTGGCAGAGCACTACTTGCACGTTACCCACCCAAAACCCGCTCTCTAACATTAGAAACTCAGGAATTGCGACCCATGACCGTGTTGAAGATGACCGACCTCGATCTGCAAGGTAAACGCGTACTGATCCGCGAAGACCTCAACGTCCCAGTCAAGGACGGTGTAGTCACCAGCGATGCGCGCATCCTCGCTTCGCTGCCGACCATCAAGCTGGCTCTGGAAAAAGGCGCGGCGGTTATGGTCTGCTCGCACCTGGGGCGTCCGACGGAAGGCGAGTTCTCGGCAGAGAACAGCCTCAAGCCTGTAGCCGACTACCTGAGCAAGGCCCTGGGCCGTGAAGTGCCACTGGTCAGCGACTACCTCAATGGCGTCGACGTCAAAGCTGGTGACATCGTGCTGTTCGAAAACGTGCGCTTCAACAAGGGCGAAAAGAAAAACGCCGACGAATTGGCCCAGCAATATGCCGCCCTGTGCGACGTGTTTGTGATGGACGCTTTTGGTACCGCTCACCGCGCTGAAGGCTCGACCCACGGCGTGGCCAAGTTTGCCAAGGTTGCGGCTGCTGGTCCGTTGCTGGCTGCCGAGCTGGACGCGCTGGGCAAGGCGCTGGGCGCTCCGGCCAAGCCGATGGCAGCGATTGTTGCCGGCTCCAAGGTATCGACCAAACTGGAAGTGCTTAACAGCCTGAGCCAGATCTGCGACCTGCTGATCGTGGGTGGCGGTATCGCCAACACCTTCCTGGCCGCTGCCGGTCACCCGGTAGGTAAATCGCTGTACGAACCTGATCTGCTGGAAACTGCCCGCGCTATCGCCGCCAAGGTCAACGTGCCTTTGCCGACTGATGTGGTAGTGGCCAAGGAATTCGCTGAAAGCGCTGCTGCCACCGTCAAGCTGATTGCTGATGTGGCTGCCGACGACATGATTCTGGATATTGGTCCGCAAACCGCTGCGCATTTCGCCGAGCTGCTGAAGTCTTCAAAGACTATTCTGTGGAATGGTCCGGTGGGTGTATTCGAGTTCGACCAGTTCGGCAACGGCACCAAGGTGCTGGCCCAGGCAATTGCTGACAGCTCGGCGTTCTCGATTGCTGGCGGTGGCGACACCCTGGCTGCGATCGACAAGTACGGCATTGCTGATCAAATTTCGTACATCTCCACCGGTGGTGGCGCATTCCTTGAGTTCGTTGAAGGCAAGGTACTGCCTGCCGTTGAAATCCTGGAAAGCCGCGCCAAAGCCTGAAGGTGTTTCAGGCCCTGAAAGGAAGCATGGACATGGTCAAGTTGTTACCGCTGTTGATGATCGCGGGCTTTTTGGCCGGTTGCGCCAGCTCGAACAAGCCGACGCCCGAGTCAGCAACCCCTGAAGAAAGTGGTTGCTACCAGGCGGACTGGCAGGCGCAAAGCGTACCGCTGGTCAATAAACGCTCAGGGCCTGAGGCGCTGGAGAAATACGAGTCGCCCAAGGCTTCACAGGAGCGTGGGTGCCCGTAGGTCTTTTGTGGGAGCTGGCTTGCCAGCGATGCAGGCAACAAATTTCCCAAGATACACCGCATTGATGCCATCGCTGGCAAGCCAGCTCCCACAGGAGTGTGGGCTGCCAGCGCTGAGGCTGTAACGTTTCAGCTAAATCGAATTGGCAGAATGGGGCACAACCCCCGATCTGCAATAACTTGAATAGCAGCCGCCGCTACGGCAGGCTTGCACGATTAACGACCCTTGTCCGGGAGAGACACTCACAATGGCACTTATCAGCATGCGCCAGATGTTGGACCACGCCGCCGAATTCGGCTACGGCGTTCCAGCCTTCAACGTAAACAACCTTGAGCAGATGCGCGCCATTATGGAAGCCGCTGACAAGACCGACTCCCCGGTGATCGTTCAGGCTTCGGCCGGTGCGCGCAAGTACGCAGGTGCTCCATTCCTGCGTCACCTGATCCTGGCTGCAATCGAAGAATTCCCGCATATCCCGGTGTGCATGCACCAGGACCACGGCACCAGCCCTGACGTGTGCCAACGCTCCATCCAGCTGGGCTTCAGCTCGGTAATGATGGACGGCTCGCTGGGTGAAGACGGCAAGACTCCGACCGACTACGACTACAACGTTCGCGTGACTCAGCAAACTGTTGCCCTGGCGCACGCTTGCGGTGTTTCGGTTGAAGGCGAGCTGGGTTGCCTGGGTTCGCTGGAAACCGGCATGGCTGGTGAAGAAGACGGCATCGGCGCAGAAGGCGTTCTGGACCACAGCCAGATGCTGACCGACCCGGAAGAAGCTGCTGACTTCGTCAAGCGCACGCAAGTGGATGCCCTGGCCATTGCCATCGGTACTTCCCACGGTGCTTACAAGTTCACCAAGCCACCTACCGGTGACGTGCTGGCTATCGACCGGATCAAAGAGATCCACAAGCGCATTCCTAACACTCACCTGGTGATGCACGGCTCGTCGTCTGTTCCACAAGAGTGGCTGGCGATCATCAACGAGTACGGCGGCGACATCAAAGAAACCTACGGTGTGCCGGTAGAAGAAATCGTTGAAGGCATCAAGCACGGCGTGCGCAAGGTCAATATCGACACCGACCTGCGTCTGGCATCGACTGGCGCCATGCGTCGCCTGATGGCTACCAACCCGAGCGAGTTCGACCCGCGCAAGTTCTTCGGCGCAACCGTAACGGCCATGCGTGACGTGTGTATCGCTCGTTACGAAGCCTTCGGTACTGCCGGTAATGCTTCGAAGATCAAGCCGATCTCTCTGGAAGCCATGTACCAGCGTTACCTCAAAGGTGAGCTGAACGCCAAGGTCAACTAAGACCGGGTGGGAGCGGGCTTGCTCGCGATGGTCGTTAACGATGACGCGTATTTACTGAGTAAATGCGGCGCTCTGAAGGCCATCGCGAGCAAGCCCGCTCCCACAGAGGCAGAAATCGCTTAGGTGGGCAACATTGCGCAGCGATGCGGGCTTTTTTGTGCGCGTCAGGTTGAGGGCTGTGCCTTTATGTGTTCCGGGTCTACGCCATTGGCCCTGAGCAGCACCTCTACCAGCGAGCGGGACATCTCGACCGGATGCACCAGCGACCACACCAGCCCGCGCTCTATGCCACTGGCAAGGACGGTGATTTCATCCGACACCTCTTCTGCGCTCTTGAGCATCAGCCAGGCATGGGACAAAGCCTCTATTGCGCGAATATCGGGCAACACGGCAAAAGGTGATTTGGCACTTATCTTGTGTGCCTGGGTGGGCTTGAGGCTGTCGAGGGAAACCGGCGGAGCCTGGAGCAGGGTGTCGAGAATACGGCGGGTGGCCTCATCGTGCTGATGATCATCACGGGGCGTGCGGCTTGCTTTTGGATCGTCGGGCGTCGTCTTTTTCATGTCTCTTCCACGGGGATCATCGGCGACTGGTGAAGATAGCCTTGAGACTTTCCAGCCTGCAAGCAACGCTTGTGGGCATCGCGCTTTCTCAGAAACGTCTGCCTTTTGACGGCGTAAAAGTCTGACATGGGCGCCTGAGGATCGAATTCGCTACACTGGCGCACTTTTACGCTGTGCGTTGGCACCCCATGACTGTTCTCAAATACCTCCAGGCTTACCCCCAGACCTTGCAAGAGCAGGTGCGCCAATTGATTGAGCGCGACCAACTGGGCAGTTACCTGAGCGAGCGTTATCCACAGCGTCACGCAGTGCAAAGCGACAAGGCCCTGTATGCCTATGCTCAGGAGCTCAAACAGGAATACCTGCGCAATGCCCCGTCTTTTGACAAGGTGCTGTTTGATAACAAGCTCGACCTGACCCACCGTGCGCTGGGTTTGCACACCGCCATTTCGCGGGTCCAGGGTGGCAAGCTCAAAGCCAAGAAGGAACTGCGTGTGGCCTCGTTGTTCAAGGAGGCGGCGCCCGAGTTTCTGAAGATGATCGTGGTCCATGAACTGGCTCATCTGAAGGAGTCAGACCACAACAAGGCGTTCTACAAACTGTGCGAGCATATGTTGCCGGGTTATCACCAGCTGGAATTTGACCTGCGGGTGTACCTCACCTTGCGTGACTTGTAGTCGCTGTCGAGGTACGAGGCTGCGATGGGGTGCGTAGCGCCCCTCGTGTTTTGGAATAACAATCGAAGGTCCTGCGGCCCTTATCGCAGCCTGCGGCAGCGACTACAGGTTTCTCGCAGCACCTGAATGGAGTTCTGTATGGAAGTCAGCAAAACCAAAAGCAGCTTTTACCGGCGTTTGTATGTGGCCTGGTTGATTGATAGCCAGACCGCCAGCAGCGTGCCTGCCTTGACCGAAGTCACCGGCATGCCGCGTCGTACCGCTCAGGACACCATCGCGGCCTTGGCCGATCTGGATATCGTCTGTGAGTTCGAACAGCAGGATGGCGCCCGTAACCATGCCGGGCGCTATCTGATTCGCAGCTGGGGCCCGGTCGACCAGAACTGGGTCAGTGAGCATCTGGTGCAGATCAAGCAGGTGCTGGGTTACCCCTGAGACGCCAGGCGCATGCCGATATGCGGGATATTGTCTTCAAGGTAGATCTCGCCCTGGGCGCTGAACCCGTGCTGCTCATAGAAGGGTTGCAGGTGCGCCTGGGCTGAGAGAAATACGGGCTGCCCCGACCAGTACTCTTCGATGTTTTCCAGGGCTTTTTCCAGCAGGGTATGCCCAAGCTTTTGTCCGCGGCCCTCGACGGCAACGATCACGCGGCCAATCACTACATCACCGCCCTGGGATTCAGGATCGAGGATGCGGGCGTAGGCTACCAATTGGTCGTCCTGCCAGCCCATCACGTGCAGGGTGTCGCCCGTCAGGTCTTGCCCGTCGACGTCCTGATAGGCGCATTTCTGCTCGGCGACGAAGACCTTTGAACGCAGTTCGAGAATGGCGTAGAGCTGTTCCTTGCCCAGGTCGTTGTGGTGTTTGCACAGCCAGTCGGTGGTCACGGTCTTGTCCTTGTGGGGGAGTCTATGACCCGATAGTAGGCGTGATAGGCGCCGTAGCCAAGGCCTAAGGTGCCTTGACCAAATGCGCGGCGAGGGTGCGCAACGGCCCGAGCTGACGGCAAATCAGTGCCAGCTGGGTTTGTACCAGACGCTGGTTTTCATCGATCTCGTCCGGCATTTGCTCAAGCTCGTTGGCCAGGGTTTCTTCCTCGTCACTCTGCACCGCTACCGCCTGCTTGGCAGCCAGGCCTTGGGCGATCTGGTCGATGCTGTCGGCAATCCTGCTCCCGGCCCCTTCAATCAACTGCTCGCGCACTTGCGCAGGCAATTCGGTATCACGGTGCGCGCCCAGGCCTGACAGATAGCTGAGCAAGGTGTGGGACATCACCAGAAAGCGGAAGCCCATGTCGGCATCCTTACGGAAGTGCCCCGGCTCCATCAGCATATTGGCCAGTGTGGTCGACAGCGCCGCATCGGCGTTGTGGGCGTTACGCCGTGCCAGCCGATAAGCCAGGCTGTCGCTTTTGCCTTGGGCGTATTGCTGCATGATCTGGCGCAAGTACTGGCTGTTGCAGCTCAGGGTATTGGCCAACACCTGATTGAGGCGACGGCCCTGCCAGTCCGGCAAGAACAGGAATACCGCCGCAGCGGCAATCACGCTGCCCACCAGGGTATCGAACAGGCGCGGCAGGAACAGCCCGTAACCGTCGCCCACCTGGTTGAAGCAAAACAGGATCATCAGAGTGATGGCTGCGGTGCTCAAGGTGTAGCGGGTGGTGCGGTTGATAAAGAACACCACTCCGGCGACCACGGCAAACATCGACTGCACCAGCGGATTGGGGAACAGGTCGAACAGCGCCCAGCCCACGGCCAGGCCGAAGGCTGTGCCGATAATGCGCTGGCTGAATTTGCGCCGCGTGGCGCCGTAGCTCGGCTGGCACACGAACAGCGTGGTGAGGATGATCCAGTAGCCCTGGCTTGGGTGAATCCAGTGCACCATCGCAAAACCGATGCTCAGGGCCAGCGGCAGACGCAGGGCGTGGCGAAAGATCAGCGAGGTTGGCGTGAGGTGCTGACGCAGGCGTGACCAGACATCCTTGAGATTGCGCGGCGAACGGTCCAGCAAGCTGCTGTCGGTGGCATCGGCCAGAGTGTCGGGGTTGCTCGCGTCGCTGAGCAAGCGGTCGAGGGTACCGAGGTTGGCAGCCAGTGCCCGCAATGAGCGCAACAGCCCGCGCCAGGCCGGGTTGCTCTGGATGCGCAGGTGTTCAAGTGAGGCGTGCAGGTCGCCCAGTGCTTCGGCAAAGCTGTCGTCGTAGACAAACGGCTGGCGCAGCTTGATCGACTCCGACAGGCGTTGGCAGGCCACGCCTTGCTGGCGCAGCAGGCGTTGGCAGCGGAACATTACGTCACTGTGAAAAAAGGCATCGGCCAGGGCGTTGTACGGGTAGTGTGATGAGCTGGCGCGTTCGTGAATATCTTGGGCGAGAAAGTACAGCTTCAGGTAGCGGCTGAGCTTGGAGCCCGGTCGGGTATTGCCGACCCGGTGCAGGATGATCTCTTTGGCAGTGTTCAGTGCAGCCACCACCCGGCCGTTTTGCCGCGCCAGTTCCAGTCGGCCTGCTTCCACATCCAGCTTGCGCACGGGTTCAAACAGCGCCGATTTGATTTTCAGGTACAGGCCCAGTTCCCAGAACAACCGCGCCAGGCTTTGTTGCACCGGTTGGTTGGAGAACAGCGCCTGCCACAGTACCGACAGTATTCCGTACCAGGCTGCGCCAGCCACCAGCAGCAAGGGTTCATGCCAGAAATTGGTCACTTCGCCGCCGCGCTGGTCGACGCCGATCATGGTGTACACGGCCAGAATCAGTGTGGCGGAAGCAATAGCCCCGTAGCGTTCGCCGAGTGCACCGAGCATGGTCAGGCCGAAGCTGGCCAGCGCCAGTGCGCAGACCATCAACCAGGGGTAGGGGAAGAGCAACTCGACACTCAATGCCGAGGCGGTAAAACACACCAGGGTCACCAGCAAGGCGTTCAGGCGGCCTTGCCAGCTGTCATCGGTCTCGGACAGTGCGCTGGCGATAATCCCCAGGAACAGCGGGATCAGCAGTGACATCTCATCCTGATACCAGCAAAAAGCCATGCTGCCGGTCAGGGCGACAAACACCCGGACGCTGTAACTGAACTTGTCCAGCGCCCACAAGCGGCGCAGGGAATGCTGAAAGCTTTTCGATGACATGGAGTGGCGGTGCCTGGCTCGTGATTCGCTAACTTGAGCCAGTTAAGACGACAGCGCAATGGCACTGTCACATCGAATACAAAATATTTTTACGATCCCTATCGCGAGCAAGCCCGCTCCCACAGGTAGTGCACTGTTCTTGTGGGAGCGGGCTTGCTCGCGATTGCAGCGACGCGGTTCTGGACTAGACGTACTGCGCCGCCGCATACCCCGAAGCCCAGGCCCACTGGAAGTTGAAGCCGCCCAGATGGCCGCTCACATCCAGCACTTCGCCGACAAAGTACAGGCCGGGGCTTTTCAGCGATTCCATGGTCTTGGATGACACTTCACGGGTATCGACCCCACCCAGTGTCACTTCAGCGGTGCGATAGCCTTCAGTACCGGCCGGGACCACTTTCCAGCTCGCCAGTTTGTCTGCCACTTGAGCCAGTTCCGCCGGGGTGTATTGCTTCATTGGCTTGGACTCGAACCAGTGCTCGGCCAGCAGATTGGCCATCTTCTTGGTGAAAATCTCACCAAGCAGTGTTTTCAACTCGCTGTTGGGGCGTTCGGCCTGCTGGGTTTGCAGCCACTGCAGCGCGTCCAGGTCGGGCAACAGGTTGATTTCCACCGTGTCACCGCTGTTCCAGAACGATGAAATCTGCAGGATCGCCGGGCCGCTCAAACCGCGGTGGGTGAACAGGATGTTCTCGCGGAAGCTTTGATCGTTGCAGCTCACCAGGCAATCCACCGAGGTGCCCGAGAGTTCGCTGCAGATCTCTTTAAGCTGGTCGGTGATGGTAAACGGCACCAGCCCTGCGCGTGTGGGCAGCAGGGTGTGGCCGAATTGTTTGGCTATCTGATAACCAAAGCCGGTAGCCCCCAGCGTCGGAATCGACAGCCCGCCGGTGGCGACCACCAGCGACTGGCAGTCAATTGGCCCCAGAGTGGTATTGAGGCTGTAGCCGTTGTCGGTCTTTTCGATCTGCTCGACCGAGGTGTCCAGGTGCAGGCTCACGCCCGCTTTGTGGCACTCATCGAGGAGCATTTCGAGGATGTCGCTGGATTTGTTATCGCAGAACAGTTGGCCGAGTTTCTTCTCGTGGTAGGGCACGCCGTGCTTGCTCACCAGTTCGATGAAATCCCACTGGGTGTAGCGGGCCAGGGCCGACTTGCAGAAGTGCGGGTTCTGCGAGAGGAAATTGTTGGGTTCGGTGTACATGTTGGTGAAGTTGCAGCGGCCACCGCCCGACATCAGGATCTTTTTACCTGCCTTGTTGGCGTGGTCGATCAGCATGACCTTGCGCCCACGGCCGGCAGCGGTCAGCGCGCACATCAAACCTGCGGCGCCAGCGCCAATAATCACAACGTCGGTAGAGCGCAAAGCGGTGTCCTCACAAAAAAATGTCGGGTTTAAAACCACTGTGGGAGCTGGCTTGCCAGCGATGCAGACAGCTCGATAAATCTGAATCATCGAGGTGCTGCTATCGCTGGCGAGCCAGCTCCCACAGGTGTTGCTGTGCCTGGGCTATTACAAAACCCGCACGCGCAATACGCGGCCTTTGATTTTGCCTTCGCTCAAGCGCTGTGCAGCTTGCTTGGCGATGGTGCGATCAACAGCAACATAGGCCTGGAAGTCAAAGATCGCGATCTTGCCAACCTGAGCGCCGGGGATGCCGGCGTCGCCCGTCAGTGCGCCAAGGATGTCGCCCGGGCGAACCTTGTCTTTACGACCGGCACCGATCACCAGCGTGCTCATGGCCGGGAGCAAAGGTGCGCCGCCTTGAGAGGTGAGGGTGTCCAGGGTTTCCCAGTTCAGCGGGGCTTTTTGCAGCTGCTCGATGGCCTGGGCGCGGTGCGCTTCGGACGGTGCAACCAGGCTGATCGCCACGCCTTTTTCGCCAGCGCGACCGGTACGGCCTACACGGTGAATATGGATTTCCGAATCACGGGCCAGCTCAACGTTAAGCACCATGTCCAGGGCGTCGATGTCCAGACCACGGGCAGCAACGTCGGTGGCAACCAGAACCGAAGTCGAACGGTTGGCAAACATCGCCAGTACCTGGTCACGGTCGCGCTGTTCCAGATCGCCATGCAGGCCGACAGCCGAAATGCCTTTGGAGGTCAGGTGATCAACGGTTTCCTGAACCTGCTGCTTGGTGAAGCAGAACGCTACGCAAGATTGCGGGCGGAAATGGCCCAGTACCTTGGTCACGGCGCTCATGCGCTCTTCAGGCGAGATCTCATAGAAACGCTGTTCGATCTGGCTGTCGGTGTGCAGTGCCTCGGCTTTTACTTGCTGAGGGTTGCGCATGAACTTGGACGACAGCTGCTTGATACCGGCCGGGTAAGTGGCCGAGAACAGCAGGGTCTGACGACGCTCCGGGGTTTTGACGATGATGTCTTCGATGGCGTCGTAGAAGCCCATGTCCAGCATGCGGTCAGCTTCGTCGAGTACCAGGGTGTTGAGACCGTCGAGTACCAGCGAGCCTTTGCGCAAGTGCTGCTGGATACGCCCCGGGGTACCGACGATGATGTGTGCGCCGTGCTCCAGGGAGCCGATCTGCGGGCCGAACGAGACGCCGCCACACAGGGTCAACACCTTGATGTTGTCTTCGGCGCGGGCCAGACGACGGATTTCCTTGGCAACCTGGTCAGCCAGTTCGCGGGTCGGGCAGATCACAAGGGCCTGGCAGCCGAAGAAGCGCGGGTTGATCGGGTTCAGCAGGCCGATGCCGAAGGCGGCAGTTTTGCCACTACCGGTCTTGGCCTGAGCGATCAGGTCCATGCCTTTGAGGATCACCGGCAAGCTCTGCGCCTGAATCGGCGTCATCTGGGCATAACCGAGGGAGTCGAGGTTAGCCAGCATGGCGGCGGACAGAGGCAGAGTGTTAAAAGCGGTGGCAATGGTGGTCACGGGACTGGCCTGCAAAACAAAATGTCGCGCAGTGTACCAGTCCCATGCCCTTTGCCTGAACATTCTGGACGAGATGTCATCCAGTTCTGTTTAAAGAGTCACTTAATGTTCCAACTCATGTTCCGAGTTGGCCTTGGGTTTACGCCCGTCCTGGGGTGACAGTTGCAGGAAAATCGCCGCTGCCAGCATGGCCATGATTCCCACTGTGAGGAAGGTCAGTTGGAACGCGCCGAGGACCGTGTCCACCCCGTCGGTGCCGCCATCCCCAGTAAAACCGCCGAGCAGGGCACCGGCGCAGGCCACGCCCAGGCTCAAGGATAATTGCGCCACTACCGAGAGCAAACTGTTGCCGCTGCTGGCGCTGGCGTCGTCGAGGTCGATCAGGGTCACGGTGTTCATGGCGGTGAACTGCAATGAGTTGATCGCCCCCAACACGGCCAGCATCCCCAGCAACAACGGGTAAGGCGTGTGTTCGGTGACCAGGCCCATGCTGGCCAGCATCAGGCCCAGGGCAAAGGTGTTGGCAGTGAGCACGGTGCGATAACCCGCACGCTCGATCAGCGGCCGGGCAACCCACTTGGCCAGCATGGCGGCGGCGGCCAGCGGCAGCATGCTCATCCCCGCTTGTGACGGCGAGTAGCCTAGCGCCACTTGCAGCAGCAAGGGCACCAGAAACGGCAGGGCGCCGCTGCCCAGGCGAGCAAACAGGTTGCCCAGAATGCCCACGGCAAAGGTCTTGGTTTTAAACAACACCGGGGAAAACAGCGGGTTGCTGATATTACCTGCGCGCAGCCAGTACGCTGCGAGGCAAGCCATTCCGGCGAACAGCAGCAACATCACCCGCAGATGCGGCATATGCAGTTCACCCAGGCCTTCCATGGCAATGGTGATAAACACCATGGCCGCGCCAAACAACACAAAGCCCAGCCCATCGAAACGGGTGCGTTCGCTGCCGCGCAAGTCCGGAATAAAGTGCCACACCGCCCAGCAACCAAGGACGCCCACGGGCAGGTTGATCAGGAAGATCCAGTGCCAGCTCAGGTACTGCACCATCCAGCCGCCCATGGTGGGGCCGATCAGCGGGCCAAGCAGGCCGGGGATGGTGATAAAGCCCATGATCCGTACCAGTTCCGAGCGCGGATAGGCCTTGAGCACCACCAGCCGCCCGATGGGCAACATCAAGGCACCGCCCAGGCCCTGGATGATCCGTGCGCCGATCAACTGGTTGAGGGTGCCGGACAGGGCACAGAGCAGCGAGCCAAAGCTGAACAGCAGGATCGCGCCGAAGAAGATTTTTTTGGTGCCGAAGCGGTCGGCGATCCAGCCCGAGGCGGGGATCAGCAGGGCCACGGTGAGCATATAGGCAACGATGACACCTTGCATGCGCAGCGGGTTTTCGTCGAGGTCGCGGGCCATGTCGGGCAGGGCGGTGTTGAGGATGGTGCCGTCGAGCGACTGCATGAAAAACGCGATGGCCACCACCCACGGCAGCCAACGCAGGGTTTCAGGGCTTAGAACCGGGCGTACGGGCATAGGACCTCTTTTTATAAACTATCGAAAATCCCCCTGTGGGAGCGGGCTTGCTCGCGATGCAGGCGCCTGGTTTTTTCAGGAAAACCGCGTCGATTTTATCGCGAGCAAGCCCGCTCCCACAGTTGTTCAGTGGCGATGCCTACAGCGTCAATGTGAGCTTTTTGACCAGCGCCCCCGGCAGCAGATTCGACGCCGTCTGGCGCTGGTCGTAGGTACTGGCCGACAGCAACAATTCACGCTCCACCGTTAGCGCTTCGAGTTGTGAACCCAGCAGACTATAGACGCTGTCATCAAACCGCATGGTGTTGACCGGGGCCTTTATCTCGCCGTTCTCGACCCAGAAGGTGGCAAATCGGGTCATGCCGGTCAGGCGCGCCGCCGGTTGGTCCGAGTAGTTCAGGTACCACAGGTTGCTGATATACAGCCCGGTGCCCAACTGCTTGAGGATATCGGCCTGTTCCAGCGTGCCCGCCGCCATCGCCAGTGCGCTCGGCGCCTCGCCCCACGGCGCGCCATTAACCTCAAGGCCATACTCGGCAGCGCTGCGCGAGCCCACCAGTTGCTGGTTGGCCTTGCCGTGTTTGACCAACGCCAAGTCCTGGCGTTGGTAACCTTCGTCGGAAAACGCCGGGCTCAGGGACTGGCTGACCTGCTCGTCCAAAGACACCAGCGGGCTCAGTTGCGCATCACCACCATACAGCTTCTGCAAGGGGCTGGATTTGCTCGCCAGCGCCTGCGCCGAGAACCCGCCCCAGCAGAGCATGCTCATCACTTCTTCCAGCGCTGCCGGGGCCAGGTAGGCGCGGTATTCGCCGGGGGCCAGGGCATGCAGCGGACGATCGAGAAAACTCAACTGTTCGCGGGCCAGTTGCATCCGCTGGGCGAAACGTTCGCTGTCCCAGTCAGCCCCGGCATAGCTGGCTTTGACCGCCTGACCGTTGCTGTGGAACAGGCTCCAGTCGAAGTTGAAGCTATTGGCCTGATGCCAGCCAAACGCGCCTTCGGAGCTGGCATAGCCGTAGCTGATCGGGCCGCTGGCATAAAAACCGACCAGATCGACGCCCTTGGACGCGCTGCGGATTTCTTCCAGTACTCGGGCGGTGTCCGGCAGCGGCTGGTCCTGCACGTTATGGCTGTGCCACGGCTGCGGGTTGAGCAGCAGATACGGGTCAGCGGGCAGCAATGGCAGGGTGTCGCGCAGTTGTTGCAAGGCATCGGCCAGGCGTTGCCTGTCGACATCCGGCTCACCGGCCAGGGTGATACTGACATCAGCGTGGCGGCCGTCGTTGATCAGTTTCAGGTTCAGGCTGGCCTGCTGCACAAGCCCGGCCTGACGCACCTTGCCCTTGTTGAAACGGATAAATTCCGAGGCTTCGGCGTTATAGCCCAGTGTAAATTGCTCGGGCGTGCGGATCGCCTTGCCCAACCACCCCACCAACGCCTTGAACTGTTCGGCCTGACTCAATGGGGTACTCATCAGGCATCACCTCCAAACACGTCAATATTACTGAATACACAGGCAGGCGATGCATGGCCTACGCGGATCACCTGGTTGGGCTCGCCCTTGCCGCAGTTGGGCGTGCCCAGCACCTTAAAGGTACTGGCGTCGCCCACGGCGCTGAGGTTGCGCCAGAACTGGTCGGATATGCCCCGGTAGTTGGGGTTTTTCACCACGCCCTTGAGTTCGCCATTCTCGATCAACTGGCCCCACTCGCAACCGAACTGGAACTTGTTGCGTGCATCGTCAATCGACCAGGAACGGTTAGTGGCCATCAGGATGCCGTTTTCGATGCCGCCGACCAGTTGTGCCATCGACTGGTCGCCCGGTTCGATATTGAGGTTGGCCATGCGGTCAATCGGCGGCCGGTTCCAGCCGCAGGCGCGGCTGTTGGCCACACCGTCGAGGCCCGAGCGGAACTGCGACAGCGCGCCGCCCAAAGGCTTCAGCAGCAAGCCTTCACGGATCAGGAATTCCTTGCGCGCCGGGGTGCCATCATCGTCAAAGCTGTAGCTGGCCAACTGCTCCGGGATATCGGGGTCAAAGGTTACGTTCAGTAGTTTGGAGCCGTACTGCAGGCTGCCAAAGTCGCTGGCCTTGACGAAGCTGGTGCCCGCGTAATTACGTTCGTCGCCGAGGATGCGGTCCAGTTCCAGCGGGTGACCGATGGATTCATGGATTTGCAGGATCATCTGGTCGGGCATCAGCAGCAAGTCGCGCTTGCCAGCCGGTGCATTGGCTGCCAGCAGCAATTGCAGGGCCTGATCGGCGACCTTGGGGGCGGCACCGATCAGCCCGCAGCGGCTGATCACATCGGCGCCGCCTTGCTGGCCGAAGTTCTCGCGGCCCAGGCTGCGGCTCTGGCTGTCGTTGCCGTCATAGGCGGTGACGCTCATGCCCGGGTAGACAAAACGCTGTGCCCGGCGCAACTCGGCGCCTGCGCTGTTGAGATAGATTTGCTCGACGTGATTGAGGCCAAGGGACACGTCCCAGCTCACCAGCCGCGGGTCTTTTGGTACGGCCGCTGATTCGGCGCCGAGCAGCTCAAAGCACTCGTTGAGTGACGGGAAGGCCTGATCAAGATTGGGTGAAAAGTAGTCGGCGTGGCCCTGGGCCACCGGCTCCTGGCTCAGATCGAGCAGGGCGTGGGCGGCAATCAGTTGCGCCTGGGTTTCGGCACGTTCCAGGGCAGCCTGCAGGCCGGTTTGCGACAGGTCATTGGTGGCAGCGTAGGCTTCGACACCCTTGAGCCGCACCGTGAGCATGGCGCCCTGGTCGTGACTGAATGAAGGAGGTTCTGCGACGTTTTTGCGTACCGACAGGTATTGCCCGGACTCGCGTACATAGCGCAGCGAAAAGAACTCGGCCCGGGTGCGCAGCGCGGCAAAGCGCTCCTTGAGCTGAGGGTAGAAATCGAACATGCACAGAACTCCGAATAACGTGTGGGCCTGTGGGAGCGGGCTTGCTCGCGATAGCATCACTGCGGTAACACCTGCGGATAGCAGCGCCTGCATCGCTGGCAAGCCAGCTCCCACAGAGGGAGTGCAGCGTGTTAAACCGGGCAACCCTTGGCGCGCAGGATGGCGTCAAAGCGATCCGGGTCCAGGGTGCCTTCTTCGATTGCCTTGAGCGTTGCCTGTTCACGCGCCAGCAGGTCGTGGCAGCGGATCAGCAATTCCGGCAGCTCACTGCGCGAAGCGGCAACCACACCGTCGCCGTCACCGATCATCAGGTCGCCGGGCATTACCAGCATGCCGGCACAGGAGATCGGCACGTTGATTTCGCCGCCGCCGTCAGTGCTCGGGCCACGGTGTACGCCGCCGATGGCGTAGGCCGGCAGTTCACCGGTTTGCCATTCGTCGAGGTCGCGCAGGGCGCCGTTGATCACCACACCGACGATGCCGGCCTTGAGGGCCATGGCACGCATGATGCCGCCGAACACGGCGCGGGTCAGGTCGGCGCTGCCGTCGATCACCAGTACGTCGCCAGGGCGGGCCATTTGCATGGCTTTAAGGATCATCAGGTTGTCGCCCGGGCGCACACGCACGGTCAGGGCGCTGCCCAGCATAGGGCGATTGCCGTGGAACGACTTCAGGCCCAGACCGCCAACGTTGCGGCCCAGACAGTCACTGACGGCGGCGGCGGGGATCTTGCTGAATTCGGTGAGCCATTTTGGATCGAGAGGTTCTGCGTTTGGATTAATCAGAAAGCCGGTCGGCCATTTGCTCGAAGAGACAACATCAAACATAGAAAACCTCTTGGCCAGGCAAGGCTGGCGTGTCGGGTGGGGCGGGGGGGTGAGGCGCGAAACGAGGCACTAGAGTAGGCCTGCGTTGAGGCCGGGGCAAGCGGGGCAAGATGAAACAAGGCAATGCAAAGCCTGTAGTCGCTGCCGAAGGCTGCGATGGGTTGCGAAGTAACCCTGCTTTTGAAAAACAGAGCGAAGGTCCTTCGGCCCTTATCGCAGCCTGCGGCAGCGACTACAGATTAGTGCTGTACTTCACGCAGTGGCTTGCCACGTACCGGGGCGTCGCCTGCTACGTAGTAGTCGGCGGTGCTGCGCGGCAATGGCTGGCGGCCACGGATCTTGTCGGCGATTTTCTCGGCGATCATGATCGTTGGCGCGTTCAGGTTGCCGGTGGTGATCAGCGGCATGATCGAGGCATCCACCACACGCAGACCCTGCATGCCATGTACGCGGCCTTCGCCATCGACTACAGCCATCTCGTCGGTGCCCATTTTGCATGAGCAGGACGGGTGGAACGCGGTCTCGGCGTGTTCGCGGATAAAGGTATCCAGCTCTTCGTCGGTCTGCTTGTCGATGCCGGGGCTGATTTCTCGGCCACGGAACGCATCCAGGGCAGGCTGTTGCATGATTTCACGGGTCAGGCGGATGCCGTCACGGAATTCCTGCCAGTCCTGCTCGCTGGCCATGTAGTTGAACAGGATGCTCGGATACTCGCGCGGGTCCTTGGACTTCACGTTGATCCGGCCACGGCTCGGCGAACGCATGGAGCCCATGTGTGCCTGGAAACCGTGCTCTTTCACCCCGTTGCTGCCGTTGTAGTTAATCGCGACCGGCAGGAAGTGGTACTGGATGTTCGGCCATTCGAATTCTTCGCGGGTGCGGATAAAACCACCGGCTTCGAACTGGTTGCTGGCGCCGATACCTTTGCCCAGGAACAGCCACTCGGCACCGATGGCCGGCTGGTTGTACCAGAGCAGCGACGGGTACAGCGAAACCGGCTGGGTGCAGGCGTATTGCAGGTACAGCTCAAGGTGATCCTGCAGGTTCTGGCCAACACCTGGCAGGTCGTGAACCACTGGAATATCGAGGCTGTTGAGCAGTTCGGCCGGGCCGACGCCGGAGCGTTGCAGTACGGTCGGTGAACCAATGGCGCCGCTGCACAGCAGCACTTCTTTACGCGCTTTGGCGAGGATGCGGGTGTCGCTGTCGCCAACCATGTAAGACACGCCAACGGCACGTTTGCCTTCAAACTCGATCTTGTCGGTCAGGGCGTGGGTCACGATGGTCAGGGTCGAGCGCTGCTTGGCCGTGTCCAGGTAGCCGCGGGCGGTGCTGGCGCGACGGCCGTTAGGCGTCACGGTACGGTCCATCGGGCCGAAACCTTCCTGCTGGTAGCCGTTCAGGTCTTCGGTACGCGGGTAACCGGCCTGTACGCCAGCTTCAACCATGGCGTGGAACAGCACGTTGTTGCCGGCTTTTGGCGTGGTCACGCTGACCGGGCCATCGCCACCGTGGTAGTCGTTGGGGCCGATGTCGCGGGTTTCGGCTTTGCGGAAGTACGGCAGGCAGTCCAGGTACGACCAGTCTTCGAGGCCCGGGTATTTTGCCCAGCCGTCGTAGTCCATCGCGTTGCCGCGGATGTAGCACATGCCGTTGATCAGGGAAGAGCCGCCCAGGCCCTTGCCGCGGCCACATTCCATGCGACGGTTATCCATGTGTGGCTCTGGATCGGTCTCGAAGGCCCAGTTGTAGCGACGGCCTTGCAGCGGGAATGCCAGTGCCGCAGGCATTTGCGTGCGGAAGTCGAAACGGTAATCCGGGCCGCCTGCTTCAAGCAGCAGCACGGTGACGCCCTGGTCTTCAGTCAGACGGGTCGCCAGGGTGTTCCCGGCAGAGCCGGCACCAATGATGATGTAATCGAATTCTTGGGACATAAATGCACCCTCTTTGAAGTTGTGGCGGATCTAGCTGGCCCTGTGGGAGGCGGGCTTGCCCGCGATGCAGGCGACGCGGTGTGTCAGGAACACCATCGCGGGCAAGCCCGCTCCCACACAAGCCCGCCCCCACAGGGGGATGTATTTCGGGTTTAGAACACCGAAACGTAGTCGCCCAGTTCTACCTGTACCGATTTGATCTGGGTGTACTGGGCCAGCGAGCTGATGCCGTTTTCACGGCCGATACCCGACTGCTTGTAACCGCCCACCGGCATTTTTGCGTCGGACTCGCCCCAGGCATTGATCCAGCAAATGCCCGCTTCCAGTTGATGAATCACGCGGTGAGCGCGGTTCAGATCCTTGGTCACGACGCCCGCAGCCAGGCCGAACTCAGTGTCGTTGGCGCGGCGGATCACTTCTTCTTCGCTGTCGTAGGTGAGGATGCTCATCACCGGGCCGAAGATTTCTTCTTTGACGATGGTCATGTCGTCGGTGCAATCGGTGAACACGGTCGGGGCCACGAATGCGCCCTTGGCCAGATCGCCTTCGGTCAGACGTTCGCCGCCGCACAGCAGGCGGGCGCCTTGTTCTTTGCCCTTGGCAATGTAGCCCAGCACGCTTTCCATGTGAGCAAAGCTGACCAGCGGGCCGAAGTTGGTGTTTTCGTCTTCCGGGTTGCCGATGCGGATGCGCGCAACGCGCTCCAGGATCTTGGCTTCGAATGCGGCTTTCATTGCCGTCGGGATAAATACGCGGGTGCCGTTGGTGCACACCTGGCCCGAGCTGTAGAAGTTGGCCATCATCGCGGTATCAGCCGCGCGATCCAGGTCGGCGTCGTCGAAAATGATCAGTGGCGACTTGCCGCCCAGTTCCATGGTCACGTCCTTGAGGGACGATTGGGTGGCGCTGGCGGTTACTTTCTTGCCGGTGTCGGTGCCACCGGTGAACGAGATTTTCGCGATGCGCGGGTGCTCGGTCAGCCAGGTGCCGACTTCACGGCCGCTGCCGGTCAGTACGTTGAACACTCCGTCCGGCAGGCCGGCGGCGGTAAAGACCTCGGCCAGCTTCAGGGTAGTCAGGGAGGTGACTTCGCTTGGTTTGAAGATCATCGCGTTACCGGCAGCCAGGGCCGGTGCAGATTTCCACAGGGCGATCTGGATCGGGTAGTTCCACGCGCCGATACCGGCCACAACGCCCAGCGGCTCGCGACGGGTGTAAACGAATGATGTGTCGCGCAGCGGGATTTGCTCGCCTTCGATGGCGGGCGCCAGGCCTGCGTAGTATTCCAGTACGTCGGCGCCGGTAACGATGTCGACATAACGGGTTTCGGAGTACGACTTGCCGGTGTCCAGGGTTTCCAGGGCGGCCAGTTCATCGTTGCGTTCGCGCAGGATTTCCACGGCGCGACGCAGGATGCGTGAGCGCTCCATCGAGGTCATCGCAGCCCAGATTTTCTGGCCTTTTTCAGCGCTGACAACCGCGCGCTCGACGTCTTCTTTGGTGGCGCGTTGCACTTGAGCGAGGACTTCGCCGTTAGCCGGGTTGATGGCATCGAAAGTAGCGTCGCTACCGGCGTCGGTGTAGCCGCCGTCGATGTAGAGTTTTTGCAGTTCGAAACGGGCCATAAAATCCTCGCAAGTGCATAAGTGGTTGGCGGTCATCGTGAGTCGGGTGCCATCTGATTGGGGCAACTCAAACTCACGACAGTTCAGGGGTTAAGCATTGATTGAGGCCTAACTCGCCTGTTTCGCCAGTTGTAGATCCATATATTCGTAGCAGATGCGTTTTGCCTGCTCGGTGTCGAAGCCGTCACCGGAGAGGGCACCCCGCAACCATAGACCATCGATCAGGGCTGCCAGGCCGCGTGCTGCATTGCGGGCCTGAGCCTGCGGCAGTACTCGGCGAAACTGGCAGCACAGATTGGAGTACAAACGGTGGTCGTTGATGCGCTGCAATCTGTGCAACGACGGTTGGTGCATGCTGGCGGCCCAAAAGGCCAGCCAGGTTTTCATTGCCGGGCCATTGACCTGGCTGGCGTCGAAGTTGCCCTCAACGATGACCTGCAAATGTGCCCGTGGGCTGTCGTCGTCCAACGCCTGGCGGCGTTCGGTGACGTTGTCGATCAAGACGTTCATCAAGTACCGCATGGTGGCGGCAATCAGACCGTTCTTGTCTTTGAAGTAGTGACTGATGATGCCATTCGACACACCGGCCAGACGGGCAATCAGCGCAATGCTGGCATCTGCCATCCCGACCTGATCGACAGCCGTCAACGTGGCTTCGATCAACTGCTGGCGGCGTATGGGTTGCATACCGACCTTGGGCATTTCGCAAATCTCCTTGGGCCGGCGAGCAGTGCAAAAACATCACTGAACGGCAGCCAGTCTATTTTGTTTTGATTGAACGTTCAATCAACAAAGAATAAGCTCTGCGACAAATCGTCGCGATTTATGTCGTTTTCCTACGCATGAATGGCGCAAATCGACAGGGTAAAAGTACTGGAACCCCTGTGGGAGCGGGCTTGCTCGCGAAGGTCTTCAACGTACGCACACTAACGGATTAGATGCGGTGCCCTTGAGGCCTTCGCGAGCAAGCCCGCTCCCACAGACAGCATTGGTCTGGGCGGGTCCGGTTTTTTAGCGGTGTCTTTATATCACTCGACCGTTGGTCGCTATCTAAGCGAATGGTCGTGTGGTGCGTTGCCTTAAGTCCTTGTCTCGCACTCCCTGGAGCACCCGTGCAATGAGTTCTGCCTCTCTTATAAAGACCCCACCGCAAAAGGTGACGGTCAACGGTTGGGTGTTTTACACCTCCACTGCCTTGATACTGTTGTTGACTGCCATTTTGATCATTGCCCCCGAAGAAGCGGGCCGTATCCTCGGTGTTGCCCAGGAATGGCTGTCGCGCAGCTTCGGCTGGTACTACATGGTGGTAATCGCCGCTTACCTGATCTTTGTGGTCGGCCTGGCGTTTTCGTCCTACGGCAAATTGAAACTGGGGACCAAGCAAGACACCCCGGACTTCAGCTATGGCGCCTGGGCCGGGATGTTGTTCTCGTCCGGTATCGGTATTTCGCTGTTGTACTTTGGCGCATCCGAGCCGCTGGACCACTACTTCAATCCGCCGGAAGGTGTATCGGGCAGCCATGAAGCGGCGCGTCAGGCGTTGCAGCTGACCTTCCTGCACTGGGGCCTGCACGGCTGGGCGATCTACGCACTGGTCGGTCTGGCCGTGGCCTACTTTGCCTATCGTCACAATCAGCCGCTGGCGTTGCGTTCGGCGCTGTACCCGTTGATGGGCGAGCGCTGGGTCAAAGGCGCTGCGGGCCATGCGGTGGACGGTTTCGGTATGTTCGTGACCCTGCTCGGCCTGGTTACCAACCTGGGCATTGGCTCGATGCAGGTGTCGTCGGGGCTGGAGAATCTGTTTGGCATGGAGCACAGCAATACCAACTTGCTGATTGTGATCATCGTGATGAGCACCGTGGCCACCATTGCCGCAGTGTCGGGCGTTGAGAACGGCATCCGTCGCCTGTCCAACCTGAACATCGTGCTGTTCAGTGGCTTGCTGATTTTCGTGCTGTTGTTTGGTCCTACCCTGCACCTGCTTAACGGCTTTGTGCAAAACACCGGCGATTACCTCAACGGCATCGTCATGAAAACCTTCGACCTGTACGTGTACGAAGGCGACAGCAAGAAAACCGAAGGCTGGCTGGGCCTGTGGACCCTGTTCTACTGGGCCTGGTGGATTTCCTGGGCGCCATTCGTTGGTATGTTTATCGCGCGTATTTCCCGCGGTCGTACTGTACGTGAGCTGGTGGCGGGCGTATTGCTGATTCCGTTGGGCTTCACCCTGGCGTGGTTGTCGATCTTCGGTAACTCGGCATTGGACCTGGTGGTTAACCACGGTGCGGTGGAGCTGGGGAAAACGGCGCTTGAACAGCCGTCCATGGCGATTTACCAACTGCTTGAGCATTACCCTGCATCGAAAATCGTTATCGGTGTGTCGATCTTTGTTGGCTTTGTGCTGTTCCTGACCCCGGCGGACTCGGGCGCGGTGATGATGGCCAACCTGTCGTGCAAAGGCGGTGACGTGGACGAAGATGCGCCGCACTGGCTGCGGATCTTCTGGTCGGCGGTGATCACCCTGGTGACTATCGGCCTGTTGTTTGCCGGTAACTTTGCCGCCATGCAAACCATGGTGGTGCTGGCCGGTCTGCCGTTCTCGGTGGTGTTGGTGCTGTTTATGTTCGGCCTGCACAAGGCAATGCGTCAGGACACTCTGGTCGAACAGGAGCAAGCAGAACTGGCTGCCCGTGGCCGTCGTGGTTTCAGCGAGCGTTTGACTGCGCAGGATTTGCAACCGACCCAGGCGGTGGTGCAGCGCTTTATGGACAAGCGCGTGACCCCGGCACTGGAAGACGCGGCAGTGCAACTGCGCAGCCAGGGCCTGGACGTGCAAACCCTGTTGGGTAGCGCCAAGCGTTGCATGGGCCTGCGAGTGGAGATGGAAGAAGGCAACCCGTTTGTCTACGAAGTCAGCCTGGACGGTTACCTGGCCGCGCCGAGCGAGTCGGAACAGGACGCCAGCAACGCTGATGAAGTGCGCAGTCGTTATTACCGGGCCGAGGTGTACTTGCACAACGGTAACCAGGATTACGACCTGATGGGCTTCACCCAGGAGCAAATCAGCCGTGATGTGCTCGATCAGTTTGAAAGCCATCGCCAGCTCCTTGGCAGGGTCTATAGCTAAGTACACGGGTCTGATGTGGGAGCGGGCTTGCTCGCGATAGCATCGGCGCGGTGTCTCTGATACACCGCGTCGCCTGCATCGCGAGCAAGCCCGCTCCCACAGGTTTTGGGGTTAGCCCAAATTCTTACCCAATAGTGCGTGGTACAACTCGGTGTCGCCCAAGATCCCCACCACTTTCTGATTGTCGTGCAGCACCAGCTTGTTGCCGGTCTGGTAGCGGATTTGCAGCGCGTCACGCATGCCGATATTCGAATCCACCAAGGTCGGCCTACGGCCCAGGGTTTCAACCGCTTGCCCGTGCTGCCACTGCTGCAAATCAACCACGCCCGCGCCATTACGCACGCCCTTGATGGTGTTGCCCTCCGCCAGATCAATCCACGAGTCATCCCCCGGATCGATGCACACCGAGCCATTGATGCGTTTGCACTTGTCCAGCGTGCGCATCAGGCTGCGACCGCACAGGACGTTGAGCGGGTTGGTGTGGGCGACGAAGGTGCGCACATAGTCGTCGGCCGGGTTGAGCACGATTTCTTCCGGCTTGCTGTACTGGACGATCTTGCCGTCTTTCATGATCGCAATCCGGCTGCCCAGCTTGAGCGCTTCGTCGAGGTCATGGCTGACAAATACGATGGTCTTGTTCAGTTTGTGTTGCAGCTCCAGCAGCTCGTCCTGCAAACCCTGGCGGATCAGCGGGTCGAGGGCCGAGAAGGGTTCGTCCATCAGCAGAATGTCGGCGTCCATCGCCAGCGCACGGGCCAGGCCCACCCGCTGCTGCATGCCGCCGCTCAACTCGTCGGGTTTTTTATTGCGCCATTGGGTCAGGCCTACCAACTCGAGTTTTTCATCCACCAGCTTGCGCCGCTCCTTCTCGGGGCGGCCCTGCATTTCCAGGCCAAAGCTGATGTTCTCGCGCACCGTCAGCCAGGGCATCAGGGCGAACTTTTGAAAGACCATGGCGATGCGTTTGGTGCGCATCATCTTCAGTTCGGCGGGGGTACATGAAGCGATATCGATCTGCCGGCCTTCGTGTTCCACATACAACTGGCCACGGCTGACCGTGTTGAGCCCGTTGATGCAGCGCAGCAGGCTGGACTTGCCCGAGCCGGACAAGCCCATCAGCACGCAGATTTCGCCTTTGTCGATGTCCAGGCTGGCTTTTTCGACGCCTACAATCTGGCCGGTTTTTTTCAGGATCTGATCCCGCGACAGGCCTTGATCCAATAGGCTGAGCGCCTCTCGCGGGTCTTTGGTGAAGATAACGTCAACGTTATCGAATCGAATAATACTCATGCGTCGGCTCCTGTCTTGGCGTCCGGCTGCTTGCAGATCCGGTCGAGCATGATCGCCAGCAATACAATCGCCAGCCCGGCTTCAAAGCCGAGGGCAATGTCGGCGGTATTGAGTGCGTTGACCACCGGTTTGCCCAGGCCATCGGCACCCACCAGGGCGGCGATTACCACCATCGACAGCGACAGCATGATGCATTGGGTAATCCCCGCTGCGATGCTCGGCATGGCGTGGGGCAGTTCGATACGGGTGAGCAGTTGGCGCCGTGAGCAGCCAAAGGCCTTGCCGGCATCGAGCAGTTCATGGGGTACGTCGCGAATGCCCAGGTAGGTCAGGCGGATCGGCGCGGCAATCGCAAACACCACGGTGGAGATCAGCCCCGGCACCACACCCAGGCCAAACAGGGTCAGGGTCGGGATCAGGTAAACAAAGGTAGGTACGGTCTGCATCAAGTCGAGGACCGGACGCATAAATGTGTAAAAAACCGGTTTGTGCGCCGCGAGAATCCCCAGTGGCACGCCGATGATCACGCACACAAAGGTGGCGAACAGCACCTGGGCCAGGGTTTCCATCGTTTCTTGCCAATAGCCCAGATTGAGAATCAGCAGAAACGACAGCGCCACAAATACGGTCAGCCCCCACTTGCGTTGAATAAAGTGGGCGAACAGGGCAATCAGACCGATAAACACAAAAGGGTTGAACCAGGTCAGCGCAAACGTCACGCCGTGAATCATGGCTTCCAGCGTGCTGGCGATGGCATCGAAGGTGCTGGCGCCGTGTTTGGTTAGCCAGTCGACGAAACTGGCGATGTACTCGCCCAGAGGTATTTTTTGATCAATCAGCATGGTAGTGAACGTCCGCATGCAGGGAAATTGAAACGGAGCCAGACGGGGATGCCGTCTGGCGCCCGCGATTACTTCGCGAGGCTGGCTTTAACGGCCTCAAGGCCCGGTTTGCCATCGATCGTGGTAACGCCCGCGAGCCAGGTTTCGAGCACTTGCGGGTTCTGTTTAAGCCAGGCTTTTGCAGCCATGTCGGGTTTGATCTTGTCGTCCAGCACCTTGCCCATCAGGGTGCTTTCCATGTCGAGGGTGAACACCAGGTTTTTCAGCAATTGGCCGACGTTGCTGCATTCCTCGCTGTAGCCCTTGCGGGTGTTGGTGTAGATGGTCGCCTGGCCGTAGTTGGGGCCGAAGAAATCATCGCCGCCGGTGAGGTATTTCATTTTGAAACGGGTGTTCATCGGGTGCGGCTCCCAGCCCAGGAACACCACATCGGTGCCACGGCGCTGGGCGCGATCCACTTGCGACAACATTCCCGCCTCGCTGGACTCCACCACCTTGAAGCCCGCGTCCTTCAAACCGAAGGCGTTCTTGTCGATCATGGTCTGGATCATGCGGTTGCCGTCATTGCCCGGCTCGATGCCGTAGATCTTGC
Source organism: Pseudomonas sp. B414 (assembly GCF_055408445.1). Classification (NCBI taxonomy): domain Bacteria; kingdom Pseudomonadati; phylum Pseudomonadota; class Gammaproteobacteria; order Pseudomonadales; family Pseudomonadaceae; genus Pseudomonas; species Pseudomonas sp. B414. The sequence continues at coordinate 136,250 of NZ_JBUZTQ010000001.1, read as the reverse complement.
CGTCCAGTTCTTTTTTGAATTTGGGCAGGTCGGAGAAGTCCTTGAGGCCCTTGTTATAGAGCGCTTCGGGTACGGCGAGGGTGTATTTGGCGTTCTCCAGGTTGGCGCGTACGGTCTCGACAGTGCCTGCGTCGCGGTAGGCCTTGATGTCGTTTTCCATGGTTGGCATCCAGTTGCCCAGGAACACGTCCATGTTCTTGCCATCGGCCAGCGACTTATAGGTGACCGGCACGGAAATCATGGTGGTCTTGGTTTTGTAACCGAGGCCCTTGAGTACCTCGCTGGTGACTGCCGTGGTGACGGTGATGTCGGTCCAGCCGACATCCGAGAAATTGACGGTGCTGCATTGCTCCGGTTCTGCTGCCTGGGTGATGACGGGCAGACTCAGCAATGCAGCCAACAACAACGATGAGGAATGTTTCATGGAACGACTCCTGTGTGTCCGGGTTGCGGTTTTCGATCGAAAAGCCGCAGGTATCAGTTGCGGTTGGGCGATGCCCGGCGGGCGTGTTGCCAGCGCATCTTGCAATCGAGTCAGGGCTGATCATGTAACAGTGAAAATCAAACGCCTACAGGGGGCGTCGCATCCAGTACAGGGGGGGTCGTATCTGATACCTGCGAGGTCGTATCCAGACGAATGAGGCCTGAAAACTACCTTTTTAATGCATCTGCACCCTATAAAACGCCTAGGGCGCTGGCAGGCAAAGGCGGGTCGTAGCTGGACGTTTTTGCCGAACGTAAACACCCCATGATGCAAGCATTCACCCCCGAGGTTCGTGCTCATGGCTATCAGCGTGTTTGACCTGTTCAAGATCGGTATCGGCCCTTCAAGCTCCCATACCGTGGGCCCGATGCGGGCGGCGGCGCTGTTTGTGCAGGGCTTGCGCGAACGCGATCAGCTGCAACAGGTACGCCGCATTGAAGTGCAGCTCTATGGCTCGCTGTCGGCCACCGGCATTGGTCATGGCAGTGACAACGCGGTGATCATGGGCCTGATGGGGGAATGGCCGGATGCTATTGACCCATCCTGCATTGGTTCGCATATTGCGCAACTGCGCGAAACTGGAACCCTGTTACTCGACGGCCATCTGCCGGTTCCGTTTGAGTGGTCGCAGGACATGCGCCTGATTGACGAAAACCTGCCTTTTCATCCTAACGCCATGACCTTGGTGGCTAAAGGCCAAAACGACGAGCTGCACCGCGACACTTACTACTCGGTGGGTGGCGGTTTTGTGGTGGACGCGGCGCAAGCGGCTAGCGGCGTGCTGGACCTGGATCGCACGGAGCTGCCCTACGATTTCAATAGTGCTGTCGAGTTGCTCGACCTGTGCGGCAAGCACCACTTGAGCGTGGCGGCACTGATGATGGCCAATGAGCGCACCTGGCGCAGCGAAGATGAAATCCGCTGCGGCCTGATCAAGCTTTGGCGCGCCATGCAGGACTGCGTGGAGCAAGGTTTGAAGCACGAGGGCATCCTGCCTGGCGGCCTGAATGTGCGGCGTCGCGCAGCTCGCTTGCACCGCAGTTTGCAGGAGCTGGGTAAACCCAATGTAATCGGTTCAACCCTCAGTGCGATGGAGTGGGTCAACCTGTTTGCGCTGGCCGTTAACGAAGAAAACGCCGCAGGCGGACGCATGGTCACGGCGCCCACCAATGGTGCGGCGGGGATCATCCCGGCGGTGCTGCACTACTTTATGAAATTCAGCGATGAAGTAAGCGAAGCCCATGTGGTCGACTATCTGTTGAGCGCGGCGGCGATTGGCATCCTGTGCAAGAAGAATGCGTCGATTTCGGGCGCGGAGGTGGGCTGCCAGGGGGAGGTCGGCTCGGCCTGTGCCATGGCAGCTGCGGGGCTGGCGCAGATCCTTGGGGCCACCCCGGAGCAGTTATGCAACGCTGCCGAAATCGGGCTGGAGCACAACCTGGGTCTGACCTGCGATCCGGTGGGCGGGCTGGTACAAGTGCCGTGCATCGAGCGCAATGCCATTGCTGCGGTCAAAGCCATTAACGCTGCACAAATGGCCTTGCGGGGCGATGGTCAGCACTTTATTTCCCTGGATCGGGTGATCCGCACCATGCGCGATACCGGTGCCGATATGCACGATAAATACAAGGAAACCTCGCGAGGTGGTCTGGCGGTGAGTGCGGTGGAGTGCTGAAACATCAACACCTATACACCTAACCTGTGGGAGCGGGCTTGCTCGCGATGCAGGCAGTGAGGTTTGCCTGAAGCACCGCAGTGATGCCATCGCAGGCAAGCCTGCTCCCACAGGTTTTGTGGCAACCCACAAAATTCAAACTTGGCAGGGAACATTGTGGGAGCGGGCTTGAGCCAAATACAAGGCGCTGTTTAAGCGCACGCTGACCACTTTTGGCGCACTCGTACTTTTCGTGACATTCCAATACGGACCTTTCCTGCCTCCTTCCCACAAGTGATACCAATGTGCTCAACGGCGCAGGGGGACGCTTGTGTATCCCTGTTTAATCGCGGTTTTGCCATAAGCCTGCCAGACACTTTGCGACGTCGTTTTCAGGCTTTGTTGAATAGCCATTCAAGTTTAGGCATGGCATTTGCGTTGTCATCACAAAGCCCCGTTAAACGAGGGTAAAAACAAGAGCCTGCGCCTGGGGCCATCACCCGCTTTGTGTGAGGAGATACCGCGATGACGTCGTTCAACTCCGGGGTCCAACCCCAGAACCGTACGCCTCAATCCATCGGCTTTCTGCTGCTGGACAATTTCACGCTCATTTCCCTGGCCTCCGCGATAGAACCCTTGCGCATGGCCAACCAGTTGTCGGGCCGTGAGTTGTATCGCTGGAGCACCCTCAGCGCTGATGGCAGCCAGGTATGGGCCAGCGACGGTCTGCAAGTAACCCCTGATGCCAGTATGCACAAGGCCCCGGCGCTGGATATGGTCATCGTCTGTGGCGGTATCGGCATTCAGCGCACGGTTACCCGTGAGCACGTGTCATGGTTGCAAAGCCAGGCGCGCCAGTCACGCCGTTTGGGCGCTGTGTGTACCGGCAGTTGGGCCCTGGCCTATGCCGGTTTGCTCGACGGTTTTGATTGCAGCGTGCACTGGGAATGTCTGGCCTCGATGCAGGAAGCCTTTCCGCGGGTGGCCATGAGTACACGCCTGTTTACCCTCGACCGCAGCCGTTTTACCAGCTCGGGCGGCACTGCGCCGCTGGACATGATGCTGCACCTGATTAGCCGCGATCATGGCCGCGAACTGTCTGCGGCCATTTCGGAAATGTTTGTGTATGAACGTATCCGCAACGAACAGGATCATCAGCGCGTTCCGCTCAAGCATATGCTTGGCACCAATCAGCCCAAGTTGCAGGAAATCGTTGCGCTGATGGAAGCCAACCTCGAAGAGCCCATCGACCTTGATGAGCTGGCGGTTTACGTCACCGTGTCGCGGCGTCAGCTGGAGCGGTTGTTCCAGAAGTATCTGCACTGCTCGCCGTCGCGTTACTACCTCAAGCTGCGGCTGGTGCGGGCACGGCAGTTGCTCAAGCAAACGCCGATGTCGATTATCGAAGTGGCGGCGGTGTGCGGCTTTGTATCGACGCCGCATTTTTCCAAGTGCTACCGCGAATACTTCGGCATTCCGCCACGGGATGAGCGCGTGGGTTCCAATACCGCGCAGCAGACCACGCTGGTGCAGATCCCGCAGTCATTGCTGCTGGCTCCGCTGGCAGGGCCGATGTCGGCCTTGAATCAGGCGCGTAATGAGTCGACGTTTGCCAGTGTGAGGGTTTAACAATCAAAAGCGCCCTCACCCTAGCCCTCTCCCGGAGGGAGAGGGGACTAGAAGCAAAAGCAGCTTTGCGTTCCGCCGCAGATGAGCTCCCTCTCCCTCCGGGAGAGGCGCGGTGAGGGGCTTTTGCTTTGGTTTTTGCCTTACCCGGCCTTGCTCTGCTTGAACTGCGCCAGCCCCGGCAGCAACTGCCGGTCAATGGCCTCGCGCACCGCGGGCAAGATGGTTGCGCTGCCGGTATAGAGTTTTTCGACCAGCCCTTTGAGTGCGCGGGCATTGGTCTCGTTCAGCCCACAGACTGCCGCTGTGCAGGCCTGCTCCGCTGTGCCTGACACTTCAAAGCCCAGCGACCGCAGTTGGCCAACCAGATCCTGCTCATCAATCAAATCCGCGTGCATCATGATTTTTGTCCTTTGTATGAGGCGCGATCGAAATCTGATTCTGGTAGGGCTTTGGTCAGTGGGCAAGGGCGGTTTGGCGATATGTCTGATATGCCTAAGAACAGGTCGTTTTAAGGCAAGGGCAAGGCAATCACCCGACTCACATACTCGGGTCTCGGGAGATCACGCTGCTGTTGCTCGAGGGTCTGCAACACGCCCAGCGTGTGTTCGCCAAACGGCGCGGAATGCGGTCCTGCCAAGTCAACGTGCAGCAGCATTTGCTCATTGCCTGCCAGAGTTCGCTCATCACCGACCAGATGCAGGCTGTGATAGACATGCAGGCGTTTTTTGTCATGGCCGATGAGTTGGGTGCGCACTTCAACGTGGGCGCCGAGCTTCACCTCGTGCAGGTAGTTGAGGTGCACCTCCAGGGTGAACAGTGAATGACCGCTGGCTTCGCGGTTCTGGCTGTCGAGCCCAAGGCGGTCCATCAGTGCATCGGTGGCGTAGCTGAAAATCAGCAGGTAAAAAGCGTCGCGCAAGTGGCCGTTGTAGTCGACCCATTCTTCAACAATGGAAGTGGTGTAGGTGGTGAGGGTGGGCATGCGAAACCTCGGTCAATCGTTGATGGCGATGCCATGTTTGAGTTTGGTTGCGTTCACCGCTTCCATCACCGCCAGCAGGCAATCATCACGGTAACTTTCCAGTGCGGCAATGCTGTGCTGACCCAGTTGTTCAGTGGTGCCTTCAACCACATCGTCGATCAGTTTTTCGCTGAGTTCGGGCGCAGGCAAGTAGGTCCACGGCAGTTGCAGGGCCGGGCCGAACTGGTTCATGAAGTGACGCATCCCGGCGTCGCCGCCGGCCAGGGTGTAGGTCAAGAAGGTACCCATGAACGACCAGCGCAAACCTGCGCCAAAGCGTATCGCGTCGTCAATTTCACCCGTAGTGGCTACCCCGTCATTGACCAGGTGCAAGGCCTCGCGCCACAAGGCTTCGAGCAGGCGGTCGGCAATAAATCCAGGTACTTCCTTGCGTACATGCAGAGGGCGCATACCCAGGGATCGGTAGACTGTGATTGCTGCTTGAATGGCCTCGGGGGCGGTTTTTTGCCCGCCGACCACTTCGACCAATGGCAGTAGATAAACCGGGTTGAACGGATGCCCGACGATGCAGCGCTCCGGGTGCGTGGAGGCTTCATAGAATTCGCTGGGTAGCAGGCCCGAGGTGCTGGAGCTGATCAATGCATCGGGTTTGGCGGCGGCGCTGATTTTACTGTGCAGTTCAAGCTTCAGGTCGAGTCGCTCGGGGGCGCTTTCCTGAATAAAATCGGCATCGCGCACGCATTCTTCAATGGTGCTGACAAACCGCAGCCGGTCTTGTGATGCGCCTTCCACAAGGCCGTTTTTTTCCAGTGCTGGCCAGGCTTTGGCGATGCGTTTGCGCAGGGCCGCTTCGGCGCCAGGGGCAGGGTCCCAGGCCACCACGTCCAGCCCGTGGGCGAGGGCACGGGCAACCCAGCCGCTGCCAATGACACCGCTGCCCAGGGCGGCGAAGGTTTTGATTTCGGTGATAAAGGTCATGGTGTGTTCCTGATTGATAAACAGCAAAAGCCCCTCACCCTGGCCCTCTCCCGGAGGGAGAGGGTTGGGGTGAGGGCAAGGGATATCAGTGGCGTTCTTTAAGCCCCATCTTCACCCGGCCTTCTGCCGGGCTCAGTACCCGGGCGCCAAGGCGGCTGAGGATCTCGGTGGCACGCTCGACCAGTTGGCCGTTGGTCGCCAGCACCCCGCGATCCAGCCACAAGTTGTCCTCGAGCCCGACCCGCACGTTGCCGCCCAGCAGCACCGCTTGCGCAGCCATCGGCATTTGCATGCGACCAATGCCGAACCCGGCCCACACTGCGTTGGCGGGCAAGTTGTCGACCATGGCTTTCATGCTGGTGGTGTCCGCCGGCGCGCCCCAGGGGATGCCCAGGCACAGTTGAAACAACGGGTCATCGAGCAAACCTTCCTTGATCATCTGCTTGGCGAACCACAGATGGCCGGTATCAAAAATCTCCAGTTCGGCTTTAACGCCCAGTTCCTGGATACGCTTGGCGCCCGCCCGCAGTTGCGCCGGGGTGGAGACGTAAATCGTGTCGCCGTCACCAAAGTTCAGGGTGCCGCAGTCCAGAGTGCAGATCTCCGGCAGCAGCTCCTCGACGTGAGCAAGGCGGGTCAGCGGCCCGACCAGATCGGTATTGGGGCCAAACTCCATCGGGTTCTCGCCGGGGCCAATATGCAAGTCACCGCCCATCCCTGCGGTGAGGTTGACGATGATGTCGATATCCGCCTCGCGGATGCGCTCCATCAGTTCGCGGTACAGCGCCACATCGCGGCTGAACTGCCCGGTTTCTGGATCGCGCACATGGCAATGAACCACAGTGGCTCCGGCCTTCGCCGCTTCCACAGCCGCGTCGGCAATTTGTTTGGGCGTGACCGGCACTAAAGGGCTGCGGCCGCTGGTGTCGCCGGCACCGGTAAGTGCGCAGGTGATAATGACGTCGTGGTTCATGGGGCATTCCTTAAGGCGTAGAGCGCCACAACGCAGCCTTTGCGGGCTGTGCGGGCAGGCTCAGTGTTAAATTATTTGGCGCTGAGTTTCAGGTGTTCGGCAGCGGGTTTGCCATCCACGGTAGTGACACCTTCAAGCCAGCGCTGCAGGTCTTGAGGGTGCTCCTTGAGCCACTGTCGGGCTGAGGCTTGAGCATCCTTGTGGTCCAGCAGCGGTTGCATCATGCGGCTCTCGTCTTGCGCGCTGAAGGTCAGGTTGCTGAGTAAGCGGCTGACGTTGGGGCAGCGGCTGGCGTAGTCCGGGGTGGTGACTGTCCATACCGTGGCCAGGCCTTCATCTGGGCCCAGTGCATCTTCGCTGCCGGTCAGGTAGGTCATTTTTTGGTTGATGTTCATCGGGTGCGGTGTCCAGCCAAAAAACACAATCGGCTCGTTGCGATTAACCGCACGGGTTACCGCCGAGAGCATCCCGGCTTCACTGGACTCCACTAGCTGGAACTTGCCCAGGCCAAACTGGTTTTTCTCGATCATGGCCTTGATCTGGGTATTGGCGCCGGAGCCCGGTTCGATGCCGTAAATCTTGCCGCCCAGTTCTTTCTCGAATTTGGCAATGTCAGCAAAACTCTTGAGCCCCTGGTCAGCCAGATAGGTCGGTACGGCGAGCATGGCCTTGGCGTCTTTAAGGCTCGGCTCGGCCAGTACCGTGACCTGTTTGGCGTCCACAAACGGGGTGATGCTTTGGTTCATGATCGGGTTCCAGTAACCCAGAAACATGTCCAGTCGCTTGTCACGTATGCCGGCGAAGATGATTTGCTGTGAGGCACTGGTTTGTTTGGTTTTATAGCCGAGACCGTCGAGCAGAGTTTGCGCCATGGCGCTGGTGGCGATTACATCGGTCCAATTGACCACGCCCATACGTACGTTCTTGCACGATGCATCTTCGGCAGCCAGTACATAGGGGCTCAGTACCAACAGGCAACAGCTGATCAGTCGTTTCATGGGGAGGGGCCTCGGCAGGTTGTTATTGGGGGATCGGCGTCTTTGCGCACCGTGATACCAAGGTACGCAGGCTGCGGGCTGTGCAACCGCACTGGGGCGACGTGGATTTGCACTGCAGCGACCTGACTGTGTTTCAATCCGTTGCACCGACTTGCGAGCTCCCCCTATGGCCCAGGATTTTTACTTCCTTCTGCTCCCCGGCTTTTCCTCAATGGGTTTTATTTCGGCCATCGAGCCGCTGCGGGTGGCCAACCGTTTTCGCGGCGAGCTGTACCGCTGGCATGTGCTCAGCTGCGGGGGTGGCGCCGTGTTGGCGAGCAACGGCATGTCGGTCAATGCCGAAGGCGGGTTCGAGGCACTTGAAGCCGGGGCGACGCTATTGGTGGTGGCCGGTTTTGATCCGCTGGCCCATGTGACCCCGGCACTCATTCAGTGGCTGCGACGCCTGGACCACGAGGGCGTCACCTTGGGCGGTATCGACACGGGTAGCGTGGTACTGGCACAGGCGGGCCTGCTCGACGGCTATCGCCTTACCCTGCACTGGGAGGCGCTGGAAGCGTTCAAGGAGTCATACCCCAAGCTGCAGGTGACCCAGGAACTGTTTGAAATTGACCGCCAGCGCATCACCTGTGCGGGCGGCACGGCCTCCATCGACCTGATGCTGGACCTGATTGCCCAGGCCTATGGGCCGGAATTGGCGATCCAGGTTTCCGAGCAGTTTGTGCTTGGCCGTATCCGTCAGCGCAAAGATCACCAGCGCATGCAGGTTGCCAGCCGTTATGGCATCCACAACAAAAAACTGGTGCACGTGATTGGCGAGATGGAACAACACAGCGAGCCGCCGCTGAGCACCTCGCAACTGGCGCTTGGTATCAACGTTACGCGGCGTCAGCTGGAGCGCCTGTTCCGTTTGCACCTGAACGACACCCCGCGCAACTTCTACCTGGGCCTGCGCCTGGAAAAAGCCCGGCAACTGCTGCGCCAGACCGACATGAGCGTGCTGGACATCAGCATTGCGTGCGGTTTTGAATCACCGTCGTATTTCACCCGAAGCTATCGGGCACGGTTTACCTGTGCGCCGAGGCAGGACCGGGTGACGGGAGGGTAATGCAAGGGCGGGGTGCCGCAAAATACAGTGCCTTGAGGCGCTTGAGCAGAAGTAGGCATTAGAAGATTGAGTTTCTAGGCAATGTCTGACGCGATGTGTGTGCTTTTTCCCAGGTGGTGTCGCTTGCTCGGCGATCTTCAAGTTACTTATAGTTTGCGCGTTCATTGAAAAATCAATGATTGGACGTCGCGGTCCAAACATATAACCTCACAGGTGCCATCTTCAACGATGGCATTTTGCTGCTCTGTATTCGTGTTATGGCAGCTGTGTGAGGGACACCTTCGGGTGTGCCGGTTTGTTATGTGTCCGGTCCGCGAACCCTTGCACAGCTGTCACCCGTCAGCATCGCGGCTGAGGGGTGGCAGTTACTCATGAAGGTATTACACATGACTGACTGTATATCCCTGCAATCCGAACCCCCCATCCTCCAGATCAACCCGCTCGCCACGCCAGCCCAATTGTGCGCGTTTGTGAGCCGCCGAATTCATGCAACCAAGGATTTAGCCCGCCTGCTGACGTGTGTGGGCATCGACAGCCCTATCGGTCAAGACCTCACGAGCTGCTCAGAAGTATTTGATCTATTGCTCAGCGACAGTGCTGAGGTGCTGCAAGCGCTGGAGTGGCAGCTTAACCCTTAAGCAACGCCGCACACGCGGCCTTGAACGCCTCATGCTGATACTTGTTGAGCGAGGCGGGCAGGTCGAAGGCGTGCTTCTTGAATTGCGCATTGAGGGTTTGCGGGGACAGCAGCTGCACCTCGCAATCGTCTAGCAACTGGATGATGCCCTCAATCTTGAAGGTGGTCGGGCCACCGGCAAACTCACCTTTTTTGCTGCGCTTTTTGATCGCAATCCGGGTGATGGCGTTGGCTTTCACAAACGCCGCAATCTGCACGGCGAAGGCCTTGACGTTGGCGGCCTGGTCGTCGTCCAGGGCGATTTTTTTGGTGGCACTGGCCACATGTTCAAGGCCATTGGCGCCTTGGGTCGCCATTGCAAAAATGGCTTCGCTGCCTTTGATCTCGATACCGCAAATAGTCATAAAAACCCTGGTTTATTGAATTTGAACATCAGTCCTGCCCAATCGACTCCAGAAACTCCGAACGGTCGTCGCTGATGCGCGCCATGCAGTCGTTCAGGGCGATGTTGAAGGCTTCAGTACCGGCGGTGGCGGGGAACACGGCAATCGCGCAGTCGGCGTCGCGCTGGTGCAGCCACAGCGCCTGAGCGGTCTTGATTTTGCTGAGGATGTTATTGAGTTGGGTCGCGTTACTGCCGTACAGCGAAGTCATGCGTTCCTGCAGGGCTTCATAGTTTTCGCTCAGCAACTGCTCGGCAGCATTTTTGCTGAACACCGAACACGCCAGGGTTTGTTGGTCGTTTTCTACCGCGTCGCACGGGTTGTAGTCGGCAACTTCGGCTGCATGAGCGCCGCTGGTGACCAACGCCAAGGCCAGGAGAATCGATTTCATTGCGGCTTCCTAATCCATAGTTGGGGCCGATTCTGGCTTAAGCGTGAGGCAAAGAACAGAGAGCTCATGACATTGCTGTCACCGGCTTTGTCGCGCATTGACGCTTTCGGCAATTGCGCTGTCGCTTTTGCACCCGGCTGCTTTTGACCCCGGGCCTATGCTGGCCCCAAAGCGCCGGCAGACGATTCGGCGCAGCAAACGCCAATAAGGGGACGCCTGATGAGCCCAGCCGAGTTGCACGCAGACAGCATCGTTATCGACGGGCTGATCATTGCCAAATGGAACCGCGAACTGTTTGAAGACATGCGCAAAGGCGGCCTCACTGCGGCCAACTGCACCGTGTCGGTTTGGGAAGGTTTCCAGGCCACGATCAATAACATCGTCGCCAGCCAGACCCTGATTCGCGACAACAGCGACCTGGTGATCCCGGTCAAGACCACCGCCGATATCCGCCGGGCCAAAGAGCAGGGCAAAACCGGGATCATCTTCGGCTTCCAGAATGCCCATGCATTTGAAGACCAGCTGGGCTATATCGAGATCTTCAAGCAGCTCGGCGTTGGCGTGGTACAGATGTGCTACAACACCCAGAACCTGGTGGGTACCGGCTGTTACGAACGTGATGGCGGGCTCTCGGGCTTTGGCCGCGAAGTGGTGGCTGAAATGAACCGCGTCGGGATCATGTGCGACCTGTCCCATGTGGGTTCGAAAACCTCGGAAGAGGTGATCCTGGAGTCGAAAAAACCGGTCTGCTACTCCCACTGCCTGCCGTCCGGGCTCAAAGAGCACCCGCGCAACAAATCCGACGCCGAGCTCAAGTTCATTGCCGACCACGGCGGCTTTGTCGGCGTGACCATGTTCGCGCCGTTTCTGGCCAAGGGCATCGACTCCACCATCGACGACTACGCCGAAGCGATCGAGTACACGATGAATATCGTCGGCGAAGACTCGATAGGCATTGGCACCGATTTCACCCAGGGCCATGGCCAGGATTTCTTTGAAATGCTGACCCACGACAAGGGTTACGCCCGCCGTCTGACCAGCTTCGGCAAGATCATCAACCCGCTGGGCATCCGCACCGTGGGCGAGTTCCCCAACCTCACCGAAACCCTGCTCAAGCGCGGCCACAGCGAGCGCGTGGTGCGCAAGATCATGGGCGAGAACTGGGTCAACGTGCTCAAGGACGTCTGGGGCGAATAAGCCGCCAACGAACGGTGTTCCGTAGTCGCTGCCGAAGGTTGCGAAGAGTTGCGCAGCAACCCGTTTCCCCAAAGACCCCACATACCTGATCGCAGCCTTCGGCAGCGACTACAGAGATCGGGTCACAAACCGAATTTTGGAGCTGTACCTCATGGCTAAAATCGCCCCGCAATTGCCTATCGAAGTCGACAGCGAAACCGGCGTCTGGACCTCCGACGCCCTGCCCATGCTCTACGTGCCGCGGCATTTTTTCGTCAACAACCATATGGGCATCGAAGAAGTCCTGGGCGCCGATGCCTACGCCGAAATCCTCTACAAGGCTGGCTACAAGTCCGCCTGGCACTGGTGTGAAAAAGAAGCCGAATGCCACGGCATCGAAGGTGTTGCTGTGTTCGAACACTATATGAAGCGCTTGTCCCAGCGTGGTTGGGGCCTGTTTACGATCCAGGACATCGACCTCGACAAAGGCACCGCCACCATCAAGCTCGAACACTCTTGCTTCGTCTATGTGTACGGCAAGGTCGGGCGCAAGGTCGACTATATGTTCACCGGCTGGTTTGCCGGCGCGATGGATCAGATTCTGCAAGCGCGCGGCAGTGATATCCGCACGGTGGCCGAGCAGGTCTACAGCGGATCGGAAGAAGGCCACGACCACGGCCTGTTTATCGTCAAGCCGTTGTAAGTCGAGGATCGGGATATGGCGTTCGAAGCAATGTTTGAGCCGATTCAAATCGGCAAACTGACTATCCGCAACCGTGTGCTCAGCACCGCCCACGCCGAGGTGTATGCCACTGATGGCGGCATGACCACCGAGCGTTATGTGCAGTACTACGAAGAAAAGGCCAAGGGCGGTATCGGCCTGGCGATTTGCGGCGGCTCATCGGTGGTGGCCATCGACAGCCCGCAGGAGTGGTGGAGTTCGGTCAACCTGAGCACCGATCGCATTATCCCGCACTTCCAGAACCTGGCCGATGCCATGCACAAGCATGGCGCCAAGATCATGATCCAGATAACCCATATGGGCCGTCGCTCGCGTTGGGACGGTTTCAACTGGCCGACCCTGATGTCGCCCTCCGGCGTGCGTGAGCCGGTACACCGTGCCACCTGCAAGACTATCGAGCCCGAGGAAATCTGGCGGGTGATCGGTAACTATGCCAGCGCTGCCGGTCGCGCCAAAAAAGGCGGGCTGGACGGTGTTGAACTGTCGGCAGTGCATCAGCATATGATTGACCAGTTCTGGAGCCCGCGGGTCAACAAACGCACCGATGAATGGGGCGGCAGCTTCGAAAATCGCATGCGCTTTGGCCTCGAAGTACTCAAGGCCGTGCGTGCCGAAGTCGGCCCGGATTTTTGCGTTGGCATCCGCCTGTGCGGCGACGAGTTTCACCCCGATGGCCTGAGCCACGAGGACATGAAACAGATCGCCAAGTACTACGACGACACCGGCATGCTCGACTTTATCGGAGTGGTCGGCTCGGGCTGCGATACCCACAACACCCTGGCCAACGTTATCCCCAACATGAGTTTTCCGCCGGAGCCGTTTTTGCATCTGGCCGCCGGTATCAAGGAAGTGGTCAAGGCTCCAGTGCTGCACGCGCAGAACATCAAGGACCCGAATCAGGCCACGCGCATTCTTGAGGGAGGATACGTGGATATGGTGGGCATGACCCGTGCCCATATCGCCGACCCGCACCTGATTGCCAAGATCAAGATGGGCCAGGTCGATCAGATCAAGCAATGCGTGGGCGCCAACTACTGCATCGACCGTCAGTACCAGGGGCTGGACGTGCTGTGTATTCAAAACGCCGCCACTTCCCGCGAATATATGGGCGTGCCGCATATCATCGAAAAATCCACCGGGGTCAAACGCAAGGTGGTGATCGTGGGGGCCGGCCCTGCGGGGATGGAGGCGGCGCGGGTGGCCGCCGAGCGCGGACATGACGTGACCCTGTTCGAGAAAAAAGACTCGATTGGCGGGCAAATCACCACTGCCTCCAAAGCCCCACAGCGTGACCAGATGGCCGGGATTACGCGCTGGTTCCAGCTGGAACTGGCACGCCTGAAGGTCGATCTGCGCCTGGGCACGGCGGCGGATGCGGCGACCATTCTCGACCTGCGCCCTGACATTGTAGTGCTGGCTGTGGGCGGGCACCCTTTTGTGGAACAGAACGAACACTGGGGCGCCGCCGAAGGGTTGGTGGTCAGCAGCTGGGACGTGCTCGACGGCAAGGTCGCGCCGGGCAAGAACGTATTGGTGTACGACACCATTTGCGAATTCACCGGCATGTCGGTGGCCGACTTTATGGCGGACAAGGGCGCGCAGGTCGAGATTGTCACTGACGACACCAAGCCCGGCGTGGCGATTGGCGGGACCTCTTTCCCCACCTACTACCGCAGCCTGTATCCCAAGGAAGTGATCATGACCGGCGACATGATGCTGGAGAAGGTCTACCGCGAGGGTGACAAGCTGATTGCGGTGCTGGAGAACGAGTACACCGGCACCAAGGAAGAGCGGGTAGTGGACCAAGTGGTGATTGAAAACGGCGTGCGTCCGGATGAAGAGCTGTATTACGGGCTTAAGCCGGATTCGCGCAACAAGGGTCAGATTGATGTCGAGGCGCTGTTTGCGATCAAACCGCAGCCATGCCTGAGCGAAGCGGGGGACGGCTACTTGCTGTTCCGCATCGGCGACTGCGTGGCCCAGCGCAACGTGCATGCGGCGATCTATGACGCGCTCAGGTTGTGCAAAGACTTCTAAACCTTTGCGGTTAACCCTGTGGGAGCTGGCTTGCCAGCGATGCTGTTAGCCATTTCAAAGGCCTCATCGCTGGCAAGCCAGCTCCCACAGGATTTGCGGAGCCTCATCATGCTGAATGTTCTTCTGCCCATACTCCTATTTGCCGCCCTCGCCCTCGCCGCCCTGGGCGCCGTGCGCCGCATGAACATGTGGCGCCGTGGCCGCGCAGCCAAGGTTGACTGGCTCGGCGGCCTGCTGGCCATGCCCAGGCGTTATATGGTTGACCTGCACCATGTGGTTGCGCGCGACAAATACATGGCCAACACCCACGTCGCCACCGCCGGGGGCTTTGTACTGGCGGCGCTGTTGGCGATTCTGGTCCACGGCCTTGGCCTGCATAACCGCATCCTCGGCTATGCCTTGCTGTTTGCCACGGCGCTGATGTTTGTCGGCGCGATGTTTGTCTTCAAGCGTCGTCTCAACCCGCCGTCGCGCCTCTCCAAAGGCCCGTGGATGCGCCTGCCGAAAAGCCTGCTGGCATTTGCCGCAAGCTTTTTTATCCTCACCTTGCCGGTGGCTGGCTTGCTGCCCGAAGGCTTTGGCGGCTGGGTGCTGGCGGCGATTCTGGCGGTGGGAGTGCTGTGGGGTGTATCGGAGCTGTTTTTCGGTATGACCTGGGGCGGGCCGATGAAACACGCCTTTGCCGGTGCCTTGCATCTGGCCTGGCACCGCCGTGCCGAACGCTTTGGCGGTGGCCGCTCCACAGGTTTGAAACCACTGGATCTGGACGATCGCACAGCCCCGCTGGGGGTGGAAAAACCCAAGGATTTCACCTGGAACCAGTTACTTGGTTTTGACGCCTGCGTGCAATGCGGCAAATGCGAAGCTGCATGCCCGGCATTTGCAGCCGGGCAGCCGCTCAACCCCAAGAAGCTGATTCAGGACATGGTGGTGGGGCTTGCGGGCGGCACCGATGCGCACTTCGCCGGTAGCCCCTATCCGGGCAAACCGCTCGGTGAACACAGCGGCAATCCGCACCTGCCCATCGTCAACGGTCTGGTCGATGCCGACACGCTGTGGTCCTGCACCACCTGCCGCGCCTGCGTCGAAGAGTGCCCGATGATGATCGAGCACGTGGATGCCATCGTCGATATGCGCCGCTTTCTGACCCTGGAAAAAGGCGCAACGCCGAACAACGGCGCCCTGGTGCTGGAGAACCTGATCGCCACCGACAACCCCGGCGGTTTTGCCCCTGGCGGGCGGATGAATTGGGCGGCGGATTTGAACCTCGACCTGATGCGCGACAAGCCTGCGGCAGAGGTGCTGTTCTGGGTCGGTGATGGCGCTTTCGACATGCGCAACCAACGCACCTTGCGCGCTTTCGTCAAAGTCCTGAAAGCGGCCAGGGTCAACTTCGCCGTGCTCGGGCTGGAAGAACGCGACAGTGGTGATGTGGCCCGGCGCCTGGGTGATGAAGCGACTTTTCAGGCTCTGGCCAAACGCAATATCCAGACTCTGGCGCAGTACCGGTTCCAGCGCATTGTCACCTGCGATCCCCACAGTTTTCATGTGCTGAAAAACGAATACGGCGCCTTTGGCGGTGACTACCTTGTGCAGCACCACAGTACCTATATGGCTGAGCTGATCGGTGCCGGTCTGCTCAATCTGGCTGCGGATGCGGGCGGCAGTGTCACCTACCACGACCCCTGTTACCTGGGCCGTTACAACGGTGAATACGAGGCGCCGCGTGCGGTCCTGCGTGCGCTGGGCATTGAGGTCAAAGAGATGCAGCGCTCGGGCTTTCGCTCCCGTTGCTGCGGGGGTGGTGGTGGCGCGCCGATTACTGACATCCCCGGCAAGCAGCGGATTCCCGATATGCGCATGGACGATATCCGTGAAACCGGCGCCGAGCGCGTGGCCGTGGGCTGCCCGCAATGCACCGCCATGCTCGAAGGCGTGGTCGAGCCACGCCCGCTGATCAAGGACATTGCCGAACTGGTGGCCGATGCCCTGATTGAAGGTGCAGCGCCCGCCCAGTCGGCCAAGCGTGCAGCCCCGGAGGTGATCGCATGAGTGACATTATTCGCCGCGACCCACGCGCCGAGTGGATCGCCCGCAACCGTCTGCACCCGCTGCATGCGGCCATGCAGCCCCAGCAGCAGAGCTGGATGGGGCCTAACGGCGTACTGCGCAAAAACGTGCATGGCGTGGGCTTTATCGGCCCCAACGGCATCAAGCGCATCGACCGCAGCGGTGCGCAACAAGGTGGCGTGAGCAAACGCACGGCCACTGTTGCCGTGCAATTGCCGCTGTATCAAGTGCCTGCCCCGGCGTTTTATATCGCCGTGGTGCCGGATATGGTCGGCGGACGTTTAAGCAGCCATGACCGCGACCTGCTGGGCCTGGCCCGGCAACTGGCAGGCAGCGATGGCGCTGTGCTGGCGGTGGTATTTGGCGAGTCCAAAGAAACTGCCTTTGCCACAGCCGGGGTTGATCGGCTGTTGCTGCTCGACAGCCAAGGTTATGCACCGGAACAGCAGGTGCTTGGCTTGCGGGCTGTGGATAACCAGTTTTCGCCCAGGCACTGGCTGTTGCCGGACAGCCGCAGCGGTGGTGCCGAACTGGGCCGCCGCTTTGCCGCAAGCCTGGGCGAACGCCCGGCCACGCGGGTATGGCAGGTCAAGGATGGTGCCTGCATCGGTCGTGCCGGGGCAGGCTTGCAAGATGTGGCGCAGCCGTTGCGGCGGTTGATTCTGGCAGCGGCCGAGTGCGCCGAGCCGGTCAGCGAAACCCGGCATGAGGCGTTGGAAGTGCAGTTATCCACAGCCGTTGCCAGTTGTTTGCCGCGTATTGAGGATCTGGGCGCGGTTGAAGTTGATCCTTCGGCGATTCCCATGGCCGAGGCTGAATTTATCCTCAGCGGTGGCAACGGGATCAAGGACTGGGGGCTTTTCCACAGGGCCGCCACCGCCCTTGGCGCCACTGAAGGCGCCTCACGGGTGGCGGTAGACGATGGTTTTATGGGCCGTGAGCGTCAGGTCGGTGCCAGCGGGGTATGGGTCACGGCGCGGGTTTATGTGGCAGTCGGGATCAGCGGGGCGATTCAGCATCTGCAAGGGATTGGCGCCTGCGACAAGGTGGTGGCAATCAACTTGGACCCTGGTTGCGACATGATCAAACGCGCGGATTTGTCGGTGATTGGCGACAGTGCGGCGGTGCTTGAGGCGTTGATTGTGGCTGTGGATAACTGGCGTAACGCATCTTCTGTGGGAGCGGGCTTGCTCGCGAATCAGGCGACTCGTTCTGCCTGATACACCGCGGCGACCCTATCGCGAGCAAGCCCGCTCCCACATTGTTCTGGAGATTTATGTATGACCATCGCCACCGTTGCACTGGTTTCAATCGGCGCCCACCCCGCATCGGGCCGCGCCCGCCGCGCCGAGCAGGACGCCCGCGCAGTCGAGCTGGGTCTGGAACTGGCTGGGGATAACCTGCATGTGCTGCACGCGGGCAACCCCCATGAACCTGCGCTGCGCGCTTATCTGGGCATGGGCCTTGAAGAGTTGCATGTGCTCGAACAACCGGACGGTGCCGATGCCGTACCCGCACTGCGTGATTACATCCGTGAATGCGGGGTGCAACTGGTGCTGACCGGCAGCCAGGCCGAAACCGGCGAAGGTTCTGGAATGCTGCCCTACCTGCTGGCCGAGCAACTGGGCTGGCCGCTGCTGGTGGGCGTGGCGCAGATCGAATCTATCCACAACGGCGTGGCCCAGGTGCTGCAAGCCTTGCCTCGCGGCCAGCGGCGCAGGCTGCAAGTACGGCTGCCCTTCCTGGTGACTGTGGATAACGCTGCTCCCAAGGCCCGACAAAGCGCCTATGGCCCGGCCACACGTGGCCTGGTCAATGGCGAAGTGGTTGAAATCATTGCCGATGAGTTATCCACAACAGGCGTGCTGCAACCCGCCCGACCACGGCCCAAGCGTTTGAAGGTGATCAAGGCCAAAAGCGGCGCTGATCGTATGAAAGCGGCCACAGCCAAGGCGGCTGGCGGTTCCGGGCAGGTGCTCAAGGGCGTCAGCGCAGAAGAGGGCGCGCAGGCCATTTTGAAGCTGCTGATTGAAGAAGGTGTGGTGCGCTGACACTTGCCCACAAAGTCTGTTAGCGCTTATGTGGATAAGTTGTTTGCTGTCGGCTAAGACCCGTACAAACCGTGGCTTGCAGGCTTCTGATCAAAAAACACTCAAATCAGTGCTTTATCCACTGCCCGTCAGTGAAACCCCTGAGTAATCGGTACTTTAAAGGGTTTTCCACAGCGAATGAGGGCAGTGCATAAGTTGCGCACATTCTCTGTTGGTGGATATGTGGATAAGGTGTTCGCGGTTGGCTACGAGCCATGTAATACGTGGCTTTCAGTGGTTTGTACAAAAAACGACCAATCGCGTTTTTAGGGATAACTTGTCCACTTCCCCACAATTACTGTGGGTGTGCCTGTGGACAAGTTGTTGGTGAAGGGCTGTGGGCCTTTGAACTCGGGGGGTGTGGTGCGTTGGTCAAAAAACGATCAGGTGTGTATCAGACCCTCACCCCAACCCACTCTCTCCGGGAGAGGGGCAGGGCGAGGGCAGTTTTACTGAGCAACCACACCTTTGAGGTACGCCGCTGGCGCTGCCCCCAGATTGTTCAGCAGCCGCTCGCTGTACCAGTCGATAAAGTTGACCACGCCAAACTCGTAGGTCTGCGAGTATGGCCCCGGCTGGTAAGCCACCGAGTTGATGCCGCGCTGGTTCTCTTCGGCCAGGCGACGATCCTGATCGTTGGTGGCGTCCCATACCTTGCGCATGCGCTCCACGTCATAGTCCACCCCTTCGACCGCGTCTTTGTGCACCAGCCATTTGGTGGACACCACGGTTTCTTGCGCGCTGATCGGCCACACCGTAAACACGATGATATGGTCGCCCATGCAGTGGTTCCACGAATGGGGCAAGTGCAGGATGCGCATCGAGCCCAGGTCAGGGTTTTTGATCCGTCCCATGAGTTTTGCACAGCCCTGTTTGCCATCCAGGGTCATCGACACCGTGCCCTTGAGCAGCGGCATACGCACGATGCGGTTGCGCAGGCCGAAACTGGCGTGGGCGTACGGGATTTTTTCGGCGTCCCAGGCAGCGGCCGAGGCTGCAACGTGGTCCTTGAATGCCTGATCGGCGCGGGGGTCAGTCACGTCGTCCCACTCCAGCAAGGTCTTGAGCAACTCGGGGTGCGATGCGTTGCAGTGGTAGCACTCGCGGTTGTTTTCCAGCACCAGCTTCCAGTTGGCTTTTTCAACCAGGGTGGTTTGAATCGCCACCTTGGTGTTTTCCATATCGTAGGGTTCCATATAGTGGTTCAGCGTGGCCAGGAACTCGTCAATAGCAGGCGGGTTCTCGGCCAGGCTGATAAAGATATAGCCACCGGCAGTTTTCACGTTGACCGGCTTGAGGCCGTATTGCTTCATGTCGAAGTCGGCGCCCATCTCGGTGCCGGCAAACAGCAGGCGTCCGTCCAGCTCGTAGGTCCACTGGTGGTAATGGCACACCAGCTTGGCAACCTTGCCCTTTTCGCTGGTGCACAACCGCGATCCGCGATGGCGGCACACGTTATGGAAGGCATGCACCTGGCCTTCGGCGCCGCGAATCACGATGATCGGGTTCTTGCCCACTTGCAGGGTCAGGAAGTTGCCCTTGGCCGGGATCTCGCAGGTCATGCCTGCAATCAGCCATTCCTTCTGGAAGATCTCCTGCATATCGATTTCAAACAGGCGCTCATCGTTATAAAACGGCTGCGGCAGCGAAAACGTGCGTTCTCGGGTCTGCAACATCTCGGCGGTGGCCTTGCGTGCGGGTTCCAGTGGATCGCCCAGGCTCAGGTTTGCGGTGACGTCCATCGTTGTAATCCTCATGGCCATCGGATGTGGCCTAAAAGTGGCTGATCAAGGGTGCGACGCAAGGCATAGCTATAAACGTAATGTGTGGCGCTGAGTGTGCGTTTGAAGTGCCGACATGCCATATCTGCGGGCGACATGGCCCAATCTGTTCCCGACGCTGGAGGTACTGTTTTCAGGGGCTGGTCGCGATAAGTATGTGAATGTCGCGAATGGATAAATGACCGCCAGCGGGCATGCGCAGAATCGCCAGCAAGAGGCCGGTTGTCGGCCGTGGAGAAACGCATGTCCAACAGCTTTCTGAACCCGGTAACTACCCAGACCTGGGCCAATGGCCGGCACATCGTGCGATGCGTCAAAGTGATTCAGGAAACCTGGGACGTGCGCACCTTCTGTTTTATGGCCGACCAGCCGATCCTGTTCTTTTTCAAGCCGGGGCAGTTCGTCACCCTGGAGCTGGAAATCGACGGCGACCCGGTGATGCGCTCGTACACCATTTCCAGTTCACCGTCGGTGCCCTACAGCTTTTCGGTAACCATCAAGCGCGTGCCCGGCGGGCGGGTGTCCAACTGGCTGCACGACAACCTGCAGGAAGGCCAGGAGCTGGCGGTGCACGGGCCTGTCGGGCTGTTCAACGCCATCGACGCGCCTAGCCCCAAGGTGCTGTACCTGAGCGGCGGTGTGGGGATTACCCCGGTGATGTCGATGGCGCGCTGGTTTTACGACACCAACGCCAATGTCGACATGGTGTTTATCCACAGCGCCCGCTCGCCCAAAGACATCATTTACCACCGCGAGCTGGAGCATATGGCTTCGCGCATCGATAACTTCAGCCTGCACCTGATCTGCGAGAAACACGGGCTGGGCGAGCCTTGGGCCGGCTATCGCGGTTACCTGAACCACAAGATGCTCGACCTGATGGCCCCCGACTTTATGGAGCGCGAGGTGTTTTGCTGCGGGCCCACGCCTTATATGAATGCGGTGAAGCGTTTGCTCGAAGCCAATGGCTTCGATATGAGCCGTTACCATGAGGAGTCTTTCGGTGCGACGCCGCCCGAAGCGCGGGCTGATGCGGTGGAGCAAGCCGAGCAG
This sequence comes from Pseudomonas sp. B414, assembly GCF_055408445.1. Lineage (NCBI taxonomy): Bacteria > Pseudomonadati > Pseudomonadota > Gammaproteobacteria > Pseudomonadales > Pseudomonadaceae > Pseudomonas > Pseudomonas sp. B414. The sequence continues at coordinate 115,027 of NZ_JBUZTQ010000001.1, read as the reverse complement.
GCGGCCGAGGCGCCGGAGCTGGACGTGGCGGATTTGAATCAGGTGGAATTCACTGCATCGGGCAAGAGCATCCGCGTGGGCCCGGCCGAAACCGTGCATGCGGCGGCGGCCAAGCTCGGGCTGCTGATCCCCAAGGCCTGCGGTATGGGCATCTGCGGGACGTGCAAGGTGCTGAAACTGGGCGGCGAAGTGGAGATGGAGCACAACGGCGGCATCACCGACGAGGACGTGGCCGAGGGTTATATCCTGTCGTGCTGCAGCGTGCCGAAGGGGGATGTGAGAATTGAGTTTTGAGGTTTGCAGCGCTCTTGTGGGAGCGGCCTTGCTCGCGATGGCATCAGCGCAGACGGTCAGTTAAACCGCGTTGCCTGAATCGCGAGCAAGCCCGCTCCCACAGGGTATTCGGTGATCTCGGGAACAAAGGCTCTAAAGCAGAGTCATTAGGGGTCTGATAAGGCCGGTTGGCGCTAGCTTAGCCGCCGACTTTTCTTTATCGTACGCGCCCTCTGAAACTGCTTGAGAACTTCATCATGATCGAATCATCCCTTAGCAAACTGGAACAACTGGTCAGCGACCTGGTTCAGCAAAAGCAAGAACTGCTGGACACCAACGAGCAACTGAGCGCTGAGCTGGCTCTGGCCAAAGACGAAAACGAAAGCCTGCAACTGACTCTGATGGAACAGGAAGAGAAGCAAGGCGCAACTGCAGCACGCATCCAGGCACTGGTTGAGCGCGCGAGCCCTGTCAGCGCATGAGCCTTGACAGAGACGGAGTAAATGTCGTCTCGATTCTGGGTAACGACTACACGATCAAAGCGCCGGAGGGGGAGCAAAAAACCCTGATGGCGGCCACGGTCATGTTGAAAGCCGCCCTGGCCGAAACGAAAAGAAAGTACCCGAGCCTGATCGGGGACAAACTGCTGGTGCTGGCAGCACTGAATCTGTGTTCCCAACAGATTGAGCTGCAACTGAGCCACAAACAGGAACTCGACCGTTATCAAGAGCAAGTCAGCGCCACGGTCGATGTGATTGAGCGAACTCTGGGGCAATCCTGATAGTTCGTAAACCAATCACCCTCTGTGGGAGCGGGCTTGCTCGCGATGGCATCAGCGCAGTCGTTCAGACAAACCGCGTTGCCTGAATCGCGAGCTAGCCCGCTCCCACAGTACTATTGATGTAGCGTTCGCATTACGCCGACATCACTTCGCGAATATCCGCCGCCAGTTCCCGTACCCGTGCTTCCTCGGTATCCCACGAGCACATGAAGCGTGCGCCGCCTTTGCCGATAAAGGTATAGAAACGCCAGCCCTTGGCAGTCAGCGCAGTCACGGCCGGTTCCGACAGTTGCAGGAACACGCCGTTGGCCTCCACCGGAAACATCAGCTCAACCCCCGGAATATCACTCACCAGCTGGCTCAGCAGTTGCGCGCAGTGGTTGGCGTGGCGGGAGTGTTTGAGCCAGGCGTCGTTTTCCAGCAGGCCAACCCAAGGGGCCGACAAGAAACGCATTTTCGATGCCAGTTGCCCGGCCTGTTTGCAGCGGTAGTCAAAGTCCACCGACAGGTCATGGTTGAAGAACAGAATCGCTTCGCCCACCGCCATGCCGTTTTTGGTCCCGCCAAAGCACAGCACATCCACGCCAGCTTTCCAGCTCAGTTCTGCCGGGGTGCAGCCGAGGAAGGCGCAGGCGTTGGAGAAGCGCGCGCCGTCCATATGCAACAGCAGGCCCAGCTCCTTGCAGGTGGCGCTGATGGCGCGGATTTCTTCCGGGCGGTACACGCTGCCGACTTCAGTGGCCTGGGTGATGGTGACCACACGCGGTTTGGGGTAGTGGATATCCTTGCGCTTGAGGGCGATTTCGCGGATCGACTCGGGGGTGATCTTGCCGTTTTCAGTACGCGCGATCAGCAGCTTGGAACCGTTGGAAAAGAACTCCGGGGCGCCGCATTCGTCGGTTTCGACGTGGGCGGTCTCGGAGCAGATCACGCTGTGGAAACTCTGGCACAACGACGACAGGGCCAGGGAGTTGGCCGCGGTGCCGTTAAAGGCGAAATACACCTCGCAGTCTGTTTCGAACAGTTTGCGAAAGTCATTGGAGGCGCGCAGGGTCCACTCATCGTCGCCGTATGAGCGTTGGTGGCCGTGGTTGGCTTTTTCCATGGCAGACCAGACTTCGGGGCAGATACCGGAGTAGTTGTCGCTGGCGAATTGTTGGCTCTTGTCAGTCATTTTCCGGTTCCTTGGTCGAATGTTGTGGTGCACTTTATCCAAGATTTTGGCGGGTGCACAGGCACGACTTGAAGTACGGAAACTCCCTACACGAAAACGCCTAAGTAGCACTGTGGGAGCGGGCTTGCTCGCGATTCAAACTACTCGGTACATCTGAAAGAACGAGGTGCTGCAATCGCGAGCAAGCCCGCTCCCACAGGTTATGTATTTCTTCATGTCGTAAACGCACCATTGCGTGGCGTCCATAGGCATTTGGTCCGCCTGCGCCAGCTCTACCATCAGGCTCAAAGGGCATCAGCCCCACCGAGACCAAAAGGCGCGCTGGCGCTGGGAGACACGCAATGTTCAGCAAGCAGGATCAGATCCAGGGTTACGACGATGCCTTGTTAGCGGCCATGAATGCCGAAGATCAGCGCCAGGAAGATCATATCGAGTTGATCGCCTCCGAAAACTACACCAGCCAGCGCGTAATGGAAGCTCAAGGCAGCGGTCTGACCAACAAGTACGCCGAAGGCTACCCGGGCAAGCGCTACTACGGTGGCTGCGAACATGTGGACAAGGTCGAGCAACTGGCCATCGACCGTGCCAAACAACTGTTCGGTGCCGATTACGCCAACGTGCAACCGCATTCGGGCAGCCAGGCCAACGCGGCGGTGTACCTGGCCCTGCTCAATGCCGGTGACACCGTGCTGGGCATGAGCCTGGCCCACGGCGGGCATTTGACCCACGGCGCCAGCGTCAGCTTCTCCGGCAAACTCTATAACGCTGTGCAGTACGGTATCGATACCGCCACTGGCCTGATCGACTACGACGAAGTGGAGCGTCTGGCCGTTGAACATCAGCCCAGGATGATTATTGCCGGGTTCTCGGCTTACTCAAAATTCCTCGATTTCCCGCGCTTTCGTCAGATCGCAGATAAGGTCGGCGCTTATCTGTTTGTGGACATGGCCCACGTGGCCGGTCTGGTTGCAGCGGGTCTGTACCCGAACCCGCTGCCCTACGCTGACGTAGTCACCACCACGACCCACAAAACCCTGCGCGGCCCCCGTGGCGGCCTGATTCTGGCCAAGGCCAACGAAGCACTGGAGAAAAAACTCAACTCGGCGGTGTTTCCCGGTGGGCAGGGCGGTCCGCTGATGCATGTGATTGCGGCCAAGGCGGTGTGCTTTAAAGAAGCGCTGGAGCCAGGCTTCAAAACCTATCAGAAGCAGGTTATCGACAACGCCCAGGCCATGGCCGAGGTGTTTATCAAGCGCGGCTTCGACGTGGTCTCGGGCGGTACCGACAACCACCTGTTCCTGCTCAGCCTGATCCGTCAGGGCCTGACCGGCAAGGACGCCGACGCCGCCCTCGGACGTGCGCATATCACGGTCAACAAGAATGCCGTGCCTAACGACCCGCAATCGCCGTTCGTGACCTCGGGCCTGCGTATCGGCACCCCGGCGGTGACCACCCGCGGTTTCAAGGTGGCGCAGTGCACGGAACTGGCAGGCTGGATCTGCGACATCCTCGATCACCTCGGCGATGCCGATATCGAGGCCGATGTGGCACGCCAGGTGACCTCGCTGTGCAAAGACTTCCCGGTTTATCGCTGAGCGCGTTTTTGGAGTAAACCCTATGCAACGGTATTCAGGCTTCGGCCTCTTCAAGCACTCCCTCAGCCATCACGAAAACTGGCAGAAGATGTGGCGCACGCCAACCCCGAAAAAGGTCTATGACGTGGTTATCGTCGGCGGTGGCGGCCACGGGCTGGCAACCGCCTACTACCTGGCCAAGGAACACGGCATCACCAATGTGGCGGTGGTCGAGAAAGGCTGGCTGGGCGGCGGCAACACGGCGCGCAACACCACCATCGTGCGTTCCAATTACCTGTGGGACGAGTCAGCGCACCTGTACGAACACGCGATGAAGTTGTGGGAAGGCCTGTCCCAGGACCTTAACTACAACGTCATGTTCTCCCAGCGCGGGGTCTATAACCTGTGCCACACCCTGCAGGACATGCGCGACTCGGAACGCCGGGTCAGTGCCAACCGCCTCAATGGCGTGGACGGTGAACTGCTCAACGGCAAACAGGTGGCGGACGAGATTCCGTACCTCGATTGCTCAAAAAACACCCGCTACCCGATTATCGGTGCCACGGTACAACGCCGTGGCGGCGTGGCCCGCCACGATGCCGTGGCCTGGGGCTTTGCCCGCGCCGCGGATGCACTGGGCGTGGACCTGATCCAGCAGACCGAAGTGCTGGGCTTTCGCAAGGAAAACGGCGTGTGTATCGGTGTTGAAACCAGCAAAGGCTTTATCGGCGCCAAGCGCGTGGGTGTGGTCACGGCGGGCAACTCGGGGCATATGGCCCGCCAGGCAGGCTTTCGCCTGCCGATCGAATCCCACCCGCTGCAGGCGCTGGTGTCGGAGCCGATCAAGCCGATTATCGACAGCGTGATCATGTCCAACGCCGTTCACGGCTATATCAGCCAGTCCGACAAGGGCGACCTGGTGATCGGTGCCGGTATCGACGGCTGGGTCGGCTATGGCCAGCGCGGTTCGTACCCGGTGATCGAGCACACCATCCAGGCGATCGTGGAAATGTTCCCGGTACTGTCCCGCGTGCGCATGAACCGCCAGTGGGGCGGCATCGTCGACACCACCCCGGATGCCTGCCCGATCATCTCCAAAACTCCGGTGCCGAACCTGTTTTTCAACTGCGGTTGGGGCACGGGCGGCTTCAAGGCTACGCCGGGCTCGGGCAACGTTTTTGCCGCCAGCCTGGCCAAAGGCGAGATGCATCCCCTGGCTGCCCCGTTTTCCATTGACCGGTTCCACACCGGTGCCCTGATCGACGAACACGGCGCTGCCGCGGTTGCTCACTAACAGGAGAAATACCCATGTTGCATATCTTCTGTCCCCATTGCGGCGAACTGCGCTCCGAAGAGGAATTCCATGCCAGCGGCCAGGCGCATATCCCGCGCCCGCTGGACCCCGGCGCCTGCACCGATGCCGAGTGGGGCGACTACATGTTCTTTCGCGACAACCCGCGCGGTCTGCACCACGAACTGTGGAACCACGTCGCCGGTTGCCGGCAGTTTTTCAACGCCACGCGCAACACCGTGACCTACGAAATTCTTGAAACCTATCTGATCGGCAGCAAGCCGCAGTTCACTGAAGAGGCTGCGCCACAGACCACCACGGCCACTCGCGAGCAGGGAGAAAAGGTATGAGCCAGACCCATCGCTTGCCTAATGGCGGTCGTGTTGACCGCAGCAAGGTGCTGACCTTTACCTTCAACGGCCAACAGTACAAAGGCTACGAAGGCGATACCCTGGCCGCAGCCTTGCTGGCCAACGGCGTCGACGTGATCGGTCGCAGCTTCAAATATTCCCGACCCCGTGGCATTTACGCTGCCGGTGCCGAAGAGCCCAATGCGGTGCTGCAGATCGGCGCCACCGAAGCCACCCAGATTCCCAACGTACGCGCCACGCAACAGGCGCTGTATCAGGGCCTGGTCGCCACCAGCACCAACGGCTGGCCCAATGTCAACAACGATGTGATGGGCATTCTCGGCAAGGTCGGCGGCAAGCTGATGCCGCCGGGCTTCTACTACAAGACGTTTATGTACCCGCAGTCGTTCTGGATGACTTACGAGAAGTACATCCGCAAGGCCGCAGGCCTGGGCCGTTCGCCGACCCAGAACGATCCTGATACCTACGACTACATGAACCACCACTGCGACGTGCTGATTGTCGGTGCAGGCCCTGCCGGTCTGGCAGCGGCACTGGCGGCAGCGCGCAGCGGCGCGCGGGTGATCGTGGCCGATGAGCAGGAAGAATTTGGCGGCAGCCTGCTCGACAGCCGCGAAAGCCTGGACGGCAAACCGGCGATGGAATGGGTGGGCAAGGTTATTGCCGAGCTCAAGGCACTGCCGGACGTGATCCTGCTGCCACGGGCGACCGTCAACGGTTATCACGACCACAACTTCCTGACCATTCATGAACGCCTCACCGATCATCTGGGTGATCGCGCGCCGATCGGCCAGGTACGTCAGCGCATCCACCGGGTTCGGGCCAAGCGCGTGGTACTGGCGACCGGCGCCTGCGAGCGGCCATTGGTATACGGTAACAACGACGTGCCGGGCAATATGCTGGCGGGCGCAGTGTCCTCTTACGTGCGCCGCTATGGCGTGGCACCGGGCAAAAAGCTGGTGCTGAGCACCAACAACGACCATGCCTACCGCGTAGCGCTGGACTGGCTTGATGCTGGTCAGCAGGTGGTGGCTGTCGCCGATGCGCGCAGCAACCCGCGTGGCGCACTGGTAGAGGCGGCGCGGGCTAAAGGCATCCGCATTTTGACCGGCAGCGCGGTGATCGAAACCCGTGGCAGCAAGCATGTGAACAGTGCCCGGGTGGCGGCGATTGATCTTAAATCCCTCAGTGTCGCCAGCCCCGGCGAATGGCTGGAATGTGATCTGGTGGCCACTTCGGGCGGTTACAGCCCGGTGGTTCACCTGGCTTCGCACCTGGGCGGCAAGCCGACCTGGCGCGAAGACATCCTCGGTTTTGTCCCCGGTGAAGCGCCGCAAAAGCGTGTGTGCGTAGGGGGGATCAATGGTGTTTACGGCCTGGGCGACAGTCTTGCCGACGGTTTTGAAGGCGGCGTACGTGCGGCCAGCGAAGCGGGCTTCAAAGCGGTGGAAGGTGTATTGCCCAAAGCCCTGAACCAGCTTCAGGAAGCAACCTTGGCGCTGTTCCACGTGCCCCATGAAAAAGGCACGGCGCGAGCGCCCAAGCAATTTGTCGACCTGCAAAACGACGTCACCGCCGCCGCCATCGAACTGGCGACTCGCGAAGGTTTCGAGTCGGTCGAGCATGTCAAACGCTACACCGCCCTGGGCTTCGGTACCGATCAGGGCAAGCTGGGCAACGTCAACGGGCTGGCCATTGCTGCACGTTCGCTGAACGTGACCATCCCGCAGATGGGCACCACCATGTTCCGCCCCAACTACACGCCGGTAACGTTTGGCGCCGTGGCGGGCCGCCATTGCGGGCATATCTTCGAGCCGGTGCGCTACACCGCGCTGCAAGCCTGGCACGTCAAGCAGGGTGCCGAGTTTGAAGACGTGGGCCAATGGAAACGCCCGTGGTATTTCCCGCGCAACGGCGAAGACCTGCACGCAGCGGTCAAGCGTGAGTGCCAGGCCGTGCGTGACAGCGTCGGTATTCTCGATGCCTCCACACTGGGCAAAATCGACATTCAAGGCCCGGATGCGCGGGAATTCCTCAACCGTATCTACACCAACGCCTGGACCAAGCTCGACGTGGGCAAGGCCCGCTACGGCCTGATGTGCAAAGAAGACGGCATGGTCTTCGATGACGGTGTAACCGCCTGTCTGGCCGACAACCATTTTGTGATGACCACCACCACTGGTGGCGCGGCGCGGGTACTGCAATGGCTGGAAATCTACCAGCAGACCGAATGGCCAGAGCTCAAGGTGTACTTCACTTCGGTGACCGACCACTACGCCACCCTGACCCTGTCCGGGCCCAACAGCCGCAAGCTGTTGAGTGAAGTGACCAATATCGACCTGGACCGCGAGGCCTTCCCGTTCATGACCTGGAAGGAGGGGCTGGTGGGCGGTGTACCGGCACGGGTGTTCCGTATCTCGTTTACTGGCGAGCTGTCGTACGAGGTCAATATCCAGGCTGACTACGCCATGGGTGTACTGGAGAAAATCGTCGAGGCGGGCAAGCAATACAACCTTACCCCCTATGGCACCGAGACCATGCACGTGCTGCGGGCCGAGAAGGGTTTCATCATCGTCGGCCAGGACACTGACGGCTCCATGACCCCGGATGACTTGAACATGGGTTGGTGCGTAGGCCGTACCAAACCGTTCTCGTGGCTCGGCTGGCGCGGCATGAACCGCGAAGACTGTGTACGTGACCAGCGCAAACAGCTGGTGGGCCTCAAGCCGGTCAACCCGACCCAATGGCTGCCCGAGGGTGCGCAACTGGTGTTCGATCCGAAGCAGGCGATCCCGATGACCATGGTTGGCCACGTGACTTCCAGCTATGCCCACAACTCCCTGGGTTATTCGTTTGCCATGGGTGTGGTCAAAGGTGGTTTGAAGCGTATCGGTGAGCGGGTGTTCTCGCCCCAGGCCGACGGTAGCGTGATCGAGGCTGAAATCGTGTCTTCGGTGTTCTTCGACCCGAAAGGCGATCGGCAAAATATTTGACTGAAGCCCATCGCTGGCAAGCCAGCTCCCACAAAAACAGCACAAAACCTGTGGGAGCTGGCTTGCCAGCGATGACGGTCTAACCGACACAGCATTAAGAATGGGTGATCTCATGACCACAGCCAACGTATATCAACAACGCCCGGACTCGAGTGCCAAAGCCGAGTCATCGCTGCACCACGCCAACCTTGCCGGGCTGATCGGCAAGGGCCGCAAGAACCCCGGTGTGAGCGTGCGCGAGAAAAAACTGCTGGGCCATCTGACCCTGCGCGGCGACGGCAAAGACCCGGCTTTTGCCGAAGGCGTGCACAAGGCCCTGGGCCTGGAACTGCCGGTGGCCCTGAGTTTGGTAGCCAAAGACGAAACATCGCTGCAATGGATGGGCCCGGATGAATGGCTGTTGATCGTTCCCGGCGGCCAGGAGTTTGCTGTGGAACAGGCACTGCGCGCTGCACTGGCCGGGCTGCATATCTCGGTGGTCAACGTCAGCGGCGGGCAACAGCTGCTGGAACTGAGCGGGCCGAAAGTGCGGGAAGTGCTGATGAAGTCCACCAGCTACGACGTGCACCCGGATAACTTCCCGGTGGGCAAGGCAGTAGGTACGGTGTTTGCCAAGTCGCAACTGGTGATTCGCCATACGGCTGAGGACACCTGGGAACTGCTGATCCGCCGCAGTTTTTCGGATTATTGGTGGCTATGGTTGCAGGATGCGGCAGCGGAGTATGGTTTGAGTGTCGAGGCTTAAATACCCAGCGACCCCTGTGGGAGCGGGCTTGCTCGCGATAGGATCGCTGCGGTGTGCGTGATGCACCAGGTTGCCTGAATCGCGAGCAAGCTCGCTCCCACAGGGGGAGTGGGCGTTCAATAACAATCAAGGAGCACCCCCATGAGCCGCGCCCCCGATACCTGGATTCTCACCGCCGATTGTCCCAGCCTGCTGGGCACGGTGGACGCGGTGACGCGTTATCTGTTCGAACACAGCTGCTACGTCACCGAGCACCATTCCTTCGATGACCAGCGTTCGGCGCGTTTCTTTATTCGGGTGGAGTTCCGTCAGCCCGACGGTTTCGACGAGCATGCCTTTCGCGAAGGCCTGCTCGAGCGCGGTCAGGCGTTCGGCATGACCTTCGAACTGACGCCGCCCCATCATCGTCCCAAAGTGCTGATCATGGTGTCCAAGGCCGACCATTGCCTCAACGACTTGCTCTATCGCCAGCGCATCGGCCAGTTGTCGATGGACGTGGTAGCCGTGGTGTCCAATCACCCCGATCTTGAACCCCTGGCCAGCTGGCACGGTATCCCGTATCACCACTTTGCCCTCGACCCGCTCAACAAACCGGCGCAAGAGGCCAAGGTCTGGCAAGTGATCGAAGACACCGGTGCCGAGCTGGTGATCCTCGCCCGCTATATGCAAGTGCTATCCCCCGAGCTGTGCCGCAAGCTCGATGGCAAGGCGATCAATATTCACCACTCCCTGCTGCCCGGCTTCAAGGGCGCCAAGCCCTATCACCAGGCCTACGAAAAGGGCGTCAAGCTGGTGGGCGCCACCGCCCATTACATCAATAACGACCTGGACGAAGGCCCGATCATCGCCCAGGGCGTCGAGGTGGTGGACCACAGTCACTACCCGGAAGATCTGATCGCCAAGGGCCGCGACATCGAAGCACAGACCCTGGCGCGCGGTGTCGGCTACCACATTGAGCGGCGCGTTTTCCTAAATGGAGGTCGTACTGTGGTGCTGTGAGGGCGCGGCACGTTCTAAGCTGCAGGCAGCAAGTAATTCCCTCCAATAACAATTAGGGCAAATACGATGGCTGACAATCGCGGTGTGGTGTACCTGGGCAATGGCCAGGTTGAAGTGCAAAGCATTCCTTTCCCGAAAATGCAGAACCCGCAGGGCAAGCCCATCCACCACGGCGTGATCCTGCGGGTGGTGTCGACCAATATCTGTGGTTCCGACCAGCATATGGTGCGTGGCCGTACCACGGCGCAGACCGGGCTGGTGCTGGGCCATGAAATTACCGGCGAAGTGATCGAAGCCGGTCGTGATGTGGAACATCTGAAAGTCGGCGACCTGGTGTCAGTGCCGTTCAACGTGGCGTGCGGGCGTTGCCGCAGTTGCAAGGAACAGAACACCGGTGTGTGCCTGACCGTCAACCCGGCCCGTCCCGGCGGCGCATATGGTTACGTGGACATGGGCGACTGGGTTGGCGGTCAGGCTGAATATGTATTGGTGCCTTATGCCGATTTCAACCTGCTCAAGCTGCCCGATCGCGATGCGGCCATGGAAAAAATTCGCGACCTGACCTGCCTCTCCGACATTCTGCCCACCGGCTACCACGGTGCAGTCACCGCAGGGGTTGGCCCCGGCAGCACGGTGTATATCGCCGGTGCTGGCCCGGTGGGCCTGGCAGCAGCGGCTTCGGCGCGTTTGCTGGGGGCGGCGGTGGTGATTGTCGGTGACGTCAATCCGATTCGCCTGGCCCATGCCAAGGCCCAGGGTTTTGAAATTGCCGACCTGTCCAAAGACACGCCATTGCATGAGCAAATTGCCGATCTGCTGGGCGAGCCGGAAGTGGATTGCGCGGTGGACGCGGTGGGCTTTGAAGCTCGTGGTCATGGCCATGACGGGGTCAAGCATGAAGCGCCGGCCACGGTACTTAACTCGCTGATGGGCGTGGTGCGGGTGGCGGGCAAGATCGGTATTCCGGGGCTGTATGTGACCGAAGATCCGGGTGCGGTGGATGCCGCTGCAAAAATGGGCAGCCTGAGCATCCGCTTTGGTCTGGGCTGGGCCAAGTCCCACAGCTTCCACACCGGGCAAACGCCGGTGATGAAATACAACCGCCAACTGATGCAGGCGATCATGTGGGACCGGATCAAGATCGCCGATATTGTGGGCGTTGAAGTGATCAGCCTGGACGAAGCGCCACGCGGCTATGGCGAGTTCGATGCGGGTGTGCCGAAGAAGTTTGTGATCGATCCGCACCGGATGTTCAGCAAGGCTTAAGTTTCCCTGGGGCATCTGTGGGAGCGGGCTTGCTCGCGATGGCAGCACCTCGGTCTTTCAGATGCACCGAGTTGTTTGCATCGCGAGCAAGCCCGCTCCCACACATTTTATAGTGCTGCCAGCGGCCCCTGATACAACACTGGGCCGGTGGGTTGCCCGGTCGGCGAACCGCCCTGGGGTTCAAGGCTCACGGCCAGCACCACGGGCACCCTGATCAATTGCTGTTGGCTCTGGCTCAGCACTATCCGCCCATCGCCCTCGCGCGGAACAAGTCCCAGGGAAACCGGTTTACCCTCTACCGGAATCGCCCACAATTCCAGACTGCGGCCTGCATCCACCGCCGCCAGTTCCAGCGGTTGAACCTTGAGATAATCAGCATGGGCCTCCACCCGCAGGCCGGGCTGCGCCGTGCCGCTAAGCAGGGTGGCCTTGTATTGCACGCTGTCGTGGTTGTAGAGCAAACCCACAGTCACGGCGATCAACAAGGAGCAAGCAGCTGCACTTAATCGCCACCAGCTCCAGAACGGTCGCCGGGCCGGCACATGCAGCTTTTGCGGCTCGATACGCGCCACGATGGCGTGCCACACGTGATCGGCTACAGGTTGTTCGATCAAGGGCTCGGTCAGTAGGCTGAGGTGTGTTTGCCAGCTTGCCAATTCAGTTCGCAGAGCGGCATCGTCTTGCAGCAAGTGTTCAAAGCGTCTGCGGGCCGTGGGCGGCATCAGGCCGATGGCGTAATCGGCGGCCAGTGCACGGCGCAGTTCGGGGGTTTGATAGTTCATGATTCGAGGCACCTGCGCAGTCGCTCCATGCCCCGGCGAATCCAGGACTTGACCGAGCCCAGCGGCGCCGCCAATTGCTGCGCCAGCTCGCTGGCGCTCAGCCCGTGAAAATAGGCGCTGGTGATGCTCTGGCGTTGCATGCCCTCGAGCCGCTCCAGGCACTGGTTGAGGGCGCTGGCCTCACGAGCGCTGTGCAGTTGCTCGTGGGCACTTGGGCTGTCATCGGCCACTGCGTCTTGCTGCAGGTCGCTCAAGGGCAGCTCGCGGTGTTTGCGCAACTGGTCGATGGCCTGGTTACGGGTGATGGTGATCATCCAGGTCAGCGGTGCCGACAAATGGGCGTCGTAACGCGAGGCGTTGTGCCAGATGCGCACAAAACTTTCCTGCACCACTTCCTCTGCCAGATCGCTGCGACCCATACAGCGCAGTGCCACGCTGTACAAACGCGGGGCGACGCTGCGGTAGAGGGTTTCAAAGGCTCGCCGATTGCCCAGTGAACATTGGGCCAAGAGTTTTTCAAGGTAATCGGTATTGGCAGTTAAAATAGCTGTTCTCCCCTCAAAAAAAGCCAGGACTTCAGAGCAGTTGTCGGTTGAGGGTAGTCCAGGGTGTGGGGTTGTTCCAATCATGGGAGTCACCTCGCTGCTCTGTATACGCAGGCAAGGGTCCAGCGGATGCAGCTGTTTTCAATTAAGATTGCAGGCCGTTTGATCCGATAGTGGCATTTGGGAACATCTGCCTGGATTCTGGGTCATACACATGGTTTTACCGCTCCTGCGCGGGCGGTTTTTTGGTTCTAGAGGTTGAAGCGATGAAGAAGTTGAGCGGCGTGGCACTGGCAACATTGATGACTGTGGCAGCGAGCCCGGTGTTTGCAGGTTTCAGCCTGAGCGACGTGGCCAACGTGGCCGCTCAGGTGCAAGGTGCCAACGGTAATGGCGCCACCACTGACAAGTCGGCCCAGGCCGTGCAGATGCTGACCAAGGTCAACGAGCTGGGCGTAAAGCCTGAGCAAGCGGCTGGTGGTATCGGCGCGATGCTGAGCCTGGCAAAAAACCAGCTGACTTCCAGCGACTACTCCCAACTGGCCGAGCAAGTGCCGGGGGTAAACAAGCTGGCAGGTGCTGGTGCCCTGGGTCAGTTGAGCCAGTTGGGCGGCCTGCTGGGCAAGTCCTCGGGTGTATCCGAGACTGCAACCAGCGCGGTCAGCAACGTGGCTAACACTGACCAGTTGAACGCCGCATTCTCGGCGCTGGGCATGCAGGACGGCATGGTTGCCAAGTTTGCTCCGGTACTGCTGGACTACTTCAAGGGCCAGAACGTCAGCACTTCGCTGCTGAGCAAACTGGGCAGCGCCTGGGGCGTTTAAAGGCTAGTCGCGCCCGGCACGCAAGGTGCTGATGCGCTGGTCTTTCAAGGTCCAGAGCTGGTTGACCCAGCTCTGGACCTGCTCACGAAACACCGGGTCGTTTTCGTAATCGCCCTGCCACAACGCCGGATCCAGTTCTCGGGTCTGTATATCGACAATCACCTTGGGCACCTGCCCGCTGATCAACTGCCAAAAGCCCGGAATCCTTGCCTGTGGGTACACCACGGTCACGTCGAGCACGGCATCCAGCTGTTCGCCCATCGCCGCCAGCACAAACGCCACGCCGCCTGCCTTGGGCTTGAGCAGCCAGGTATAGGGTGAATGTTGTTGAGCGTGTTTGGCCGGGGTAAAGCGCGTGCCTTCCAGGTAGTTGACGATCGTCACCGGCTGGCGCTTGAACAGCTCGCAGGCGGCCCTGGTGATTTTCAGGTCTTCGCCCTTGAGTTCTGGGTGTTTGGCCAGAAAGGCCTTGGAATAACGCTTCATGAAGGGATAGTCGAGCGCCCACCAGGCCAGGCCCAGAAAGGGTACCCAGATCAGTTCTTTTTTCAGGAAGAATTTGAAGAACGGCGTGTGCCGGTTCAGACCCTGCATCAATGCGGGGATATCTACCCACGACTGGTGATTGCTGATCACCAGATACGAGGTATCGCGGCTCAGGCCTTCGGCGCCGCGAATGTCCCATTGGGTGGGCAGACACAGGGCAAAAATGCGTTTGTCGATCTCCGACCAGGTTTCGGCAATCCACATCACCGCCCGCGAGTTGTAATCGCGCAGGCGCCCCGATGATGCCAGCTTGAACAGGGCAAACAGCATCAACGGCCCGAACAGGATCAGGGTGTTGCATAGCAGTAACAGGGTGACGAAACAGCCGGTGAGCAGGCGGCGCATAAGCAACTCTTGAACGTTTAAGGACAGGCCATGATAAGCAGACTGGCGTAGAACGCCAAATCCATGGACCTTGTGGGAGCGAGCCTGCTCGCGATAGCCTCACTCCCACACACGCAATGTGAACCTACTGTGGATAAGCGGTCTAACGCTTACTTTTTCAAAGGAAATGCCTGCATGAAGTCTGTTCTCGCGTTGCTGTCTGTATTGGCGCTGCCGGTGATGGCCGCCGAGCCGACCCTTTACGGGCGTTACGAGTACATCAAGTTGCCGGAAATCGGCGAAACCCTCAAAGCCAAGATGGACACCGGCGCCCTGACCGCGTCGTTGTCGGCCAAAAATATCCAGACTTTTTCCCGCGATGGTGAAGAGTGGGTGCGTTTTCAGCTGGCGACCGAAGGCGCGAGCAACAAGGTGTATGAACACAAAGTGGCGCGCATCAGCAAAATCAAAAGCCGTGCCGATGAAGATGAAGACCGGGACACCCCCGAAAGCGCCAAGCGCCCGGTGGTCGATCTGGAAATGTGCCTGGGGAATGTCAAACGCACTGTGGAGGTCAACTTGACCGACCGCAGCAGTTTTAACTATCCGCTGCTGATCGGCGCCAAGGCATTGCGCGAGTTTGGCGCGGCGGTGAACCCGGCGCGGCGTTATACGGCGGACAAGCCGGATTGCTGAGTTGGGCTCAGGCCCACCCTAACCCACTCCCGGAGGGAGAGGGTTGGGGTGAGGGCAGTGGTTTCAATCAGCGCTTGCATATCCCGCAAACACTGATCCACACCGGAATTCCCAGACCAATCCAGCTCAACACATCCCAGGCGCCGTCCCCCAACAGCGCACTGAACAACCCCGTCACACTGACCAGCCCGATTGCCAGCGGAATGGAAAACACTTTCCAGAAGCTCGACTGACGCGGCCTCATCGTGCGCTCTCCTTTGCCGCGCGACGGCGTACCCACCACAGGTACAAGCCGCTGCCGAGCACTACGATGGTCAACACATCGAGTGCCGCCCAGAGGATTTTCATCGGCATGCCGCCATAGTCGCCAAAGTGCAGCGGCTGGGACATGCCCATGGCATCCATGTACCACGGGCGCCCGGCCACGGCGGTGACATCCAGGGTGCTGGCGTCGATCAGTACCGGGGTCAGCAGATGCGATGTGAGGTGCGTGCTGCCTTTCATAAAGACTGCGTAATGGTGCTCGCTGGAGAACCGGGTGCCGGGGAAGGCGATAAAGTCCGGTTGCATGCCGGGAGCGGCCTTGGCGGCAATTTCCAGTAACTGACTGGCTGGGGCCAGATGGGTCAGCGGCGGTGCATCGCGATAGGGTTCGATCATGGCGCTGAGGCTGTCATTGCGCCAGGCAGCGATAATCAGGTCGGCACAGGCGCTGATAACTCCGGTCACCCCCACCACCAGCGCCCAGGTCAGGGTCACGGCGCCAAGCAGGTTATGCAGGTCGAGCCAGCGCAAGCGCGCGGACTTGTCGGTGCGCACCGTGGCGAATTCATGACGGCGCATAAAGGGCAGGTACAGCACTGTGCCGGAAATGATCGCCAGCACAAACAGCAGCCCCATAAAGGCCAGCAGCAACTTGCCGGGCAGCCCGGCAAACATATCCACATGCAGGCGCAGCATGACCATCATGATTCCGCCATTGGCTGACGGCATTTCTATCGCCTCGCCGGTGCGGGCATCGAGCATAAAGGTGTGGGACGAGTTTGGCTCGGTGCCTGCGGTGGCCGCCATGATGGCGACAATCGCATTGGGCTCGTCTTCTTCCCAGCCGAAATACTGCATGACCTCGCCCGGCCGATGAGCCTCGGCGGCGCGCACCAGTTGTTGCAGGTCGAGGGTCGGGGTGTCGGCAGGCAGTTCCTTGACCTGCGGCGCATCGCCCAGCAGATGGTCGATTTCATGATGAAAAATCAACGGCAGACCGGTCAGTGCCAGCATCAGCAGGAACGCGGTGCAAATCAGGCTGGTCCAGGTATGGATAAAGGACCAGCGGCGGATGGTTTTGCTTTTCATGACTTTCCCAAAATGCAAAAACACCCTGTGGGAGCGGGCTTGCTCGCGATGCAGGCAACTCGGTGTATCTGAAAGAACCGAGGTGATGCTATCGCGAGCAAGCCCGCTCCCACAGGGGGAGGTGGTGCGCTAACGACCGTTTAAAACTCCAGCTGTGCCGAGAACTGCACGGTGCGCGGGTCGCCCAAGTAATGGCTGTTGAGCCAGTAGTCCTTGTTGGCCAAGTTGCTGACGTTCATGCGCAAGGTCAGGTCGTTTTCCGAAACCTTCATGCGGTAGCGCGCACCGGCATCAAAGGTGGTGAACGACGGCAGTTGGTAGTCGTTGCTGACATCGGTGTATTGCTTGCCGGTGTAGAACGCCCCGCCGGTCAGAGCCAGGCCGGGCAGGGCATTGATGTCGTATTCGGCGTAAACCTTGGCCAGTTGCTTGGCTACGTCAACGGGGGCATTGCCGTCGTTGGCCTTGTTGTCGGCGTCCTTGACCTTTGGATCAAGCAAGGTAAAACCGCCTACCACGGTCAGCTCGGGAGTGACTTTGCCCGTTACGCTGAACTCCAGGCCGTTGTTCACCTGTTTGCCACTCTCGGTATAAATCATCCCTTCGTTGAGGAAACCGTTGGGCTTTTCGATGTTGAACAATGCCAGCGTCAGCAGTGTTTCGCCCACCGTGGCTTTGGCGCCAATTTCGTATTGCTTGCTGACTTGCGGAGCGAAAATTTCCCCTGCGTTGACTGCGTTCCAGGGAGCCGTGCCACCTGCCTGTAGCCCTTCAATATAAGTGGCGTAGGTCGTCAACCAAGGTATTGGCTTGTAGATAAGCGAAACGCTGGGCGAGGTTTTGCTTTCGTCGTAACGGGTTTTCTTTTCGGGCGTGGAATAGATGAAGTCGTTGTTGTAGGCCTTGATCTGGGTGCGGGTCACACCGAGGATGCTCGACCATTGGTCGTTAAAGGTAATAACGTCGCCAATCAGGAAGTTGTTGTTTTGCGATGTACTCGCCAAACGCTGATTGCCGTGGCCAATGGAGTAGCTGGGCTTGCCGACCTGTTCGCTGGTGCCGAAAGGCAGTGGGCCGCCGCCGACGTCAACGTATTGCGGCGGTGAGCTGGGAATATGGTCTTCGTACATGCGAATGCGCGAGTCATTGCCCTGATAGCCCATGGTCATCTTGTGATCAATGGAGCCCGTGGCAAAGGCGGCATCAAGGAACAGGTAGGCCGAGTTTTCGACATGTTCAATGGGCGCAAAGGCATACAGTGGCTGGGTGTAAACCCCCGGGCTGGATACCGTAGGGCCAGTATAGGTGTTCTCTTCGGTGAACTTCTGGGTCGCCAAGGCGCCGCGGAGGGTGAAGGTGTCGTTCAAGCGCCACTTGGCCCGCACACCGCCCTTGTCGGTTTCGTTGTCCGAGAATGACCACTTCTGGCTGTACAGTTTGTCGTTATCGAGTTGCGAAGCGCGTGGGCGTAGCGCCTGGTCATTGAAATACCAGTAGCTGGTCAGCCCGCGAATCTGAGTTTTCTTGTGCGATGCATCGAACTGGATTTGCAGGTCGTCGCTGACGTTCCAGTCCACAGCCAGGCTGACCAACTCGCGACGGCGTTTCTGCATGTCGATGGCGGTTTCGCCATCTTGGCTCAGCAGGTTCAGGCGATAGGCAAATTTGCCTTCATCGTCGATCTTGCCGCCAAAGTCGCCGTGCAGGTAGTAGTTGTCACCACCGGCATTGCCCAGAGTAACGCTGCGATAGTTTTCGTAGGTCGGACGTTTGAGCACATAGTTGGCAAGACCGCCGGGCGTAGCGGGGCCATATAGAAAGCCGGTAAGGCCGGTGATGACTTCCAGTTGCTCGGTTTCTTCCAGATAGTTGCCCGCATCGGCCAATGTGCTGAAGCGCAGGCCATCGTTGGCAATATTCAGGTTCCCCGCGCCGCTGAATCCGCGAATGTTAACTGCGCTGGCATAACCTGCGCCGGTCGGAGAGAACATCTGGGTAAACGGGTTGCGCTTGAATACGTCATCCAGCGAGGTGGCTTGCATGTTTTTCAGCAAAGCCTGAGATGTCACGCTCATGGAGTACGGCGTGTCTTGCAGTTTCATCCCGCCCAGGGCGCCGACATTATTCAAATTTTCGCTGACATAACCCGCCGCTTCCGAGCCTTCAGCAACAGCGGCGCCGTTGATATTGACGTCGCCCAGCGTCAGGGCACCTTCCACGATTGGCAACAGGGTGTAAGAGCCGTTGCCACTGTTTTGTAGCTGCAACCCACTGCCCTGCAATGCCTCACGCAACGCCGTCGTGGCTTCGAACGTGCCTTTGACCGGTGCCGAGGTTTTGCCCGCCAGCAGCGACGAGTCGATAGCCAGGGTGATGCCGGCCTGGCTGGCGATCTGGTTCAGGGTGGCCGCCAAAGGTCCGGCAGGCAGGTTGTAGCTGCGCGCAGACGAGGCCTGCTCGGCGGCAATCAGCGTGGTGCTGGCCAGCGGGGCGCTCAGGGCGATGGCGACAGCCAACAGGCTTGGACGCAAAAACGTGTCGAGGGTGCGGGACATTCGGCGGGTTCCTGAATGGAAATGTTTCTCAATGCCTATCTGCCGCACGAGATTGGAAAAGTGATAGGGCTAATTGAAAATAATTTCGATTCAGTTGTTTTTCGGCTTGGCGCTGACGGTGACCCACCATGGGGTACGTTGTTCGATCTGTACCGGTAAGGTCGGTAACAGGGCATTGAGCGCCAGTTCGACATTGTTCAGCGGGAAGCTGCCGGTGATGCGCAGGTCGGCCACTTCGGGGGCTACGCCCAGGTGGCCGCGCTGGTAGCGGTTGAGTTCGCCGACCATGTCGGCCAGACGTACGTTGTCCAGCACCAGCATGCCTCGTGTCCAGGCATCGGCCCCGGGGTTGACCGCGTACATCTGGCCCAGGCGGTCGCGGTGCATCAGCACTTGCTGGCCTGCGCTGTAGATGGTCTGTTCGACGCTATCTTGAGGGTGGGCCTGCACCCGTGATTGCAGCACGCTCAGGCGCGTTCCATCGTCTTCACGCTTGACCATGAAACGTGTGCCCAGTGCCAGCAGGCTGCCATCGCGGGTTTGCACGATAAACGGGCGAGGGTCGCCATGGCCGGTCTCGACCATGATCTCGCCTTCTTGCAGGATGATGCGCCGGGTTGTGTCATCAAAGCGCACATCGATTGCGCTGTGGGTATTGAGGTTGAGCAGGGTGCCGTCGGCCAGGCGCAACTGGCGTTGTTCGCCGGTGGCGGTGCGCTGGTCGGCCATCCAGTAATCAATGGGCAGGTAGCTTTTACCGGCAAACAGGGCCAGCCCGCAGACCAGCGCAATACTGGCCAGGCCGCTGCCAAGCTTGCGTGCCCGCTGTTGCACGCCATTACGGGCGTTGAGCAGGGCGTTGCGCGCAGGAATGCTGGTGTTACTGAAGCGCTGGTCGAGCATGCCCAGTTGCAACCAGGCGCGGGCGTGTTCTTCGCTGGCGCTGTACCACTTGGCAAACTCGGCCTGTTCCACGGCGCTGCCATTGCCGCAATCCAGGCACAGCTGCCAGGCGATGGCGGCGTCCAGCACCCGGGCCGAGACCGGCTTGGTGTTGGCCTGGCTCATGTCGGCTCGCCATACAGGGCGATATAGCATTGGCGGATGCCCTGGGCCAGGTACTGGCGTACGCGGGGCACCGACACGCCCAGGCGCTCGGCGATTTCGGCGTGGGGCAGGCCGTCGAGGCGACTGTAGAGGAAGGCTGCGCGGGCCTTGGTCGACAGCTTGCCGAGCAGGCGGTCGATGGCCCTGAGGTCTTCGAGAATCAGGTGCTGGGCTTCGGGCGAGGGTTGTTCTGCCTCGGGGATCAGCATCAGTTCGTTGAGCCAGGCCTGTTCCAGCGCGGCGCGGCGAAAGTAGTCAAACAGCAGGCCCTTGGCGATGGCCGCCAGAAAGGCCCGGGGCTCGCGGGGTGTTTGCAGTTCGGTGCGGCCCAGCAGGCGCACGAAGGTGTCCTGGCTGAGGTCTTCGGCCCGCTGCGGGCAGGCTACGTTGCGCCGCAACCACGCCAGCAGCCAGCCGCGATGGTCGCGATAAAGCGCTCCAACCAGCTCGCTGTGTGGGTTTTGGACTGACGACAAAGACATCACCGAATTCTAGTTTTAACTAACGATAATTATTCGCGATTGTGTCAGAGGGAATGATCCTACGCAATTGACGCTCATCGGATGCTGGAATAAGTCGTTTCTGTCGTAGCAGCTGCCGAGCCTGCGTTCGGCGGCGAAGCCGTCGCAAAATCAAACACCGCGCAGTGCCAGTTAAAACCGACTCTCAGGGTTTACGACGGCTGCGCCGCCGAACGCAGCCTCGTTCCTTCGACAGCTGCTACGGGGGAGTGATTGTGTGTCAGAAGCTGTGCACCTGCTTGCGCCGCTGCCACTGGTTGAGCCGCTGTTGCAGGGCCAATGGGCTGTCGATGCCCTGAGCGCGGGCGCGGCTAAACAAAATGAGCGCCAGTTCGGCAGTGGCCAGGGCGTCGGCGCTGGCGTTGTGGCGGTCTTCGACTTGCAAGTTGAAGTGGTTGATCCACTGATCAAGCCCGGCTTCGCGCAGGTTCACTTGCGGGCAAAACATCGGTGCCAGTGCCGCCACATCCATAAACACATGCTGCAAGCGGTAACCCAGGCTGTCTTTAAGGGCGCGGGTGAGCATGTGCTGGTCAAACGGTGCATGGAAAGCCAGCACCGGGCTGTCCCCCACAAAATCCATAAAGTCGAGCAGGGCATCCACCGGGTCGCTGCCCGCAGCAATGGCCGCGGGGCCCAGTTCATGCAGCAGCATGCTGGGGCTCAGGGGGTTATCGGGACGCAGCAGGGTGCGTTCAAAGGCCTGGCTCAGGTCAATGGCGCCGTCTTCAATCACCACCGCGCCAATCGACAGCACCTGGTCACGATTAAGGTTCAGGCCGCTGGTTTCCAGGTCGACCACTACCCAGCGCTGGCTGCGAATTGGCGTCTCGCTCAGCGTCGAGGCAGGCGGTAGTTGCAGCAGGCGCTGATGCTGCTCAAGGCTCAGTACTGGTTTTTTGCGTGGCAACAACCAGGACAACAGGCTCATAGCTGATACCGCAGGGCCAGGCTGCTTTGCAGGCGCTGGGCCTGGCGCAGGGCTTCACGCAAGATGCGCCGGTCCAGCTGGTTGAGGCTGTCGGGGTCGACGCGGTTGGAATACGGCCGGTTTTCCCGGGTTTGCAGTTGGTGCTGCTGCATGCGGGTCTGCTGGATAAAGTGATAGGCCTCTTCATAGGCGGCGCCGTCCAGCGGCTCGATCACTTCAAGGCTGACCAGCTGGCGCAGGCGCTCCAGGGTGTTGTTGGCTTCGACGCCGTTGGCTAGCGCCAGCAAGCGCGCACCGTCAACAAAGGGGGTAAGGCCCTGGACCTTGAGGTCGAGGGTGGCCTTGTCACTGCCTTTACGCTCCAGCACAAATTCGCGAAAGCGCCCTACGGGTGGGCGATGGCGCAATGCGTTGTCGGCCATCATGCGCTGGAACAGGCGGTTGTCGGCTACTTGCGCAAGCATGCCGCGCCGCAGTTGCTCACAGCCGAGCTCGTCGCCCCAGACCACGCGCAGGTCGAAATAGATGGTGGAGGCCAGCAGGTTTTCCGGGGTGGCTTCGCGGATAAAGGCTGCAAAACGACGCGTCCACTCGGCACGGGACAAGCACAGGTCGGGGTTGCCGGCCATGATATTGCCCTTGCACAGGGTAAAGCCGCACGCCGCCAGATGCTGGTTGATCTGCTGGGCGATGGGCAACAGACGCTGGCGAATGCTGGCGGCCTCAGCCGCATCCTTGGCCTCGAACAGAATGCCGTTGTCCTGGTCGGTGTGCAGGGTTTGCTCGCGGCGCCCTTCGCTGCCAAAACACAGCCAGGTAAATGGCACGCCGGGGTCGCCCTTGTCGGCCAGTACCAGCTCGATCACCCGGCATACGGTGTGGTCGTTGAGCTGGGTGATGATATGGGTGATTTGCGTGGAGGACGCACCGTGGGCCAGCATGCGTTCCACCAACTGGCCGATTTCACCGCGCAGGCTGATCAGGGCATCCAGCCTTGGCGCGTGGCGAATGGTGCGCGCCAGATGCACCAGATCGACCCGTTGCAGGGAGAACAGGTCGCGCTCGGACACCACGCCGCACAGGCGCTGATCTTTAACCAGGCACACGTGGGCAATATGCCGTTCGGCCATGGCAATGGCGGCGTCGAACGCGCTGTGATCGGGGCTCAGGTAAAACGGCGCGGGGGTCATGTGCAGTTCGATAGCCTGGTTGAAGTCCTCAAGGCCATCAGCCACTACCTGGCGCAAGTCGCGCAGGGTGAAAATTCCCAGCGGCGCCTTGTGTTCGTCCACCACCACAATGCTGCCCACTTGCTGTTCGTGCATCAGATGTACGGCATCACGCAGGGTGGCGGTGGGGGCGCAGGTCACCGGGTGACGCATGGCCAGTTCACCCAGGCGGGTGTTGAGCGAATATTGAGTGCCAAGGGTTTCAGCGGCTTTCTGCTGCACCTGCTGGTTGACCTTGTCGAGCAGGCTGCTGACACCGCGCAGGGCAAAGTCGCGGAATTCGTCGGACAGGGCAAAGAGTTTGATAAACGCAGGCTTGTTCAGTTGCAGGCAGAAGGTGTCTTCGGCGGCGCGGTGTTCGGTGCGGGTGGCACGTTCGCCCAGCAATGCAGCAAGGGGGAAACACTCGCCAGCAGTGATCTCGAAGGTGGTCTGGGCCTCTTCGCGGCCTTCGTGGGTACGCTCACCCACCACACGGCCCTGTTTGACGATATAGAAGTGTTCCACCGGCCCGTCAGTCGGTCGGATGATGCTCTCGCCCGGGGCATAGAAGCGCAGTTGGCACTGCTCCACCAGATACGCCAGGTGAGTGTTTTCCATTTGGTTAAAGGGCGGGAATCGCTGCAAAAACTGCATGGTGCCGTGAATGTTCTGCAACACCGCGGTTTTCCCTGCCTGGAGAAACGCATCCGATTTACTCATTACTGATACCGCGTTGTGGGTGGTGAACCGTTGTTGTTATGACCGGGCAGGGCGGCGCCCCGTGGTTTTTTCTATCCCTCATGCTCGGCGGTCTGCGCCCGGGTGCCCATTGGACGTAAGTCTAGGGGGCATCGCGCTATCACCGCTTTCTAGATTTCGTACAGGTTTTTTGTCTGTTTCTTGTGCTATGAGGCTTGGAAATACATGCATCTAAGCGCAAATTGACATGCGGTTAGGCATAACCGACTACGCTTATAGGATATTTCGCCTGCAAGGTTGCTTTCGAGAATCCTATGACTGAATACGACATTTTGACCGACGCCGAACGTGAGGCCTTGCAAGAGGTCATGCAGACACCTGCTTCGGTTTCATCGTGCGTATTGATTGTCGAAGACGACCCTGTCGCGCAGGAGTTGTTGGCGGAGTTTCTGGAGATGAACGCAATCGAATGCCTCAAGGCCAGTAATGAGGAGCAGGCACTTGAGCTGTTGGCCTCTGGCCAACCCATCAACCTGATGGTCACCGATTTGCGCATGTTGCCCCACGATGGCTTGCACCTGATCCGCAAAGTACGCGAATCGGAGCGGTCGGCCTTGCCGATCATCATCATGTCGGGCGATGCCAATGTGCGTGATGCAATCGATGCGATGCACCTGCATGTGGTGGATTTTCTGCTTAAGCCGATTGATACCGACAAGCTGCTCAAACTGATCCGCGAGGAGTTGGGGCTTTGACACCGATCCAACAGAGTTGGGACAAAGCGCATAAAAAACCCCGGCACTTGGCCGCAATGTTGTTCACTTAAGCGATTTCAACCCCTGTGGGAGCGGGCTTGCCCGCGATGGTCGTAAACGATGACGCGCATTTACTTAGTAAATGCGGCGCTCAGAAGACCATCGCGGGCAAGCCCGCTCCCACAATTGAGTAGCGTTGCTCTTAAGTGAACAGCATTGCGGCACTTGGCCGGGGCTTTTTTATCGCTGCGGGTTACAGGCCGTTCTTGGCCTTGAACTCGCGACGACGACGGTGCAGTACAGGCTCGGTGTAGCCATTAGGCTGCTTGGTGCCTTCGATCACCAGTTCGACCGCCGCCTGGAAGGCGATGTTGCTGTCGAAGTCTGGCGCCAATGGACGGTACAGCGCGTCATTGGCGTTCTGGCGGTCAACCACTGGCGCCATGCGCTTGAGGCTTTCCATGACCTGAGTTTCGTTGACGATGCCGTGACGCAGCCAGTTGGCGATGTGCTGGCTTGAAATACGCAGCGTGGCACGGTCTTCCATCAGGCCGATATCGTTGATATCCGGCACCTTCGAACAACCCACGCCCTGGTCGATCCAGCGCACCACGTAGCCGAGGATGCCCTGGGAGTTGTTGTCCAGTTCGTTCTGGATCTGCTCCGGGGTCCACTGCGGATTTACGGCCAGCGGGATGGTCAGGATGTCGTCCACCGAGGCCGGAGCGCGCTTGGCCAGTTCGGCCTGACGGGCGAACACGTCAACCTTGTGGTAGTGCAGTGCGTGCAGGGCAGCAGCGGTCGGCGAGGGCACCCAGGCGGTGTTGGCACCGGCCAGTGGGTGGGCGATTTTCTGTTCGAGCATCGCGGCCATCAGGTCGGGCATGGCCCACATGCCTTTACCGATTTGCGCACGGCCTTGCAGGCCAGTGCTCAGGCCGACATCGACGTTGTTGTTTTCGTAGGCCGAAATCCACTTCTGGGCTTTCATGTCGGCCTTGCGTACTACGGGACCAGCCTCCATTGAGGTGTGAATCTCGTCGCCGGTGCGGTCCAGGAAGCCGGTGTTGATAAACACCACACGCTCGCTGGCGGCCTTGATGCACGCCTTGAGGTTGACCGTGGTGCGGCGCTCTTCGTCCATGATCCCGACTTTGAGCGTGTTGCGTGGCAGCTTGAGCACGTCTTCGATGCGACCGAACAGCTCGTTGGTGAACGCCGCTTCTTCAGCGCCGTGCATCTTCGGCTTTACGATGTAGACCGAGCCGGTGCGGCTGTTACTGCGCGTGGCTTTGCCGTTGAGGCTGTGGATCGCTGCGAGGCTGGTCAGCAGGCCGTCGAGAATGCCTTCGGGCACTTCGTTGCCGTCTTTGTCGAGGATCGCGTCGATGGTCATCAGGTGGCCAACGTTACGCACGAACAACAGCGAGCGGCCATGCAGGCTGACGGTGCCGCCGTTGGGCGCGGAGTACTCGCGGTCCGGGTTCATGGTGCGGGTGAAAGTTGCGCCGCCCTTGGACACCTGCTCGCTGAGGTCACCTTTCATCAGGCCGAGCCAGTTGCGGTAGATCACTACCTTGTCGTCAGCATCGACGGCAGCAACCGAGTCTTCACAGTCCATGATGGTGGTCAGGGCCGCTTCCATCAGCACGTCTTTGATGCCTGCGGCGTCGGTCTGGCCGACAGGGCTGGAGGCATCGATCTGGATTTCGAAGTGCAGGCCGTTGTGCTTGAGCAGCACGGCAGTCGGCGCTGCGGCAGAACCGTGGTAGCCGATCAGTTGCGCGGTGTTGCGCAGGCCGCTGCTGGCGCCGCCCTTGAGGGTGACTTGCAGGGCACCGCCAACGATGGCGTAGCCGGTCGCGTCAACGTGGGTGCCGCTGGCCAGAGGTGCAGCTTCGTCGAGAAAGGCGCGGGCAAAGGCAATAACCTTGTCGCCACGGACCTTGTTGTAGCCTTTGCCCTTTTCGGCGCCGTCAGCTTCGCTGATGGCATCAGTGCCGTACAACGCGTCGTACAGCGAGCCCCAGCGGGCGTTCGAGGCGTTGAGGGCAAAGCGCGCATTCATTACCGGGACCACCAGTTGCGGGCCGGCCATGCGGGCGATTTCGTCATCGACGTTTTGCGTCGTTGCCTGGAAATCCGCAGCTTCTGGCTGCAGATACCCGATATCCTGGAGGAAGGCTTTATAAGCCACGGCGTCATGCGCCTTGCCGGCCTGAGCCTGGTGCCAGGCGTCGATCCGCGCCTGCAAATCATCGCGTTTGGCGAGCAGTGCTTTGTTCTTGGGTGCCAGGTCATTGATGACCTTGTCGGCACCGGCCCAGAACTGGTCGGCGGTGAGGCCGGTACCGGGGATAGCTTCGTTGTTTACGAAGTCGAACAGGACTTTGGCGACCTGCAGGCCACCGACGTGAACGTGTTCAGTCATTGCTTGCCTCACTCATTTTTATTTAAAGCCTGGAGCGCTTCTCAAAACACCGCCTGAGCGGGTTTGTACGGGGGATTGCAGACGCTTTGGCGAACCATGTTGCAAATTATGTAGTGGTCGCCGAGGCATACTACATGATCAATTGCAGATGTGAAAATCAGACTAATCACGTCGTTCTGCGACCGTTTTTAGGCTGTCGGTCACACAGAAGAACAGGATGTTCTCAAGAAATAGGCAGGTTGTTCCAGATAATTCTAAAAACAGTACACAATTTGTGATTTGAGAGGGCTTTTGTGGGGGCTGACTATACTCAACCGACCCCCTGATAAAAGAGTCCCCGCCATGAACCATCTTGTGATTACGGTGTTTGCCCAGGACAAGGCCGGGCAGGTCGAGCGTATTGCCCAGTGCATCGCCGAGCATGGCGGTAATTGGCTCGAGAGTCGAATGTCGCGGATGGCCGGGCAATTTGCCGGAATCCTGCGCGTGGGCGTGCCCGCCGAAGCCCACGACGAGCTGGTCGATGCGTTGCAGCGGTTGGGCAAGGAGGGGATTCGGGTATTGATTGCCGAAAGCGGCATCGAGCAGTCTTGCACCTGGAAGCCCATTGCCATGGAACTGGTGGGCAACGACCGCCCCGGCATTGTGCGCGACATTACCCGGGTGCTGACGGAGCAGGGGGTGAGCCTGGAGCGGCTGGTGACGGACGTGCGGCCCGCGCCGATGAGCAACGAGCCGCTGTTTCATGCCGAGGCGATTCTGGCAGTACCCCTGACCCTGTCGCTGGATGTGTTGCAAAAACGCCTGGAAACCCTGGCCGATGAACTGCTGGTGGACCTCAAGTTCAGTACTGAGGAGTAAACCTCAACCGCGCTGGCGCAGGCTGAACCAGGCATCGAGGCTGTACACCACCAGCCCGGCCCAGATAAACACAAAGGCCAGCAGGGTACTTTCGGACAGGTGTTCGCCATAGACCGTTACCGCCAGGATCAACACCAGCGTCGGCGCGATGTACTGCATAAAGCCCAGGGTGGTGTAGGGCAGATGCCGTGCGGCGGCGTTGAAGCTCACCAGCGGTATCAGCGTGGCCGGGCCGGCAAATACCAGCAGCCAGGCCTCTGAGGTGCTCCAGAAGTCAGCATGGGCACTATTGGCCTCGGGGTGCAGCAACAGCCAGCCGATGGCCACCGGCACCAGAATCCAGGTTTCGACCACCAGCCCTGGCAATGCCTTGACCGGCGCCTGTTTGCGGATCAGCCCGTAAAAGCCGAAGCTCAGCGCCAATACCAGCGACACCCATGGCAGGCTGCCCACATACCACACCTGTTGCGCCACCCCGGCAGCGGCCAGGCCGACGGCAAGCCATTGCAGGCGGCGCAGGCGTTCGCCCAGCAACAGCATGCCCAGCAGTACATTGACCAGCGGGTTGATGTAGTACCCCAGGCTGGCTTCGACCATGCGGTCGTTGTTTACCGCCCACACATAGGTCAGCCAATTGACTGCAATCAGCAGGCCGCTGATGGTCAGCACGCCAAGACGTTTGGGGTTGTCGCGCAGTTCCTGCCACCAGCCGGGGTGCTTCCATACCAGCAGCAACAGCGAGCCGAACAGCGCCGACCAGAGCACCCGGTTAACGATGATTTCGGCGGCCGGGACGCTGGCCAGCAGTTTGAAATAGAGTGGGAAGATGCCCCAGATGATATAGGCGGTGAGGCCTAAGATGTACCCGCGACGCGGGTTGGCGGCTTGCATGCAGAATCCTTGCTTAAGCAACTAACGGACACGAAAGAAGCCAAGAGTGTAAGCAGGTTTTTCCATTTGTGGGAGCGTCGCACCGCTGCTCCCACAGAAAGAGGGTGTTACTTCAAAACAACTTCAGCGGCTCTTCATTAAGCGCCGACAACTGCTCGCGCAGCGCCAGGACCTGATCGCCCCAATAGCGTTCGCTGCCAAACCACGGGAAGCTGTGGGGGAATGCCGGGTCGTCCCAGCGGCGGGCCAGCCAGGCGCTGTAGTGCATCAGGCGC
This sequence comes from Pseudomonas sp. B414, assembly GCF_055408445.1. Taxonomy (NCBI): domain Bacteria; kingdom Pseudomonadati; phylum Pseudomonadota; class Gammaproteobacteria; order Pseudomonadales; family Pseudomonadaceae; genus Pseudomonas; species Pseudomonas sp. B414. The sequence continues at coordinate 86,253 of NZ_JBUZTQ010000001.1, read as the reverse complement.
AGGGCACGCAGGGGTTCGATCAACGCCAGTTCGCGCGGGTTGAAGTCATGGAACTCGCTGTAGCCGTCCATCAATTCTGACAACTGGCCCAGGCATTCCTGACGGTCACCGGCCAGCATCATCCACAAGTCCTGCACCGCAGGGCCCATACGGCAGTCGTCGAGGTCGACGATATGGAACACCTCGTCGCGGCACATCATATTGCCGGGGTGGCAGTCGCCGTGCATGCGGATATTGGTGTGCGGGGTCGCGGCGTACACATCTTCGACGCGCTTGAGCAGGTCGCGGGCAACGGACTCATAGGCCGGCAGCAGGCTGCGCGGGATAAAGTTGCCTTCCAGCAGGGTGGTCAGCGAGTCATGGCCGAAGTTTTTCACGCCCAGCGCTTCGCGATGCTCAAACGGCTTGGTCGCGCCCACGGCATGCAGGCGGCCGAGCAGCTGGCCGAGGCGATAAAGCTGGTCGAGATTGCCCGGCTCCGGCGCACGGCCACCACGGCGCGGGAACAGGGTGAAACGGAAACCCTGGTGCTCGAACAGGCTTTCGCCGTTGTGGATCAGCGGCGCCACCACCGGTACTTCGCAGTCGGCCAGTTCGAAGGTAAAGCGGTGTTCTTCGAGGATCGCTTCGTTGGTCCAGCGCTGGGGGCGATAGAACTTGGCGATCAACGGTTCCGAGTCTTCGATGCCGACCTGGTACACGCGGTTTTCGTAACTGTTGAGCGCCAGCACACGGGCATCGCTGAGGAAGCCGATGCTCTCGACGGCGTCGAGGACCAGATCAGGGGTAAGTGTTGCAAACGGATGAGACATGCTGACTCCTGCGCGCAGCAGGCTGCCGCGTCCGGCCATGCATGTTAGCGCAGACCGATGGAGGGCAGGCACAAAACCTGTGGGAGCGGGCTTGCTCGCGATACAGGCGACTCGGTTTATCTGCTAAACCGCACAGATAGCCATCGCGAGCAAGCCCGCTCCCACAAGGGCAGGTCCCGGCTTTAAGCGCCGACGATACCGCCGTCTTCACGGCTGATGGCCATGACCGAGGAGCGCGGTTTGCCGTTGGGCAGGTGCTCGGGGAAGGTCGAGCCGCCGTTTTCGCCAGGATGCTGAATGCCCACGAACAGGGTTTTCTGGTCGGGGGAGAAGCTGATGCCGGTGACTTCGCAACCAATCGGCCCAACCATAAAGCGACGGATTTCACCGCTCACCGGATCGGCGCAGAGCATCTGGTTGTTGCCCATGCCGGCAAAGTCGCCGCTGTTGCTGGCATCGCCGTCGGTGAGGATCCACAAGCGCCCGGCATCGTCAAAACCCAGGCCGTCGGGGCTGTTGAACATGTTCTGCGGGGTGATGTTGGCCGAGCCTCCTTTGGCCGTTTTGCCGTGAACCGCCGGGTTGCCGGCCACCACAAACAGATCCCAGTCGAAGCTGTCGGCAGCGTGATCGCCCTTGTGGGCCTGCCAGCGCAGGATTTGCCCGTAGACGTTTTTCTCCCGCGGGTTGGGGCCGCCAGCGGGCTGGCCGTCTTCGCCGCGTTTGACGTTGTTGGTCAGGGTGCAATAGACCTGGCCGTCCTTGGGGCTGACCACAATCCATTCCGGGCGATCCATGCGCGTGGCGCCGACCGTGCTGCCTGCCATGCGCGCATGGATCAGGACTTCGGCCTGGCTGGCAAAGCCACTATCCGCATCCACACCGTTTTTACCGTGGCTCAGTTCAATCCACTGGCCGTGGCCCTTGGGGTGGTCAGGGTTGCTGTCGCCATTGTCAAAGCGCGCCACATAAAGGGTGCCATGGTCGAGCAGGTCGCGATTGGCCTTGGGGTTCTGGTGATTGATCTTGTCGCGGCTGATAAATTTGTAGATAAATTCGCCGCGCTCATCGTCGCCCATATACACCACGGCCCGGCCGTCGCCGGTTTCGGCCAGGGCAGCGTTTTCATGTTTAAAACGGCCCAGTGCAGTGCGTTTGACCGGTGTTGAAAGCGGGTCGAACGGGTCGATCTCCACCACCCAGCCGTGACGATTGAGTTCGTTGGGGTTGAGTGCCAGGTCGAAGCGCGGGTCGTGCGGGTGCCAGTTGATGTCCTTGCTGGCGGCGACTGCGCCATAGCGTTTTTGCGCAGCATCGAAGTTTTGTTTGGCATCAGAGCTGCCGAAGCAGTCGGTGAAGTTTTCTTCGCACGTCAGGTAGGTGCCCCACGGGGTTTTACCGTTGGCGCAGTTCTGGAACGTACCCAAGGTACGAGTACCGGTGGCGTCGGCCTTGGTACGTAACAACTCGTGCCCGGCGGCGGGGCCGCTCAGGCGAATCGGTGTATTGCCGTGGATGCGCCGGTTAAAGGGCGAGCCCTGGACGAACTGCCAGCTGTCGCCCTTGCGCTGGATTTCGATGACCGACACGCCTTCACTGGCCAGGGCCTTGCGCACTTCTTCAAGGGAAGTGGGCGAGCCGCCGTGGGGGTAGAGGTAGCGGTAGTTGGTGTATTCGTTGTTGATCGCCATCAGGGCCCGGTTCGGGTCATCGGGGAAGGCGAACAGGCTCATGCCGTCATTGTTGTCGCCAAATTGCACTTCCTGCTCGCTGGCGGTGCCGTTGCCGGAGGGGTCAAACGCAGGACCTTTGGCTTGCAGCGGCTGGCCCCAACTGATGAGTACCGAGGAACGATAGCCGGGCGGCAGGCTGATGGTATCGGCGGTGGCGGCGTTGATGCTGTCGAAGCCCAGCAGTTTACTGTTGGCGGCGCTGACTCCGGCTGCCAGGGCACTGCGACTGAGCAGGCCGCCGCCCAAAAACATCGCTGCGCCGCACAAGGCGCCTGCACTGATAAAACCACGACGGCTCAGGCCGATAATCTGCTCAAGGTCGGTGGATTGGTTTTCTTCTAATAGGCTCATGGCTGGCTCGGCTGGCAACGGTTTTGGCAGACACCATAAGCAGCCGGTATGACAGGGATGTTTCAGACGGTGGGTGGCGGTTCAGAGTGCTGTCCCCAACAACACCATGGAGGGTGAAAATTGCACCTGGGCCTCGTCTTCAACACTCAAGCCAAGTGTTTCAAGGTGTTGCGACTCGGTCAGGGCACACAGAGTCTGGCCGCCGGGCAGGCTGATACGGACTTCGCTGGGGCCGTCGCCGGTATGCAGGATCTGTTCGATCTGCCCGTGCAGGTGATTGTGCTCGGGGCTTGGGAGCTGTTCGGCATCGATCAATTGCAACCAGCCCGCTTTGATCAGCGCCACTGCCGGGCTGCCGATGGCCAGTTCCAGGCGCTGGGTGCTGTCGCGGGTAATTTGCGCGCGTAAGGTCAGGGCACCAGGCAACTCAAGTTCGATCAGGTCGTTGTGGCCATGGTTGTGAATGGCAATAACGGTGCCGTGCAACTGGTTGCGGGCGCTGGTGCGCAGCATCAGGCGGCCCAGCAGGTCGAGATCCTGCGCGTCTTCGGCGGCGTCCAGCACTTGGGCCTGTAATGCCTGCAAGCGCTGATAAAGGCGCAGCACCCGTTCACCGGCTACCGACAGGCGGGCGCCGCCTCCGCCTTTGCCGCCAATGCTGCGCTCAACCAAGGGGGTTTGCGCGAGGTTGTTCAACTCATCAATGGCATCCCACGCAGCCTTGTAGCTGATGCCCGCACTTTTGGCAGCCGCTGTGATCGAGCCCTGTTCGGCTATGTGCTGCAACAGGGCGATGCGTTGCGGGCGACGGACGATATGTTGGGCAAGCAGGGTGGGCAGGTGCATGAGGCAGGTTCGCAAGGTGGGACGTGCCCGGAAAGTGCCTGCTCAACCGGGTGGCGTCAAGCAAGCCCGTCGGGTTTTGGCGTGCGTGCCAGGCAATATACATCGACCCGCCGCGCTCCGGCCTTGAGCAGCAGGCGCGCCAGGCTTTCAGCTGTGGCACCGGTGGTCAGCACGTCATCGACCAGGGCCAGATGCAACCCGCGAACCTGCACCCCCGGTGCCAGGCTGAATGCCTGACGCAGGTTGCGCTTGCGGGTTTTGGCGTCCAGATCCTGTTGCGCGGCAGTGTTCTGAGTACGCAGCAGCCAGTGCGGTTGGCAGGGGATGCTCACTTGCTTGCTGAGCCAGTCCCCCAGCATGCCCGCTTGGTTATACCCACGCTCTCGCAAGCGTTGGGTGGACAGGGGCACCGGCAGTAGAAAGGCAGGTCGAGGCTCACCCGAATTGAAGCTATCAAGCAGCGATTGGCCGAGAATTTCGGCCAACAACCGACCATAGGGCCATTTGCTCTGGTGCTTGAAGCGAACGATCAAACTGTCGATCGGAAAGCCATACACCCAGGGCGCATGGACGCGCTCGAAGGCTGGCGGCTGCCTGATGCAATGGCCGCATATCAGCCCCGCCATCGGCAGCGGCAAAGCGCAGCGCTGACAGCAGTCGCCCAGCCAGGGCAACTCCAGCTCGCAGGGGACGCACAGGGCTTGCCCCGTACAGGCGCGCTCGTCGCACAATAAACACGTCTGGTTGTTTAATAACCAGTTGTAAACCACCTTTATCCATTGTGGTTGACAGTTCATGTCACATCCTTAAACATGCCGACATCCGTGCCGTGTCTGGGGTTATTGCCTCGGGTTCTAGTCAAAGCATAAACAAGAGAAACGCCGATGAGCGCCAGCAGCCTTGCCAAATTGCGACATGATTGGTCTTTAGCCGAAGTCCGGGCGATGTTTACCCAGCCTTTCAACGACCTGCTTTTCGAGGCGCAGACCGTTCACCGCAAGCATTTCAATGCCAACCGGGTCCAGGTTTCGACGCTGCTGTCGATCAAGACCGGCGCCTGCCCGGAAGATTGCAAATATTGTCCGCAGTCGGGCCACTACAACACCGGCCTGGCCAAAGAGAAGCTGATGCAGGTGCAGAAGGTGCTCGAAGAGGCACAACGGGCCAAGGATATCGGCGCTACCCGCTTTTGCATGGGCGCGGCCTGGAAGCATCCGTCAGCCAAAGACATGCCCTACGTGCTGGAAATGGTCAAAGGCGTGAAGGCCATGGGTCTGGAAACCTGCATGACCCTGGGCAAGCTGGATCAGGAGCAGACCGCTGCACTGGCCCATGCCGGGCTCGACTACTACAACCACAACCTCGATACCTCCCCAGAGTTCTACACCAGCATCATCACCACTCGTACCTACAGCGAGCGCCTGCAAACCCTGAGTTATGTGCGCGACAGCGGGATGAAGATCTGCTCCGGCGGCATTCTGGGCATGGGTGAGTCGCTGGATGACCGCGCCAACCTGCTGATCCAGTTGGCCAACCTGCCTGAGCATCCGGAATCGGTGCCGATCAACATGCTGGTGAAAGTGGCCGGTACGCCGATGGAAAACGCCGAAGATATCGACCCGTTCGACTTTATTCGCATGCTGGCGGTAGCGCGGATCATGATGCCGCACAGTCATGTACGGCTTTCGGCCGGGCGTGAGGCGATGAACGAGCAAATGCAGGCGCTGGCGTTTTTTGCCGGGGCCAACTCGATTTTCTACGGCGACAAACTGCTGACCACGGCCAACCCGCAGGCGGACAAAGACATGCAGTTGTTCAGTCGCCTGGGTATCTTGCCCGAGGCCCGTGAAGATCATGCTGACGAAGTGCATCAGGCGGTGATCGAGCATGCGCTGCGCGATCAGAAATCCAGCGAGCAGTTCTATAACGCTGCGGTTTAAACCTTTTCGCAATTCCCTTGTGGGCGCGGGCTTGCTCGCGATTGCAACACCGCGGTAGTTCAGATACACCGCGTCGTCTGCATCGCGAGCAAGCCCGCTGCCACAGGGGGGTGATGTTTTTATCGAGGCCAGCATGTCTTTTGATTTAAGCGCCCGTCTGGCCGTTCGCCGTGCCGATAATTTGTATCGCCAGCGCCCGCTGCTGCAGAGCCCGCAAGGGCCGCAGGTGGTGGTCGACGGCAAGCCGCTGCTCGCCTTCTGCAATAACGACTATCTGGGCCTGGCCAATCACCCGCAGGTGATCGAAGCCTGGCAGGCCGGCGCCTCGCGCTGGGGTGTAGGCGGTGGTGCGTCGCATCTGGTCATCGGCCACAGCACTCCCCATCACGAACTGGAAGAAGCCCTGGCCGAGTTCACCGGGCGTCCACGGGCGCTGCTGTTCAGCAATGGCTATATGGCCAATATCGGCGCGGTCACCGCCTTGGTGGGGCAGGGCGATACGGTGCTTGAAGACCGTCTCAACCATGCCTCGTTGCTGGATGCCGGCTTGCTCAGTGGCGCGCGTTTCAACCGCTACCTGCATAACGATGCGAGCAGTTTGGCCAAACGCCTGGAAAAGGCCTGCGGCAGTACCCTGGTGGTCACCGATGGCGTATTCAGCATGGACGGCGACCTGGCTGATCTGCCCGCGCTGGCCCGTGAAGCCAGGGCCAAAGGTGCCTGGCTGATGGTGGACGATGCCCACGGCTTCGGCCCTTTGGGCGCCAATGGCGGCGGGATTGTCGAGCACTTCGGTTTGAGCGCGGACGATGTGCCGGTTCTGGTGGGCACGCTGGGCAAGGCGTTCGGCACCAGCGGCGCATTTGTGGCGGGCAGCGAGGAGTTGATCGAAAGCCTGATCCAGTTCGCCCGGCCTTATATCTACACCACCAGTCAGCCGCCTGCGCTGGCCTGTGCAACGTTGAAAAGCCTTGAACTGCTGCGCACCGAGCACTGGCGCCGTGAGCACCTGAACACCCTGATCAGTCAGTTCCGTCGTGGCGCCGAGCAAATTGGCCTGCAACTGATGGACAGCTTTACTCCAATCCAGCCGATCATGATCGGTGACAGTGGCCAGGCCATCCGTTTGTCGCAGAGGCTGCGTGAGCGCGGCTTGCTGGTGACTGCGATCCGCCCGCCTACCGTGCCCGCAGGCAGCGCCCGCTTGCGAGTGACCCTGTCGGCCGCCCACACAGAGGCGCAGGTGCAGCTATTGTTAAGTGCACTCGACGACTGTTGGCGTACGTTGGAGCCTGCTCATGCGTGATCGTTTGATTTTACTGCCGGGCTGGGGCCTCGGGGTTTCTCCCCTGGAGCCGCTGGCCTTGGCATTGCGTGGCCTGGACGAACACCTGCGGGTCGAAATCGAACCGCTGCCGGTGCTGTTGTCCGCCGAGCTTGATGATTGGCTCGATGAGCTCGATTCGACCCTGCCCGACAACGTCTGGCTGGGTGGCTGGTCGCTGGGCGGGATGCTCGCCAGCGAACTGGCCGCCCGCCGCGGCGATCGTTGTTGCGGGCTGGTGACATTGGCCAGCAACCCCAGTTTTGTCAGTCGCGAGAACTGGCCGAGCGCCATGCCCGCGTCCACGTTCGAGCCGTTCCTCAGCGGCTTTCGCGATGCTCCCAACACTACCCTGAAACGCTTCTGCCTGCTGAGCAGCCAGGGCTCGCCTGAAGCCCGGGCACTGGCCGGCTTGCTGCTGGGTGGTGCGCCTAAAGCCCAGCCCGATACCCTGCTGGCCGGTCTGGAATTGCTGGGCAAACTGGATACGAGGGCTGCTTTGCAGGCTTTCAACGGTCCGCAATTGCATCTGTTTGCCGGGCTTGATGCCTTGGTGCCGGTGCAGGCGGCGAGTGATGTACTGGCGTTACTGCCCGATGTTGAAGTGGGTCTGATTGAACAGGCCTGTCATGCTTTTTTACTGGAAGCCCCCCACGAGCTGGCGGCGGCGATCCAGGATTTTTTACACGAGTCGGGCGATGAATGATTTGAGTGTTGCGCTGCTGGCGGCCAGTTTGCCGGACAAGCGCCAGGTGGCGGTTTCGTTTTCCCGTGCGGCGGCCAGTTATGACAGCGTCGCCGAGCTGCAACGGGCGGTGGGTCATGAATTGATTGCCCGGCTACCGGCTGGCCTTAGCCCCGAGCGCTGGCTGGACCTGGGCAGTGGCACGGGGTATTTCAGCCGCGTGCTGGGCGAGCATTTTGCTCATAGCCAGGGGCTGGCACTGGATATTGCCGAGGGCATGCTGGGCTACGCCCGGCCTTTGGGCGGTGCGCAGCATTTTATCGCTGGCGATGCCGAAAGCCTGCCGCTGCAATCGAACAGTTGCGACATGATTTTCTCCAGCCTGGCGCTGCAATGGTGTGCAGACTTTCGCGCCGTGCTAAGCGAAGCGCATCGCGTGCTCAAGCCCGGAGGGGTGCTGGCATTTGCCAGTTTGTGCGTAGGCACCTTGAGTGAGCTGCGTGACAGCTGGCGGGCGGTGGACGGGCAGGTGCACGTCAATCGATTCCGTGACTTCGAAACCTACCAGCAACTGTGCGCCGACAGTGGCCTGCAGGTAATCGGCGTGCATAAGCAGCCCCATGTGCTGCACTACCCGCAAGTTCGCCAGCTGACCCATGAGCTCAAAGCGCTGGGCGCGCACAACCTGAACCCCGGTCGCCCCGAAGGTTTGACCGGCAGGGCACGGCTTCAGGGGCTGATTGGCGCCTATGAGCAATTTCGTCAACCACAGGGGCTGCCAGCGACCTATCAAGTGGTCTACGGCATTCTGGAGAAAACGCGATGAGTCCTGCGTACTTCATTACCGGTACTGATACCGATGTGGGCAAAACCACAGTGGCTGCCGGCTTGCTCTATGCGGCCCGTGCCGCCGGGCTGAGTACGGTGGCAGGTAAACCAGTCGCCTCGGGCTGTGAAATCACCCCCCAGGGTTTACGCAATGCCGATGCGCTGGCCCTGATGGCCGAAAGCTCGGTCAAATTGGCTTATGACGAGGTAAACCCGGTTGCCTTCGAGCCAGCCATTGCCCCACATATTGCTGCCCGCGAAGCCGGGGTGGTGCTGACGGTGCATTCGCTGCTGGAGCCGATGCAGCACATTTTAGCCAAACAGGCGGACTTCACCCTGATAGAAGGTGCTGGCGGCTGGCGTGTGCCATTGTCAGGTCAAGACAGCCTGTCGGACCTGGCGCAAGCACTGGACCTGCCGGTGATTCTGGTGGTGGGGGTGCGTTTGGGCTGCATCAGCCATGCGTTGCTGACAGCCGAGGCGATTGCCCGGGATGGTCTGCAACTGGCGGGTTGGGTGGCGAACATCATTGGCCCGCAAACTTCACGTCTTGAAGAAAACCTCGCCACCCTGGCCGAACGCTTGCCCGCACCTTGCCTGGGACGGGTGCCAAAGCTCAAATCGGCGTCGGCGCAGTCCGTGGCTGAATACCTGCAGCTCGAGTTGCTGGACTGACTCCCTGCTTGCCCCTCTAACCCCTGTGGGAGAGGGCTTGCTCGCGATCGCATCACGACTTGCCTGAAATACCGCGCCGTCTGCATCGCGAGCAAGTCGAATCGTCGCACCGCCGCTCCCACAAATAAGTCATCCCTTGCCTATCAACCTGCCTAAGACGAACGGCGGCTTCGCGCTGCTTGACAATAAATAGGCGTAAACGTATGTTTCAAACACCTGTTTGACCGCTATAACAAATCCACGCGGTTGTTCATCCCCGGATTCATCAGCAGAGGTTTATCGCTATGCCTGACTACAAGGCCCCCTTGCGTGATATTCGCTTCGTTCGTGACGAACTGCTCGGTTACGAAGCGCATTATCAGAGCCTGCCGGCTTGCCAGGACGCTACTCCAGATATGGTTGACGCCATTCTTGAAGAAGGCGCCAAGTTTTGTGAGCAGGTGCTGGCACCTCTGAACCGTGTGGGTGACATTGAAGGCTGCACCTGGAGCGAGTCCGGGGTTAAAACGCCTACCGGTTTCAAAGAAGCCTACAAGCAATTCGTTGAAGGCGGCTGGCCGAGCCTGGCCCATGACGTGGAGCACGGTGGCCAAGGCCTGCCGGAGTCTCTGGGTCTGGCTGTCAGTGAAATGGTCGGCGCTGCCAACTGGTCATGGGGCATGTACCCTGGCCTGTCCCATGGCGCGATGAACACCATCTCCGAGCACGGTACTCCCGAGCAGCAAGAGACCTACCTGACCAAGCTGGTAACCGGCGAATGGACCGGCACCATGTGCCTGACCGAGTCGCACTGCGGTACTGACCTGGGCCTGCTGCGCACCAAGGCTGAACCTCAGGCTGACGGCTCCTATAAAATTTCCGGCACCAAGATCTTTATCTCGGCCGGTGAACACGACATGGCCGACAACATCGTCCATATCGTTCTGGCCCGCCTGCCGGATGCACCGGCTGGCACCAAAGGCATTTCGCTGTTTATCGTGCCCAAGTTCAAGGCTAACGCCGACGGCACCATCGGTGAGCGCAATGCTGTGTCCTGTGGCTCGCTTGAGCACAAAATGGGCATCCACGGCAACGCCACCTGCGTGATGAACTTCGACGGTGCTACAGGTTTCCTGATCGGCCCGCCGAACAAAGGCCTGAACTGCATGTTCACCTTTATGAACACCGCACGTCTGGGTACCGCATTGCAGGGCTTGTCCCACGCCGAAATCGGTTTCCAGGGCGGCCTGAAGTACGCTCGCGACCGTCTGCAAATGCGTTCGTTGACCGGCCCTAAAGCCCCTGAAAAGGCGGCTGACCCGATCATCGTTCACCCTGACGTACGCCGCATGCTGTTGACCATGAAGGCATTCGCCGAAGGCAACCGTGCGATGGTTTACTTCACTGCCAAGCAAGTCGACATCGTTAAATACGGCGTTGATGAAGAAGAGAAGAAGAAAGCCGACGCACTGCTGGCTTTCATGACTCCGATCGCTAAAGCGTTCATGACTGAAGTCGGTTTCGAATCCGCCAACCACGGCGTTCAAATCTACGGTGGCCACGGCTTTATCGCCGAGTGGGGCATGGAGCAGAACGTTCGCGACAGCCGCATTTCGATGCTGTACGAAGGCACCACCGGTATCCAGGCACTCGACCTGCTGGGCCGTAAAGTGCTGATGACCCAGGGCGAAGCGCTCAAGGGCTTTACCAAGATCGTGCACAAGTTCTGCCAGAGCAACGAAGGCAACGAGACGCTCAACGAGTTCGTCACGCCACTGGCTGCACTGAACAAGGAATGGGGCGAGCTGACCATGAAGGTCGGTATGGCAGCCATGAAAGACCGTGAAGAAGTGGGTGCGGCTTCGGTCGATTACCTGATGTATTCCGGTTATGCCTGCCTGGCGTACTTCTGGGCTGACATGGCCCGCCTGGCTGCTGAAAAGCTGGCAGCCGGTACTTCGGAAGAAGCCTTCTACAAAGCCAAGCTGCAGACGGCGCGCTTCTACTTCCAGCGCATCCTGCCGCGCACCCGCGCGCACGTTGCCACCATGCTGTCGGGCGCTGCCAACCTGATGGACATGAAAGAAGAAGACTTCGACCTGGGCTACTAAGCCTCGGCGGGTCACCTAAAAAGCCGCGTTCCCTTGGGGGCGCGGCTTTTTTGGTTTTAAGAATGTATTGGTCACTGTGGGAGCGGGCTTGCTCGCGATGCAGGCAACGGGGTGTTTCAGGATGACCGCAGTGATGCTATCGCGAGCAAGCCCGCTCCCACACAAGTTGAATATGACCATTATTTATGTGGTGGTCACAGCATGACCCTATGTATCGCTGTCGTCGTTAAGCTAGACTGAGTCCCACATTAATCGCCGTTTACAGATTACGAGGTTTGCCATGGCTGACTACAAAGCGCCCCTGCGCGATATGCGCTTCGTCCTCAATGAAGTGTTCGAGGTCGCTACACTTTGGGCGCAATTGCCTGCGTTGGCAGAGACCGTAGACGCTGAAACGGTTGAAGCCATTCTTGAAGAAGCGGGCAAGGTCACCGCTAAAAGCATCGCCCCGCTGAGCCGTAGCGGCGATGAAGAAGGTTGCCACTGGGACAATGGCGCAGTGACCACTCCGGCCGGTTTCGTCGATGCTTACCGCACCTACGCTGAAGGCGGATGGGTCGGCGTGGGCGGTGACCCGCAGTTCGGCGGCATGGGCATGCCCAAGGCAGTGTCGGCCCAGGTCGAAGAAATGATCAACTCCTCGAGCCTGTCCTTCGGTCTGTATCCGATGCTGACGGCCGGGGCTTGTGTATCGATCAACGCTCACGCCAGCGATGAACTTAAAGCCACTTACCTGCCGAATATGTACTCCGGCGTGTGGGCCGGTTCCATGTGTCTGACCGAGCCCCATGCCGGTACGGACCTGGGGATTATTCGCACCAAGGCCGAGCCTCAGGCAGATGGCTCCTACAAAGTCAGCGGTACCAAGATCTTTATCACCGGTGGCGAGCACGACCTGACCGAGAACATTATCCACCTGGTGCTGGCCAAACTGCCGGATGCGCCTGCGGGGCCTAAAGGCATCTCGCTGTTTCTGGTGCCCAAGTTCATGGTCAATGCCGATGGCAGTCTGGGTGATCGCAACCCGGTGACCTGCGGCTCCATTGAACACAAAATGGGTATCCAGGCTTCGGCCACCTGCGTGATGAACTTCGACGAGGCGGTCGGTTATCTGGTGGGCGAACCCAACCGTGGCCTGGCCGCGATGTTCACCATGATGAACTACGAGCGTCTGGGCGTCGGCATTCAGGGCTTGGCCTCGGGTGAGCGTTCGTACCAGAACGCCGTGGAATATGCCCGCGACCGTCTGCAAGGGCGCGCTGCAACCGGCCCGCAGGCCAAGGACAAAGTGGCCGACCCGATCATCGTCCACGCCGATGTGCGGCGCATGCTGTTGACCATGAAGGCATCGAACGAAGGCGGGCGTGCTTTTTCGACCTACGTGGCCAACCAGCTGGATATCGCCAAGTTCAGCGAAGACCCGGCGGCCCGTGAGCGTGCCGATGGTCTGGTGGCCTTGCTGACCCCGGTGGCTAAAGCCTTCCTGACCGATCTGGGTCTGGAAACTACCGTGCATGGCCAGCAGGTGTTCGGCGGCCATGGCTATATTCGTGAGTGGGGCCAGGAGCAACTGGTGCGCGATGTGCGCATCACCCAGATCTATGAAGGCACCAACGGTATCCAGGCGCTGGATCTGGTGGGGCGCAAGATCGTGGGCAACCAGGGTGCTTACTACCGTCAGTTCGCCGACGAGATCCGTCAGTTTATCGCCTCGGCAAACAGCGACCTGAACGAGTTCACCCAGCCATTGGCTGCGGCATTGGACACACTTGACCAGTTGACAGCCTGGGTACTGGATCGCTCGCAAAATAACCCAAACGAGATCGGTGCCGCTTCTGTCGAGTACCTTCAGGTTTTTGGTTACACAACGTATGCGTATATGTGGGCACTGATGGCGAGGGCTGCGTTTGGCAAAGAAGCCGACGAAGCTTTCTATGCCAGCAAACTGGGGACTGCGCGCTTCTACTTCGCCCGTTTGCTGCCACGTATCCACTCGTTGAGCGCTTCGGTGAAGGCGGGCAGCGAGTCGCTTTATCTGTTGGATGAAGCACATTTTTAAAGTGTTTAGTACGTTGTAAGCATTTGCTTACATTACGTGCTGCCAATTGCCCATATCGGCAGATTGGATCCAGAGGTAATCTACTTTCCATGGACGTAGAGCAGGAAGCTCAAAGCAACAACAGGGACACGTAGGATTCTGCCAGGATGGCGGAGTGAAAAGGATGTCAGGGAAACAGTCTGCAAAACCCCGCCTCGGCGGGGTTTTCTTTTTTGTGCGTCTGAATTTTACGATGTTCCTGTTTCTGCTCCCACATTTACAGCGCTGTATCCTGTGGATGCATCACATCCTCCAGCAGCGTACGCAACAAGGCCAATGTGGCTTGCTGACGCTGCACATCGCGACAGACCAACCCCACTTTTAGCGGCACCCTCGGCTCACTCAGCGGTTTCCACAGCAACGCCTTGTCGTCGTGCTGGTGACGTGAGCGCCCCGGCAACACGGTGGCCAGCTTGCTGTGGGGCAGGCTGTCGAGTATCCCGGCCATGGTGTTCAGCTCGGCCTGCACCTGGGGTCGACGGCCCAGGTTGGCAAGCTGGGTTTGCCAGATCTGGCGCACCTGAAACTCTTCCCCCAACAGCAACATCGGCAGCTCTGCGGCCTGACTCAGGGACACTTTCTTGAATTCGCGCAACGGATGATCTGCCGGGATGACCAGTTGCAGTTCGTCTTCGTACAGCATCATGCCGTGCAACCCCGGCTGGCGCGGTGGCAGATAGCTGATGCCGATATCCAGCGAGCCATTGAGCAGGCGTCGCTCGATTTCGATGCCGGTCAGTTCGTAAATCTGTACCACCAGATGAGGCTGGGCCTGACGCACCCGCTCAAGCATTTGTGGTACCAGGCTGGTGTGCACGGTCTGCAATACCCCAATGGCAATGGTGCGCAGCGCCTGGCCCTGAAAGTTGTGCAGGGCCTCTTTGGCCCGCTGCAAACCGTCGAGCAGTGGCAGTGCATGGTTATACAGGGTGTGCGCCGCCAAGGTAGGCAGCAGGCGTTTGCTGCTGCGCTCGAAAAGGCTGACATCGAGGTTGTGCTCGAGCTGACGAATCTGCTGCGACAGGGCTGGTTGCGAGATGGAAAGGCGTTCGGCAGCACGGCCCACATGGCCTTCTTCATAGACCGCGACGAAATAACGCAGCTGCTTGAAATCCATAAGTAATACTTATCGAAAATGCTTAAAAAACGAAATGGCTCAATAGCCCGCAGGCGCCTAGTCTACGCCCATTCCACCAGGCTCATCGAGCCATAGATGCTGATCTGCAGCGGCGTTTTACATAGGCAAGGCAATAAACCCAACAAGAGGTTTACCTTCTATATAAACAGCCGGGGCTTGCAAATCGAATCTGTATAGGGTCACAAGGTCCGCGTGCATGAACCTGTTTAATCTGCGTCGTCATTCCCCCAGCCTAGAAGAGATGGCTGCGCACTCTGCGCCGTCCAAGGCTGGCAACCACCCGTCGCGTGATTACCTGATGCCCTGTGTCGAGCGCGCAGCCCAAGTGTTTGTACGCGGGCAGGGGTCGTGGATGTGGGACAGCGACAGCCGTGCCTATCTGGATTTTACCCAGGGCGGGGCAGCCAACAGCCTGGGTCATAGTCCGGCGGTGCTGGTCAAGGCAATGACCGGGCAGGCGCAATCTTTGATGAACCCAGGCGCAGGCTTTTTAAACCGCGCCATGCTGGATCTGGCCCAGCGCTTGTGTGAAAGCACCGGCAGCGATCAGGTGCATTTGCTCAATACCGGTGCTGAGGCTAACGAAGGCGCGATCAAGCTGGCGCGCAAATGGGGCCAGCTGCATCGTGGTGGCGCGCACCGGATTATCACGGCCAGCCACAGCTGCCATGGTCGCAGCTTTGGCGCCATGTCGGCCTCGGGCGGAGCTATCCTGGATAACCGCTTCGAACCGCAGTTGCCTGGGTTTATCAATGTACCGTTTAACGATTTGCCCGCGCTGCATGCGGCCGTTGATGCACAGACCGTGGCTATTATGCTGGAGCCGGTGCAAAGCGAAGCTGGGGTGATCCCGGCGACCGAGCATTACCTCAAGGGTGTTGAGCGGTTGTGTCGTGAGCTGGGGATTTTGCTGATCCTGGATGAAGTCCAGACTGGCATGGGTCGTTGTGGCACCTTGCTGGCAGAACAGAATTACGGCATTCGCGCCGATATCATCACCCTGGGCAAGGGCCTGGGAGGTGGTGTGCCACTGGCTGCGTTGCTGGCTCGGGGCAAGGCTTGTTGCCTGGAGCCCGGCGAGCTGGGTGGCACCCACCATGGCAATGCCTTGATGAGCGCAGCGGGGCTGGCGGTGCTCGATACGCTACTGGAAAAAGGCTTTCTGCAACAGGTTTGCGACGCGGGGCAACATCTGCGCGAGGGCCTGGGCCGCTTGGCGAATAGTTATGCACAGGGTGAATTGCGTGGGCATGGGCTGCTGTGGGGGCTGACCTTGTCGGATGATTCGGCAGATGCGGTGGTCAAGGCGGCGCTGTACGAGGGTTTGTTGATTAGCGCCCCGCAGCCTGATTGCCTGCGCTTTACCCCGGCACTGTGCGTGAGCAAGGGCAATATCGATGAAATGCTGCTGCGTCTGGCGCGGGCCTTTGCCCGGGTTAGAACGGCGCAATTGCAGTGCCGTCGCGGTGTTGCCGTCTGATTGCCGATAGCTCCCACAGTTGTTGTGCTGTGTAGTACACAGAATTTAAAGAACCGTCTCGCGGTATAACGCATCGCCCTGTGCCTGATTCCTTCGGCACGGGGCGTTTTTTTTGGCTGTGGATAAGTCTGACTGAACCTTTGCGTCGTGCCCGCAGTCGATTAAGGGTAGGGCCGGATCAGGCCCACCATCGATTGGGAGCTGCGCATATGGATCTTGTAAAAATCATCTTCGCCATTCTGCTTCCGCCGCTGGGCGTGTTTATGCAGGTAGGTTTTGCCGGGGCATTCTGGCTGAATATTCTGCTGACCCTGTGCGGTTATATTCCGGGGATCGTGCACGCGGTGTGGATTATCGCCAAGCGTTAAACTGGCAAGGGATATAGATCTGTAGTCGCTGCCGCAGGCTGCGATCAGGGCCGAAGGCCCTGCTCATTCAACCTTGGGGTACCGTTCGCAGCCTTCGGCAGCGACTACACGTTATGCATTAGCCTGCATCACCTGGCTGTAAAACAACCATTCCTGTTCCAGCGCATGTGCCTGGTTACTGGCCTTGCGAAAGCCGTGGCGTTCGTCCGGGTAGTAATGGGCCTGGGCCGGGATGCCGTTGTCCTGCAGCGCCTGGAGCATGTCGCGGGTTTGCTGCGGCATGACTACGGCGTCGAGTTCGCCCTGGAAGAAAATTACCGGCACGCTGATCTGGTTGGCGTATAGCAACGGGGTGCGTGCCGCATAGCGTTCAGCATCCTGTACGGGGTCGCCTATCAGCCAGTCCAGGTAATCGCCTTCAAACTTGTGGGTAGACCGCGTCAGCGCAATCGGGTCGCTGACTCCGTACAGGCTGGCCCCCGCCCGGAACACCTTGTGGAACGCCAGCGCGCACAAGGTGGTGTACCCCCCCGCACTGCCGCCGCGAATAAACGCATGGTCCGGATCGATCAGCCCTTGCCCGGCGAGATAACTGACCACCGCGCAGGCGTCTTCGACATCCACCACGCCCCAATTCAGATGCAAGGCCTGACGATACTCACGGCCATAACCGGTGCTGCCGCGATAGTTGAGGTCGGCCACGGCAAAGCCGCGCTGGGTCCAGTACTGGATGCGCGGGTCGAGCATCGGGTAGCAGGCCGAAGTCGGGCCGCCGTGGATAAACACCACCAATGGCGGTTTGCTCTCGCTGTTCATCGACGGGTAGAAAAAGCCGTGAGCGTGGTCGCTGCCAGAAGGGTAGCGCAGGGTCTGTGGACGGCTGATACGTTCGGGCGGCAAGGGCGCAACACCACCGGCCAGTACCCCAACCTGGTGGTCGGTGCGGCCAATGCGGATCACTGCCGAAGGGCTTACGGGCGACGAGGCGATGCAATAGATATACCCATCATCCAGCGCCAGGCTGCGAAAATGGCTGTAGTCGCCAGTGAAGTCTTCCAGGCTGCCGTCAGCCGTGCGGATGCCCAGGCGGCCGAAACCGCCTTCGCTCCAGGTAGCCAAATAAGATTGCTCACCCAGCGGCAGCCAGGTGCTGGTGCCCAGTTGCCAAGGTGCCGGGGCGTGATCGGCGCGCGCGCAGGGTGCGGGCACCAGGCCTTCGCCGGATTCGGCCCAAGGCTGCCAGAACCCGGCACGGTCGGTCAGGCAATGCAGGCGGTTGTTTTCGTCGAAACGCGGCTGTTGCAGCGATTCTTGGGCAAGGTCGCCCGCCAGGCATTGCGCGGCATTCCAGCGCCCTGCAGTTTGGCCTTCGGCCAGCATCAGGCGGGTGGAGGTCCAGGGCTGGTGCGGGCGGCTCCATTCAACCCAGGCCAGGCGTTGGCCGTCAGGGCTGAGGCTGGGCGCACCATAGAAATCGGCACCTTCGGCCAATACCTGGCGTTCAAGGCTGCTTAAGTCGATGCTGACCAGTCGATGCTGATCGATGTTTTCTTCGACGGCCAGCACCTGCCCGCCGGCAAACTGCACGCCGCCGTAGCGGCAAGTGCCCTGGGTCAGCGCCTGCGCAGCTGTGCCGTCCAAGGGTTGCAGGTACAACTGCTGATCGGCTTCGTTGACGAACACCACGGCGTCATCGCTCAGGCAAAACCCGCCACCGCCGTACTCGTATACCCGGCTGCGTGCGCTGAAACCGGCGGGTGTCAGGCAGTGAGCCTGGCCATTGCGCCAGTGCCAGATGCGTGAGGCCGCATCCTGTGGGCGGTACTCATTCCAGAACAGGCCCTGTGTCCCGACGCGCAGCTCTGCGAAATCGACCCCGGCGGCAACGGCGAGTGCGGCGCTGAAGGGTTCAGCTTTTGGCGATAAGACGTGAGTTTCGTTCATTTCGGAAGGCCAATTGTTCAATGGTCTGGGTGGCGTGCTCGGCTTCTTCGCGCGCCTTGAGAATCAGGTCGTGTTGTGGCGATTTACTGCACACCGGGTCGGCATTGCTGGCGTCCCCGGTGAGCATAAAGGCCTGGCAACGGCAGCCGCCGAAGTCCTTTTCTTTCTCGTCGCACGAGCGGCAAGGCTCGGGCATCCAGTCATAACCGCGAAAACGGTTGAAGCCAAACGAGTCATACCAGATGTGCTGCATGCTGTGGTCGCGCACATTGGGAAACTCGACCGGCATTTGCCGGGCACCATGACACGGCAGGGCCGTGCCGTCAGGTGTTACGGTCAAAAAGATGCTGCCCCAGCCGTTCATGCAGGCCTTGGGGCGCTCTTCGTAATAGTCCGGGGTGACGAAAATCAGCTTGCAGGGATGGCCTTCGGCCTCCAGCTTGGCCCGGTACTCATTGGTAATGCGCTCGGCGCGGACCAGTTGCTCTTTGGTCGGCAGCAGGCCGACGCGGTTGAGCTGGGCCCAGCCGTAGAACTGGCAGGTGGCAAGCTCTACAAAGTCGGCCTCAAGGGCGATGCACAGCTCGATGATGCGGTCGATCTTGTCGATATTGTGCCGATGGGTGACGAAATTCAGCACCATCGGGTAGCCGTGAGCTTTGACCGCTCGGGCCATCTCGAGTTTTTGCGCGAAGGCCTTTTTCGAGCCGGCCAGCAGGTTGTTCACTTGCTCGTCACTGGCCTGGAAGCTGATCTGGATATGGTCCAGCCCGGCTTTTTTGAAGTCGCTGATCTTTTGCTCGGTCAGGCCGATGCCCGAGGTGATCAGGTTGGTGTAAAAGCCCAGTTTGCGGGCCTCGCCGATCAGTTCGGACAAATCCTGACGCACCAGCGGCTCGCCACCGGAGAAGCCTAGCTGCGCGGCGCCCATTTCCCGCGCTTCGCGAAACACCTTGATCCATTGCTCGGTGCTCAGCTCTTTACCCTGTTGGGCGAAGTCCAGCGGGTTGGAGCAATAGGGGCATTGCAGCGGGCAGCGATAGGTCAACTCGGCCAACAGCCAGAGCGGCAAGCCGACTTCTGGTTTGGGCGGGATACGGCTATCAGGCAAGTTCGATCCAGTGCTCTGCACGAGCGACCTCCATAAATTGCTCGATGTCTGCGCCGAGCTCGGGTACGCCGGGGAACTGTTGGTCCAGTTCACCAATAATGGCCGCGACATCGCGCTGGCCATCGATAAGGCCGCCAATCAGCGCGGCGCTGTCATTGAGTTTGATCATGCCTTCGGGGTACAGCAGCACATGGCCTTTTTGCGCCGGTTCGTACTGAAAGCGATAGCCGGTACGCCAGCTCGGGATTTTGCTGCGATCGAAGCTCATAGGGTGATTCCTTTATGCCAGACGCGTTCGCTGGTCACGCTGTGATAAGGCGGGCGGTCCAGCTCGTAGGCCATGGTCATGGCGTCGAGCATGCTCCAGAGAATGTCGAGCTTGAACTGCAGGATCTCCAGCATGCGTTGCTGGCCTTCATAGGTAGTGTAGTGCTGCAGGGTGATTGCCAGCCCGTGTTCCACGTCGCGTCGGGCCTGGCCCAGGCGGGTGCGGAAGTATTCGTAGCCGGCCGGGTCGATCCAGGGGTAATGCTGGGGCCAGCTGTCGAGGCGGGACTGGTGGATTTGCGGCGCGAACATTTCGGTCAGCGAACTGCTGGCGGCCTCTTCCCAACTGGCGCGGCGGGCGAAGTTGACGTAGGCGTCTACGGCGAAACGTACGCCGGGCAGGACCAGTTCCTGGGAACGCATCTGGTCCGGATCCAGGCCGACTGCCTGACCCAGGCGTAGCCAGGCTTCGATGCCGCCGTCTTCGCCGGGGGCGCCGTCGTGGTCGATCATGCGTTGAATCCACTCGCGGCGTACTTCGCGATCCGGGCAGTTGGCGAGGATGGCGGCGTCTTTAAGCGGGATATTGACCTGGTAGTAGTAGCGGTTGGCGACCCAGCCCTGAATCTGCTCGCGGGTCGCACGGCCTTCGTACATGGCTACCTGGTAAGGGTGGTAGATGTGGTAGTAGGCGCCTTTGGCACGCAGGGCGGCCTCGAATTCGGCGGTGGAGAGTGGGGCTTGGGTCATCGGGTGCCTCCGCAAGAGTTGTTCTTGTAGTCGCTGCCGCAGGCTGCGATGGGGATCGCAGTGTTTTGAAGAAAACGGGTTGCTCCGCAACCCTTCGCAGCCTTCGGCAGCGACTACAGGGTTTTGCATTACAACTCGATACTCATGCCATCAAAGGCTACTTCAACGCCCCGACGGGCCAGTTCGGCACGTTCGGCAGAGTCTTCGTCGAGTATCGGGTTGGTGTTGTTGATATGGATAAGGACCTTGCGCTGCTCGGGCAGTTGCTCAAGCACTTCGAGCATGCCGCCGGGGCCGTTTTGTGCCAAATGGCCCATCTCACGACCGGTACGGGTACCGACACCGCGGCGCTGCATTTCGTCGTCGTCCCACATCGTGCCGTCCACCAGCAGGCAGTTGCTGCCGGCCATGATTTCCAGCAACGGTGCATCCACCTTGCCCAGGCCCGGGGCGTAGAACAGTTTGCCGCCGGTGCGCAGGTCTTCGACGATCAGGCCGATATTGTCGCCTGGGTGCGGGTCGAAGCGGTGCGGCGAGTACGGCGGCGCGGCACTGCGCAAGGGCAGCGGGCTGAAACGCAGGTTGGGGCAGGCCGGGATGGTGAACGAGCCTTCAAGTTCGATGCGGTGCCAGTTCAGGCCACCGTTCCAGTGCTTGAGCATGGTGAACAGCGGAAAACCGGTGCTCAGGTCTTCGTGAACCATATCGGTGCACCACACATCATGCGGGCAACCTTCGCGCAGGCTCAGCAGGCCTGTGGTGTGGTCGATCTGGCTATCCATCAGGATGATCGCGCTGATCCCGGTATCACGCAGGGCCCGGCCCGGTTGCATCGGAGCAAAGCCTTGCAGTTGGGCGCGGATATCGGGCGAAGTGTTGCACAGAACCCAGTTTACGCCGTCATCGGATATCGCAATGGACGACTGGGTGCGGGCCGTGGCGCGCAGGCTGCCGTCACGAAAACCTGCGCAATTGACGCAGTTGCAGTTCCACTGCGGGAATCCGCCGCCTGCGGCGGAGCCTAGAATCTGGACGAACATGGAGTGTTCTCTTGTGAAGCTGAAAATAAAAACGCCCCGGCGAACCGAGGCGTTGGGTTGCTCTGCTTGGCTCTTATTCAAGAGGCCGCGCGGATCAACGGCTTGCGAAGTACATGGTGACTTCAAAGCCAATACGCAGGTCGGTGTAAGCAGGTTTGGTCCAGGCCATTAGGTGACTCCTTCAGTGGGTGGGTAAAAGGGTGTCTCTTGATTAGTCCAGCTCCCGAAGGAGATGTTCAAAAGCTTAGGAGGCTATGTTACTAAATTTGACAGTTTTTGAACGCCCAATGTCGAAGAAAGCCCTTTGCAGGGTTGGTAACTATCAGCTTCTCCCTGGATAAAACGTTTCAGTTGCCGGGCTTGTGGCCAAGCACAGCCAGTGACTTGCAGGTGAGCTGATCTGCTCGGCCGCTTTCAGTGTAGTGCCTTGATCCAGCGCCATAAGGGCAGCGTAGAGAGCTGTGAGGTAATCCGACGGGTGGCCCGCGAGTTTGGCTTGCCATAACAATTCGCTGGCCTGGGACACGCCCAGAGCCTCGTTCGAGAACTGTTGTGCCAAGGCGGCGCGGGTCTGGGTGAAAGATGTTTCATCCAGAGCACAGACCCGATTCGGCAAATCTTCGAGGAAACTACCGATGTGCTCATAGATTTGTGCAGTAGTGGCGTGGGGCGATTGCACGCCAAACAACAGGCCGGTTTGGCCATTGATTTGGCGCAGGCCGCTGAACACGGCATAACCCAGTTGCAAATCAACCCGCAGGCGCTGGTAGAACGGAGTTTGCGCCACCTGCGCAAGCAACCGCCAGGCGGCTTCGTCAGCCAGTGTGGCTTCGGGGGTCGGGCAAAACAGGATCAGTGCATGCTCGCTGGAGTCGCAGGGCTCGGTATGCCAGCGGCGCTCGCTGGCCGGCTCAGGCAGCTGCGCCAGCTGTGCGTGCGCAGTGCCGGGCACCTTGTTCAGTACGGGGGTGATCAAGGCCTGGGTGGCGGCTGGCAGACCGACCGCCAACCCGTCCCAGCGCGCCCCGTCCCAGCAGTGTTGCAGATCGTTGATCACTGGTTCGCTGTCAGAATGGCGCAACTCAGGCAGGCGTTTAAGCAGTTGGCGAATCGGCATCAATGTCGTGCTTGAGGACGCGTTGGCTGGTTTTTCAACCGCAGGCACGCTGAGTGCGCGCAGTGCGTGCTCAAGAATGGCGGGCATTGGTTCGTGAAAGCCCTGCAGTTTTAGCAGCCAGTCATTGCCCACGGCATTGAGCGAAAGTTCGACTCCGGCGTGGCGGGCATCTAGCCTCAGCGACTGCAGGCTGTTTTCCAGCGCAGGCAGCAACGTGTCGGCAGGCTTTGCCGGCAGGCGCCAGCGCAGGTAAATCACCGCTTCGCCGCTGTGGCTTGTGATTGCGCTGCTGAAACTCATGGCGGACAGATCGCGGCGGCTGCGCAAACGGTCTTGAGCGAAGGTGCGCAAGCCACGGTGAGCGCTGGTTTGGCCGCGAATCAGACCGGCACTCACAGGCTCTTTCGCAGTTTGCAGAAACGGATTGGGTGCAGGCAGTTGCCAGGCCTGGTGCGCTGCTGGCACTGGCTGCATCTGTTGCACAATGGCCTTGAGGGCTGTGATGCCCTGGTCCGACAGGCCGGGCACAGATTGCTCACAATCAAGGCGGGCCAGTTCCAGTGCGCCGTTAATATCTTGCTGACGCTGCTGCAGCAGGCGGTATTCCTCACGCAGCCCGGGCCAATCTTGTTGAGCGCTGAAAAACGCCAGCCAGTCATGGAAGGTGTCGCGGATTTGCCTGGCGTCTTGGGTAATGTCCCCGGCTGCACTGAACTCTATTTGCAATAAGGCCTGACCATTGAAGTCGTAGAGGCGTTTGGCTTTAAGGCTGTCGATCAGTTGTTGCTCGCGCAAGCGTGCGAGCAGGCCGCCAGCCTTGTCGGCATTGATCCAGTGGCACAGAAAGTCCAGGGCTGGTACCGACTCTGGCGGCAGTTGCTCCAGGGCGAACATCAGGCTCAGGGTCTGTTCATTGATGTGTTGATAGTGCGCTTGCCCGACTGTCATCAGTGCCGGCGGGCAGGTTTGTTGCACGGCCGCGCCGGGGCGAAGATCGTTGGTGCAATGTTCGGCGAGGGCGATCAGTTCTTGAACCATCTGCGGGCCGCTAAGGCTCAAGGTCATTTGCCCGGTCTGATAGAACCTTTGGTAGAAGTCTTTAAGAGCCTGCTGAAAACTCGTACGCGGCACGGGTAGGCTGTACCTGTTACCGGCATGGAATGCCCGCAGCGGATGGCCCGGGTTCAGCGGCTGGAACAGTTTTATCTCACGCTGTGCCAATGGCTCACGGGCCCAGGCGATAAATTCGGCGTGCAGCACTTCGCGTTCGCGCAGCTGTTCATCCATATTCATGCGCAGGTGGCCGAGCATGTCGCACAAGCGCTCAAGGCCGCCTTCTACGGCGCTTAAAGGCAGCTCGAAAAAGAAGTCGGTATGCCGCTCGCAAGTCCGGGCATTGACCAGACCGCCGTGGCGCTGCACCCAGACCATCAGATTGTCTGCGGCCGGGAAGCGTTCGGTGCCCAGAAACAGCAGGTGTTCAAGGAAATGCGCAAGGCCCGGCCATGCGCCGGGCACATCGTGACTGCCTGCGGCGACCCGTAAAACGGCCGCGCAGCGCTTGAGGCGCGGCTCGTGGCGCACGCTAAGGGTCAGACCGTTTTCCAGGGTCAGACGTTGGGTGTGAGGGTGGTTCAGCGCAGGCATGGGCACTTCCGGAACAGAGAAGCGTCCATGCTAGCGGATTTAGCGCTTGCTCAGCTCGCCATATAGCTCGGGGCGACGGTCTGCAAGGTAGAAATTGCCGGTTTTGGCATCAGCCAGTTGCTGGCGTTTCAAGGTCGCGACCAGCAGGGTCTCGTCCTGTTCGGCCAGGGCAATCTGCTGGCCGTTGGGCGCAGCAATGCTGCTTTGCCCGCAGTAATGGATCTCGCCTTCGTGCCCACAATAGTTGGCGTAGGCCACATAGCACTGGTTTTCAAAGGCACGGCAACGCACGGTGACGTCAGCGATAAAATCGTAGGGCGCCATATTGGCGGTGGGCACCACAATCAGTTCGGCCCCGGCCAGAGCCAGGCGGCGGGTGTTTTCCGGGAATTCGAGGTCGTAGCAAATCAGCAGGCCGAGTTGCCAGCCATTGAGCTCAAAGACCGGAAATGCGTCGGGGCCTTTGCTGAACATCGAATGGTCGAGCTCGCCGAACAGATGGGTCTTGCGGTAATTGCACAGGCTGTTGCCGTGGGCATCGATCAATTGTGCGCTGTTGTAGATATGCCCGTCTGCGCCACACTCGGGGTAGCCGTAAACGATGGCCATGCCGGTGGCTTTGGCCAGTTTGGCAATCTGTTGTGCGGCGTCGCCGTCGTGGGCCTGGGCGAGTTCGGCTACAGCCCGGGCGCCGATGTTATAGCCGGTGAGGAACATTTCGGGCAGGACCAGCAGGTCGACGCCTTCGGTTTGCTGTGCAATATCACTCAAGCGCTGCAGATTGCCCGCGACATCCAGTGGTAGGGGCGGGCATTGGTATAGGGCGACGCGCATGGGGTTCTCCTGCTGTACTTTCGGGTCAATCCGGCAAGGCAATCGGTCCGAGTTCATGGAACACATCGCCCGGGCCCGGGTTCTCGGCGTGGGTGCTGCCGCCGAAGTGGTTCATGATGCCCCACACCGCGTTCAATGAGGTCTGCACTGCACCTTCGACCCACGCCGGAGTCCAGGACACGTCATCACCGGCAATAAAGATACCGCGCTGTTCGCCGGGCATGTCCTGCTGCATAAAGTGCGCATACATACGCTGGTTGTAACGGTAATGCCCCGGCAGCGCGCCCTTGAAGGCACCCAGGAAGTGCGGGTCGGCTTCCCACGAGATAGTGATCGGATCGCCGATGATACGGCTGGCGATATCCACCTTCGGGTAGATCTTTTTCAGCGAGTCGAGGGCCAGCTTCACGCGCTTTTCCACCGGATGCGGGAGCATTTTCAGCGCATCGCTCATCCATGAGTACGACAGGCAAATCACCCCCGGTTTGTCGTCGCCGTTGTCGAACAGGTAAGTGCCGCGGGTCAGGCGGTCGGTGAGGGTCATGCTCATCAGGTCGCGGCCGGTTTCCGGGTCTTTATCTTTCCAGAACGGGCGGTCGACCATGACAAAGGTTTTCGACGACTGCATATAGCGCGTGCGGTCCAGGGCCATCCACAGTTTTTGCGAGAACAGCGACTCTTCGCATTCGATCTGGGTGGTCAGCAGCCAGCTTTGGCAGGTGACCAGAATCGCTTCGTGAGTGCGCACTACGCCGAGATTGTCAGTAACGGAAAACATCCCGTCAGTTGCACGAGAGATGGCTTTGACCCCGGTACGTGGGGCGCCGTTGTGCAGCGAACTCAGGCTTGTGCCTGCAGGCCAGTGGGCGCAGCGCTCGGGGGTGTGGCGCCAGATTCCCAGTGGTACTTGTTCGACACCACCGACGACCAGATGTTGGTGGTCGTCGCAGTTGGTCATCACCACGCGGAAGATTTCCAGCATCGAGTTGGGGAAGTCCGAGTCCCAGCCACCGGTGCCGAAACCAACCTGGCCAAACACTTCGCGGTGCTGGAATGACAGCTTGGCGAAAGCCTTGGACGTGGCTACGAAATCGTAGAAGGTGCGGTCGTCCCACAGTGGCACCAAGGTGTTCCACAGTTCTTTCAGGCGCGGGACATCACGGTCACGGATGGCTTGCTGGATATCGCCAAAGCGCGAGCCTTCCTCCAGCGCATCGGCCCAGGCGTCAGCCACTTCCTGAAACAGTGCAGGCAGATCTGCCAGTTTCTGTGCGTAGAAGGTTTGGCCTTCAAGGTCGATAACCGTGCTGCCCGACGCGGGAGTCAGCGGGTTGGGGAAGGGTTTGGTCTCCAGCCCCAGCTTGTCGACATAGTGGTAAAACGCCGTAGAGGACACCGGGAAACGCATGCCGCCCAGCTCGGCGATCACCCCTTCGCTGCCTTCAAAGGCTTGCGAGCGCAGACGGCCGCCCATTTTCGAGGCTTCATACACCACAGGTTTGAGGCCCAGCTTCATCAACTCATAAGCCGCCACCATGCCGGCCATGCCGGCGCCGACAATCGCCACCTCCGATCCCAGCTTGTGTGCCGGAATACTACCCAGACCTGCCGGGTGCTCGATCCAGTCATCAAAGGCAAACGGAAAGTCCGGGCCGAAAATGGTGATCGGTTTTTTGCCGTCGATAGGGTGGCGATTATTCTTGTTCATGGCTGACCTTGCTGGCGACTCAAGCGTTACTTTGAGTATAGAAAAAGACAGGGACCATGATAGGGAGCGCAGAACACGTTAATAAGACGCAAACTGTCGTCGTTATGGCTTTTATTTAGTCGATATGACGAAGTTGTTGATCAAAATGACTTATCCGCGATCAACTTTGCTGCTGAGGATGATTGAGGTAGTGGTTTTTTCGACACCTTCTACGCTGCCAATCTGATCGAGCAATTGGTCCAGTTGCTCGGGCGAATCGCTACGCAGCCAGGCCACGTAATCGAATTCGCCGCTGACTGCGCACAGCTGCTGTACCTGGGCCATTGCGCTCAAGCGGCGCACCACTTCCTTACCGGAGCGTGGCTGTACGGTAATCCCGACATAAGCCTGCAAGCCGCCATCAATCAGGCGCTGCCCCAGGCGAACCCCATAGCCGGTAATGACCGCTGTTTTCTCCAGCCGCGCCAGCCGTGAGGTCACGGTGGTGCGCGCAATCCCCAACTGCCGGGCCAGCATCGCCACGCTTTCACGGGCATTGAGCTGCAAGGCCGCGATCAATTGGCGGTCGATTTCATCCAGTGCAGGGGGGCGGGTGTCAGGCAAGGGTGGCTCCAGGGAGGGGGTGAGCGTGTTTGGCAGTCATGGAGTTTATTCTTTTGTGAGCCGATTAATGAGGCTATTCGGCTCACTATTTGAGCTGATAATGCTGGGTATCAGGCTCACTGTCTAACCTGTGAAATGTGGAGAACAGTACAAGGACTGTAAGGCTGGCCTGTGGACGGGTTGTGGACGGAAACCGGTTTTTGGAGATTTTTGAAAAGCCAAATCCCAACCCCCAGAAACACAAAAGCCGCGCAGTGCGCGGCTTTGAGTATGGTGGGCCCAGTAGGACTCGAACCTACGACCAAGGGATTATGAGTCCCCTGCTCTAACCAACTGAGCTATAGGCCCTCAGTAGGTCGCGGATTATAACGACGGTTTCTCAGTAGTGCTATCCGAAAAATCTGAAATTGGCATGTGAAGGAAGGTAGCCGCGAATTTTTCTGGAAGCAACGGCGGGCTGACGAGGTCGCCCTGGATCATTTCGCAACCTGCCTGTGCCAGAAATATCTGTTGTTCCCGGGTTTCAACGCCGTCGGCAATGATGGTGAAGTGCATGCTGTGCCCCAACGCGATGATGGCATGCACGATGGCGGCATCATTTGTATCATCGGGTAACCCATGAACAAATGACGGGTCGATTTTCAGGGTGTCCAGCGGCAAGCGCTTGAGGTAGCTGAGGGACGAGTTACCGGTGCCGAAGTTGTCGATGGACAGTTTGACCCCCAGTTGCTTGAGCCGATGCAGGGCTTCGAAAGCTTGTTCGGTCTGGCCCGTGATAAAGGTTTCGGTGATTTTCAGTTTCAGGCTTTCAGGTCTGAGTTTGCAGGTTTCGAGCAGTTGTTGGATGTGCTCCGTCAGCCCAGGCTGGTGCAACTGGGCGCTGGCAAGGTTGACTGAGATGGGGCCAAAGGGCTTGTACAGCTCATTCCACGCGCACAGTTGCTGGCAGGCGCGTTCAAGCATCCAGTCACCAATTTGTATGATCATGCCATTTTCTTCAGCAAGGTGAATTAAGCGCTCATGTGAGATTCCTCCCAGTAGAGGGTGGTTCCAGTGCAGCAGTGCTTCGGCCCCTGCCAGGGTATGGTCGCGTAAACGGATTTTTGGCTGGTACAGCAGTGATACTTGGCCGCGCTCCAGGGCGCGGCGCAATTCCTGCCCCAGAAGGATCCGTGCACTGCTCTCGGAGCTAAGGTCGTGGCTGAAGCGTTCGACGCGATTACGCCCTTTGAGTTTGGAGTGGTACATCGCGATATCGGCATTTTTGATCAGGGTGGCTACGTCGTCGCCATCGTCCGGGTAGACGCTGATGCCGATGCTGGCACTGATAAACAGTTCGCATTCGTCTGTAAGAAAGGGCTCGTTGAAACTGCTCAGCAGTTTTTCGGCAATCATCTGCGCATCGTTCGGGTCTTTGAGCCCGGGTAACAGGATGATAAATTCATCGCCGCCAAGGCGGGCGACCGTATCTATGTCGCGCAGTTGCTCGGTCAGGCGGGTGGCAATGCCTTTGAGCAACTGATCACCCACAGGGTGTCCGAGGCTGTCATTGATGTTCTTGAAGCGATCAAGGTCCAAAAACAGCACGGAGCTGTATTGGTCGTTACGACGCTGATCGGTGAGGATCTGGCGCACCCGGCTTTCAAACAGTAAACGGTTGGGCAAGTTGGTCAGCGGGTCGTGGTGGGCCTGGTGATCAAGGCGCTCCTGGGCAAGTTTGAGGCTGGAAATATCGGAAAATACCGCGACAAAGTGTGTCACCACATCATGGTTGTTGCGTACGGCGCTAATGGTCATCCAGTTGGGATAGATCTCACCGTTTTTGCGCCGGTTGCTGATTTCGCCCTGCCAGTTGTCAGCGCTCAATAGTTGGTACCACATGGAGGCAAAGAACAGTTTGTCGTGTCGGCCAGAGGCCAGGATGCGCGGTGTCTGGCCCAGTACTTCACTTTCGGAGTAGCCGGTAATTTCGGTAAAGGCCCGATTGACCGCGGTGATTTTTTGCTCGGGGTCGGTGAAGATGATGCCTTCGGCCGTACTCTCGAACACGGTGGCTGTTTGCAGAAGTTTTTCCTGCATCTGGTGCCGTTCGGTAATGTCGTGAACGATGGTCAATATGCAGTCGTCGGTACCGATCATCAGCGGGTAGCTGGATATTTCACAGAGACGTACTTGCCCTTCCTTGTGTCGGATGTGGCAAGTGAAGTCGCGCACAAAGCCGTTTTTCTCCAGGGCCTTGAGCAGATCACGGCGCTCCTGGGGGTCGACCCACAGCTGCAGTTCCAGCGTTGAGTGGTACAGGGCGCTGGCACTGTCATAGCCGATAAGGCGGCTGAAACCTTCGTTTATCTCGATGATCAGGCCATCGCTTTGACGACTCAGCAAAAGGCCGTCCAGCGATGCATGAAAGGCCTTGGCAAACTTTTCCTCGGAGAGGAGCAAGGCTTCTTCGGTTTGTTTGGTTTCGCTGATATTGATCATCAGGCCGCGAACCACGGCTTGTTGGTTGTGGGTCGTGATACTGGCAATGTCGCGTAGCCAAAGGGTGTTGCCATCTGCGGTGATCACGCGATAGTCCAAGCTGTGATCATGACCTGCACTGATCTCTTTTTTACGCCAGGCCAGGGTTCGGGGCAGGTCTTCGGGGTGCACTACGCGCTTCCAGAACCCCGGCTTGAGCCAGTCAGAGACCGGATAGCCGAGCAAGTCCTGGGCCTGGGGGGACACATAGGTGTAGGTGTCGTCGTCCAGCCCTGTTTCCCAGGCGATGGCTGAAAGGCTTTCAATCAACCCCTTGTAATGATCCTCGCTGCTGCGCAGTTCTTGTTCGAGGGCTGTACGCCGGGAAATTTCCGAGCTCAGGCGCCGGTTGATGCGGATGACCGCGAACAGCACGATGATCAGCAGCAATATACCAGGCAGTACGTACAGCAGCAGGGTGCGCCACAGCGCGTGATAGTCGCTGAGATTGCCGACCCAGCGCTGCTGAATACGTTCGGTTTCACTGGGGCTTATATCGGCCAGCACCTTGTCCAGCAGCCCTAACAGGACGGTCTGGTTTTTCGGCACGGCCATGGCCAGTTGAAAGCGATAAGGGGTTTCGCCACTGACATACAGACCGTCGAGCTTCAGCTGGCGCAGGCTCCATACGCTGGAGGCCAGATCACCCACCATGGCATCTATCTGGTCCGTGGCCAGGGCTTGTAACGCAGAGCTGACGTTGGGCAGCGCGACGATATTCAGATCGGGGTGTTGAGTGCGCAGCAATTCGTGAGGGGCGTAGTTTTCGATCACGCCAACCCTGAGGCCATAGAGTTCTTTGATGTTCTTGGGGGCAGCGCCGCCCTTGTGGGCGAGGATGACAATGGGGAAGTCCAGATATGGCCGGGTAAATGCCAGGCGCTTTTGGCGCTCGGGAGTCGACATGACACCAGGTAGCCAGTCGAGCTTGCCATCTTTGGTCTGCTCCAGTATTTCGCCCCAGCTAGCAGCCGAAACCTGTTTGACAGTTATGCCTAACCGTTTGGTGATCAGATGTATGTAGTCGGCGGCCAGGCCTGTGTATTGGCCTTCCTGGTTGAGGAACTCAAAAGGCGGCCATGTGGTATCAATCCCCAGAAGCAATTCAGGATGGTTTTTTAGCCACTGTTGTTCTTCGTTGGTGAGTGTCAGGGCATTGGCACCTGAGGTCCAAACGACAAGTGACAACAGCAGGGTAGCCAGCAAACGTGACATGCGCGTCCCTTCAATACACCTGGATGCAACCAGTGTAGTCGGGCTGTGGTAGAGGGGAGGGGCAGAGAGGGTTTTAGCTGTAAAGCAAAACCCCCGGCAGGGCCGGGGGTTTTGTTATCACTCGTCGAGGAAGGAGCGCAAATGCTCGCTTCTCGTCGGGTGGCGCAGCTTGCGCAACGCCTTGGCTTCGATCTGACGAATCCGCTCACGGGTAACGTCGAACTGCTTACCAACCTCCTCAAGGGTGTGGTCGGTATTCATGTCGATACCGAAGCGCATGCGCAGTACCTTGGCTTCACGGGCTGTGAGGCCGCCGAGTACGTCGCGTGTCGCTTCTTTAAGGCTCTCAACAGTGGCTACATCGATTGGCGACTGCATGGTCGAGTCTTCGATGAAGTCACCCAGATGGGAGTCTTCGTCATCACCGATCGGGGTTTCCATGGAGATCGGCTCTTTAGCGATCTTCAATACCTTGCGGATTTTATCCTCAGGCATTTCCATGCGTTCGCCCAGCTCTTCCGGGGTCGGTTCACGGCCCATTTCCTGCAACATCTGGCGGGAAATACGGTTGAGCTTGTTGATCGTCTCGATCATGTGCACCGGAATACGGATGGTGCGGGCCTGGTCGGCGATCGAGCGAGTGATCGCCTGACGGATCCACCAGGTGGCATAAGTCGAGAATTTGTAGCCGCGGCGGTATTCAAACTTGTCTACCGCTTTCATCAAGCCGATGTTGCCTTCCTGGATCAGGTCGAGGAACTGCAAACCACGGTTGGTGTACTTCTTGGCGATGGAGATCACCAGACGCAAGTTGGCTTCAACCATCTCTTTCTTCGCACGGCGGGCCTTGGCCTCGCCGATCGACATGCGACGGTTGATGTCCTTGATCTCGGCAATCTTCAGGCCAGTTTCGGCCTCAAGAGCAGACAGCTTTTGCTGGCAACGGATGATGTCCGGTTGCAGGCGACCAATGGCTTCAGCGTATTTGCTTTTGCCTTTGGCCAGTGCGTCGCTCCAGCTTTCGTCAACTTCGTTGCCCGGGAACAGGCGCAGGAAGTCGGTACGCGGCATACGTGCATCACGTACACACAGCTGCATGATGGCACGCTCTTGGGCACGCAGACGCTCCAGGGCGCTGCGAACACGTTCAACCAGGCCTTCGAATTGCTTCGGGACCAGTTTGATCGGCATGAACAGCTCAGCCAGTGCAACCAGCTCGGCAATTGCCTGCTTGCTGCCGCGACCGTGCTTTTTCAGAGCCTTGCGAGCGATTTCCATCTGATCGGAAACAGCGCCAAAGCGCTGAGCCGCGATGATCGGATCGGGGCCGCTTTCGACCTCTTCCTCTTCTTCGGCAGCTTCTTCCTTATCGTCCTCTTCGTCATCACCTTCGGCTTTCACCTTGGGATCGACAGGAGGCGGCACTTCGGCTGCAGGAGGCGCAATGCCGTCGTCCGGGTCGATATAACCGCTCAGAACGTCGGACAGGCGACCACCTTCGGTGGTGACGCGAGTGTACTCGGAGAGAATATGGTCAACCGTGCCAGGGAAGTGCGCAATTGCGCCCATCACTTCACGGATGCCTTCTTCGATACGCTTGGCGATTTCAATTTCGCCTTCACGTGTCAGCAGTTCTACCGTGCCCATTTCACGCATATACATGCGTACTGGGTCGGTAGTACGACCAATGTCGGTTTCGACCGCCGCCAACGCTGCAGCCGCTTCTTCAGCCGCTGCTTCGTCGGTGTCGGCATCGGCCAACATAAGGGCGTCCGCATCCGGAGCACTCTCGTGTACGGGGATCCCCATGTCATTAATCATGCGGATGATGTCTTCCACTTGCTCCGGATCTGAAATATCTTCGGGCAGGTGGTCGTTGACCTCTGCGTAAGTCAGATACTTCTGCTCACGGCCGAGGGTGATCAACTCTTTGATACGAGACTGCTGTTGCGCTTTTCCGGACATAACACCCTATCCACTGAAGGTCTTGGCGGGCAAAAAACAAGCCGAGGATTATACCTTAGCTATGACCTCACGCGCCAGTTGAGGTCGGGTTTGATGCGGGATTATTGCGACTTAAAAGGTCGCGTAACTGATTTTTTTCCTCGTCGGTTAGCTCGCCTTGACGTGCTTTTCGAAGAAGTTGCTCTAGATTTCGCTCGCGTTGGCGAGCTGACAGGCTAGTTATGGTGTCGAAAAACTGTTGTTCAAGGTTGTCGGCATCAATTAGCCATTCCTTTTCCAGCAGTCTTTGCAGCAGACGGCCCTGTTCAGTGCCGTGCCAGCGGGACAGTAACTGGATAGAGCTTAGCTTAGGATTTTTTTGTACGGCCTCTACCAGAGCAATCAATAGCTGATTATTAGTCTGGTCTTCTGCTGCAAAGTGCCCGGCGTCTTCGACTTTTTTAGCCAGTTGCGGGTGGTGCAGCAGGGTACGCAGCGCGGTCAGCGTGGGCGGTTCAACGCCGACGGGGATCCAGGCCTGCTCGCGTTCGCCGCCACGCTTGCCCTTTTTGTCCCATGGCTTGTTTTCCCATTTCTTGCCGCCAGCGCCAGGCTTTTTCGGTGTCCATTCCTGTTGCGGGATGTACATGTCCGGTTGCTGGAAGTCGCTGTAGTCAGGCATGGCATCGTAATCGATGCCCGGGTCATAAGTCGGTTGTGTCTGGGGCTTGGTCGGGGCGCTTTGCGCCAGTTGGCTGACCGTTTCGCTGGTGAGGCCGGTAATTTCGCTCAGGCGCTGACGCATCAGGGTGCGCAGGTTGGCACCCGGGACCTTGTCGATCAGCGGTGCTGCCAGCGTGGCCATATGGGCCTTGCCTTCAAGCGAGCGCGGGTCGGCTTCTTCGGTGAGTTGCTGGAAGAAGTAATCGGCCAGCGGCTGGGCATGCTGGTTGATGCGCGCCTTGAAGGCGTCAGTGCCTTCGGAGCGCACCAGGGTGTCCGGGTCTTCACCTTCGGGCAAAAACAGGAAGCGCGCACGGCGACCATCCTGCAAGCAGGGCAGGGTAGCTTCAAGTGCGCGCCAGGCGGCATTGCGGCCTGCCTGGTCGCCGTCAAAACAGAACAGGACGCTGGGCACCACGCGAAACAGGCGCTTCATGTGCTCTTCGCTGGTAGCGGTACCCAGCGTGGCAACGGCATTGCGCAAGCCTTGCTGGGCCAGGGCGATGACGTCCATATAACCTTCAACCACGATGATTTCGTCGAGGCTGCGATTGAATTTGCGCGCTTCGAACAGTCCGTACAGTTCCTGGCCTTTATGAAAGACCGGGGTTTCCGGGGAGTT
This sequence comes from Pseudomonas sp. B414, assembly GCF_055408445.1. Classification (NCBI taxonomy): domain Bacteria; kingdom Pseudomonadati; phylum Pseudomonadota; class Gammaproteobacteria; order Pseudomonadales; family Pseudomonadaceae; genus Pseudomonas; species Pseudomonas sp. B414. Next base: position 51,840 of record NZ_JBUZTQ010000001.1, on the reverse strand, counting down.
CAGGTATTTGGGTTTGTCGTCGCCCAGCACCCTGCCACCAAAGGCAATGATGCGGCCACGGCTGTCGCGGATCGGAAACATGACGCGATCGCGAAAACGGTCGTAGCGCTTGCCGGTCTCGGCGTTTTCCACCAGCAGGCCGGCATCGATCATGGCTTTTTGCTGGAGCGTATCGCTGCTCAAGTGCTTGTAGAGGTTGTCCCAGCCTGGCGGGGCGAACCCCAGGCCGAAGTCGCGGGCGATTTCGCCGGTCAGGCCTCGGCCCTTCAGGTAGTCCACGGCTGCCTTGCGCTGAGGGTGGCTTTTTAGGGCCTGGCGATAAAAGTCAGCAGCTGCAGTCAGGAGCGGGTAAAGCGGAGAGTCAGTCGGTTGCCGCGGTTTATGTGGGCGACCGCTTTCTTCTCGCGGGATCTCCATGCCGGCGGCTTTGGCCAGTTCTTCGACAGCCTGGGGGAAGTCCAGGTTGTCGTGGTCCATGATAAAGCCGAGAGCGTTGCCGCCAGCGCCGCAGCCAAAGCAGTAATAGAACTGTTTGTCGGGGCTTACGCTGAAGGACGGGGTTTTTTCTTTGTGGAAGGGGCAGCAGGCAGTGTAGTTCTTGCCGGCTTTCTTCATTTGCACGCGCGAGCTGACGACATCGACGATATCGGTACGGTTCAGAAGGTCGTCAATAAAGCTCTGGGGGATTAACCCGGCCATGGCGTTCTCGTCATCACTGCGCAGAAAAGGGTCCGGATAAATGGCTGGTCATCATGCGTGCAGGCGAAGGCTCTGCTCGATCATGGGGCGTCTGCTCAATTATGTCGGGGAAGTGTATCTGTCGAAATCCGCTCTACTCATGTTAATAAGAGTTGATGGGCTCGATAAATGTCACGCTCTGAGTCCGGCACTGACCAATGGCTGGTCTCGGATAGCTCATAAGCAGGCACTGGAGAGGTGCCTTGGGCTGATCGTCTTTAGGGAAAATCAGAGAGGTGTGCTCGTCGGTAGCCTTGGAAGGCTCGTCAGTAAAGACGTGCACCGCTGGCTATTAGGCCAGGTCTGACGTGATGTAACGCTTGTCGCGGTCGCATCTGCGGCCTTGACGATAAAGCATGTAACTTGCAACAACTGCCTACGGCCCGGCTTTAGGCCGGGCTTGGCAGAAGCGTGCAACGAACGTCTGTGTATTAGTACAGACGAACGGCGCGGCGCTGCTCGCGCTGAACTTTCTTCGCGTGACGCTTAACAGCAGCTGCTGCTTTGCGCTTACGCTCGGAAGTCGGCTTCTCGTAAAATTCGCGGCTGCGAACTTCAGCCAGAACACCGGCTTTTTCGCAGGAGCGCTTGAAACGACGCAGAGCTACGTCGAAGGGTTCGTTCTCTTTTACTTTGACGGCTGGCATCCAGAGCTACCTTCATTCATTACCGGGGTCAACGTCTCAAGGCAAAAATCGCGTTGAAAGACGTCGGTTTTTAAGGGTTGCGGATGTTAACCCCTCATCGCCCGGAATGCAAAGCCTCTGATCGAAAACCGCTGGCCGGGCGCGGGAGTGGCGACTATTATGCGCGCCTTCGAATTTAGCCTCTACAAGGCGTAAACCCATGCTAGTACTGGGATTAGAAACCTCCTGCGACGAAACCGGCGTCGCGCTATACGACAGTGAGCGCGGGCTTTTGGCCGATGCATTGTTCAGTCAGATCGACCTGCACCGCGCTTATGGCGGTGTGGTGCCGGAGCTGGCATCCAGAGATCACGTCAAGCGAATGCTGCCCCTGATTCGTCAGGTGCTGGCCGAGGCCGACTGTGTGCCTACGGAAATCGACGCGATTGCTTACACGGCGGGCCCGGGATTGGTTGGAGCCCTGCTGGTTGGGGCTTCTTGCGCTCAGGCGCTGGCATTTGCCTGGGGCATCCCGGCCCTCGGCGTGCATCACATGGAAGGCCATTTGCTGGCTCCGATGCTGGAAGAACAGCCACCGGAGTTCCCGTTCGTCGCTTTGTTGGTATCAGGTGGTCATACCCAGCTGGTTCGCGTGGATGGTATCGGCCAATACGAGTTGTTGGGCGAGACGCTGGATGATGCGGCGGGCGAAGCCTTCGACAAGACCGCGAAGATGATGGGGCTTAATTACCCGGGTGGCCCTGAGATCGCCCGTCTGGCCGCTCAGGGGGTTGCCGGGCGCTTTGTGTTCCCAAGGCCCATGACGGATCGTCCGGGCCTGCAGTTCAGCTTCAGCGGCCTTAAAACCTTTGCCTTGAACACCTGGCAGCGTTGTGTGGCGGCAGGCGACGATACTGAGCAGACCCGCTGCGATATCTCGCTGGCATTCCAGCAGGCCGTTGTCGAGACGCTGACCATCAAGTGCAAGCGTGCCTTGAAGCACGCGGGCATGAAACGCCTGGTGATTGCCGGCGGGGTGAGTGCGAACAAGGCGCTACGCGTTTCGCTGGAGAAAATGCTCGGCGAGATGAAGGGCAATGTTTACTACGCTCGTCCGGAATTTTGCACTGACAACGGCGCGATGATTGCGTTTGCCGGTTGTCAGCGCTTGCAGGCTGGCCAGCATGAAACACTGGCGATCAGCGTGCAGGCGCGCTGGCCGATGGAGCAGCTGCAGCCCTTGTAAAAACACGGGCCGGGTGAGCGTGAAGGGTTTTCACGGGGCAGATTCAGAAATGCCGTTCGCGCCCGGCCATCAGGTCGCGTAAATTGCCGCGATGGCGCCACACGATCAATGCTGTCAGGAAGCTCATGGGCAGCAGGGCGGCAGGCTCTTGCCAGGCCAGCAATGGCAGGGTGAGGGGTGTGGCAATCAACGCCGCCAGCGAGCTGGTACGGGTCAGTTGAAAGGTCAGTAGCCATGCAGCGACGGCCAGCAGTGCAGCGGGCGGATAAAGCCCCAGCAGCATGCCGGCTGCCGTGGCGACGCCCTTACCGCCGCGAAAGCGGAAGTACGCGGGGTACATGTGCCCTACGACGGCACAGCAGCCGATCCAGGCCTGGTCCTGGAGCGAGAAATCCAGTTGGTTGGCCAGCAGGACGGGCAAAAGCCCCTTGCACAGGTCGCCGAGCAAGGTCAGGACGGCAAGTTTTTTGCCGGCCAGACGCAACATGTTGGTTGCGCCGGCATTGCCGGAGCCACTCATTCGCGGGTCGGGGGTTCCCGTCAGGCGGCTGAGCAAAATGGCGAAGGACAGAGAGCCGAGCAGGTAGGCGAGGGTCGCCAGTAACCAAAACATGCTAACTATTCCGGGCGAGGACGCCCTGATTCTAACGGCGCTTTGCGCCCTTGTCGTGCTGCGGAGAAGAGTGCTTGGACAGAGTGTTTATCGAAGGCCTGGAAGTTGACACCGTAATCGGTGCTTATGACTGGGAACGTGGCATCCGTCAGTGTCTGCGCCTTGATCTGAGTTTTGCGTGGGATAACCGCCCGGCTGCGGCTGGCGATGATCTGACGCTGGCACTGGATTATGCGAGCGTGTCGTCGCGCATCCAGGCATTTGCCGAGCAGGCTCAATTCCAGTTGGTGGAAACCTTCGCAGAGCGTCTGGCTGAGGTATTGATGAGCGAGTTCAATATCCCCTGGCTGCACCTCAAACTGACCAAGCCTGGCGCCGTTGCGGCGGCTACAGGGGTGGGCGTGGAGATTGAGCGCGGATGTCGCTAACTCAGGTTTACCTCGGGCTGGGCAGCAATGTCGAGCGCGAAAAGCATTTGCTGGCGGGGCTGGAGGCGCTGAGCGGATTCTTGCAGGCGATGCGCTGTTCGGCGGTGTTTGAAAGCCAGCCGGTGGGTATCAAGAGCGGGCCGTTTTTTAATCTAGTGGTATCGGCAAAAACCGATTTGCCGCTGGTTGAACTTAGTCGCCGTTTGAAGCTGATCGAGGCTGATAACGGGCGTTATGCTCAAGATCGTAAAGGCTTGCCGCTGGACATCGACGTGTTGTTCTTTGGCGATCTGGTGGGTAATTTTGACGGTTTGACCTTGCCCCGTGCCGAGATTCTCAAGAACGCTTTTGTGTTGTGGCCGCTGTCGTTGATAGCGCCAGACAAGGTTCATCCGGGTGTGGGCAAGACTCTGGCGCAGATGTGGGCAGAGGCTCAGATCGATCAGGTGCTGGCGCCTGCAGCATTTGAATGGCGTGGGGAGCAGTTGACCCCCGCCTGGATGCTTTTGCCTTTGTAGTCGCTAACTCGCGCAGCCTTCGTTCCTCGGCAGCTGCGCAGAGCGATTGTGTATAAACGCGTTATCAGGCTTTTGCCGCATCCTTGTAGGCTTGCAGTGCCTTAAGCCGTTCGTGCTTCAGCGCTTCACCCAGTTCAGGGCCTTTGTAGCCTTGCTCCAGCAGCGGTTGCACCGCCACTGCCTGGGCAGCCCGCGCCGCGCCGCGCAAGTATTCGGCTTGTGGATAAGGACGGTTCTCCAGCCCCAGGCGCCCCTTTGCATCCATCTCGCACGCCACGATAAATTCCTCGAAGCGCTGCGGCCGACGGTACACGTCAAAGCGTTGCAGCAACTCCAGCAGTGTCGAAGCCTTGAGTTCAAGGGCGCGATGACCGTGGGTGTGATATTCGCCCACCAGCAATGCCAGTTCCTGGCAGTCCCTCGGTACCTTGTAGCGATCATTGACCGCTTTGATCAGTCGCAGCCCTCTATGTTCGTGGGCAATGTGCCGTGGCCAGTCTTTCTCCGGCGTAAGCCCCTTACCCAGGTCGTGCAGCAAACAAGCCCAGCGAACCGTCAGTGGTTGCTTGTGCTGTGCCGATTGCTCCAGCACGCTGAGGGTATGCTCGCCGCTGTCGATTTCGGGGTGATGCGCGGGGGGCTGTGGCACGCCAAACAGGGCGTTGACCTCAGGCAGCAGTACTTCAAGCGCGTCACAGTTGCGCAGTACTTGAATAAAGACTTGTGGCTGATCTTCCATCAGGGCACGGGAAATTTCTTTCCAGCAGCGCTCCGGGGTCAAGGCTTGCAGCTCGCCTGAGTGGGACAGTTGACGCATCAACTCCAGAGTCTCGGGCGCGATGCTGAAACCGAGGTTGGCGTAGCGAGCAGCAAACCGGGCCACACGCAGTACCCTGAGTGGATCTTCGGCGAAAGCGGGGGAAACGTGGCGCAAAATACGTGCTTCAAGATCACGCTGGCCGTTGTAGGGGTCAGTCACGTTACCGGCATCGTCCTCGGCCATGGCATTGATGGTCAGGTCGCGACGGATCAGGTCTTCTTCGAGGGTGACGTCGGGGCTGGCATGAAAGACAAAGCCGCCATAACCGTGACCGCTTTTGCGTTCGGTCCGCGCCAACGCATATTCCTCACCGGTTTTTGGGTGCAGGAATACCGGGAAATCCGAGCCCACAGGGCGATAACCCAAAGCCTGCATTTGTTCGGCCGTAGCGCCCACCACTACCCGGTCGATATCGCTGACAGGCTTGCCCAGCAGGCGATCACGTACAGCACCGCCAACTTTATAAATCTTCATAAAAACCTCCGTTAGCGCGACAGGATAGCGCGTGTGCCGCGTTAGCGGAGGCTCGTGTTACAGGTGAATGGCTCCCATATCCAGGCGACCACGGTCATAGTCACCATGGTCGCCTTTTGGCGGAACATGGTGGACTTTCATGACTTGGTCGCCTTGCAGTGTTTCCAGGTGGATGTCGAAGCCCCACAAACGGTGCAGGTGCTTGAGAACCTCGTCGGTTGAATCGCCCAGGGGTTTGCGGTCATGTTGTTGATGGCGCAGGGTCAGTGAACGGTCGCCCCGGCGGTCGATGCTCCAGATCTGGATATTGGGCTCGCGATTGCCAAGGTTGTACTGCGCGGCCAGGGTTTCACGAATGATCCTATACCCGTTTTCGTCATGTATGGCGGGTACCAGCAGGTCGTCTTTTTGATCGTCGTCCATAATGCTGAACAACTTCAGGTCACGGATCACCTTGGGTGAAAGGTACTGCAGGATAAAGCTCTCGTCCTTGAAGCTGCTCATGGCGAATTTGATGCTCGATAGCCAGTCGCTGCCTGCCAGGTCCGGGAACCAGTAACGATCCTCGTCGGTTGGATGTTCGCAAATGCGCCGGATGTCGCAATACATCGCAAACCCCAGCGCGTAGGGGTTGATGCCGCTGTAGTAGGGGCTGTCAAAGCCGGGCTGGAACACCACGCTGGTGTGGGAAATGAGGAACTCCATCATAAAGCCCTCGGTCACCAGGCCTTCGTCGTAGAGGTCATTCATCAGGGTGTAGTGCCAGAAAGTTGCCCACCCCTCGTTCATCACCTGCGTTTGCCGTTGTGGGTAAAAGTACTGGGCTATCTTGCGCACGATGCGCACCACTTCGCGCTGCCAGGGCTCCAGCAGGGGCGCGTGTTTTTCCAGGAAGTAGAGAATGTTTTCCTGGGGTTCCTCGGGGAAGCGCGCGTTGTCCTTCTCGCTGAGTTTGTCCGCACTTTTGGGGATGGTGCGCCACAGGTCGTTGATCTGCTTTTGCAGGTGCTCTTCGCGTTCCTTTTGCCGACGGCGCTCCTCTTCGGCTGAAATCGGATCAGGTCGTTTGTAACGGTCCACGCCGTAGTTCATCAAGGCGTGGCAAGAGTCGAGCAGGTCTTCCACCGCGTCGATGCCGTGGCGCTCCTCGCATTGCATGATGTACTGCTTGGCGAATACCAGATAATCGATGATCGAACTGGCATCGGTCCAGGTGCGGAACAGGTAGTTGCCCTTGAAGAAGCTGTTATGGCCATAGCAGGCATGGGCCACCACCAAGGCTTGCATGCAGATGGTGTTTTCTTCCATCAGATAGGCAATGCACGGGTCTGAGTTGATAACGATTTCATAGGCCAGCCCCATCTGGCCCCTGGTGTAGGATTTCTCTGTACTAAGGAAGTGTTTGCCGTAGGACCAGTGGTGATACCCCAAAGGCATACCTACTGAGGCGTACGCATCCATCATTTGCTCTGCGGTAATGACTTCAATCTGGTTGGGGTAAGTGTCCAGCGCATAGCGGCCTGCCAGGCGACCGATTTCGCGGTCGTAAGCCTGGATAAGGTCAAAGGTCCACTCTGAGCCGGTGGAGATGGGTTGGCGCTTATTCTCTTTGGCGGTCATGTCACTAACCTGCGCTGGAAGAGTTCACGGAAGACCGGATAAATATCGCCGGCCGAGACCAGTTGCTGTTGGGCGAAGGTGTCGGAAAACGCCTCGCTGATGCGTTCGTACTCGTACCAGAGCGCCTGGTGTTCGCGCGGAGTGATCTCTACATAAGTGTAGTACTGCACGAATGGCATGATCTGGTTGATCAGAATGTCGCGGCAGATGGGTGAGTCGTCGTTCCAGTTGTCGCCGTCAGAGGCTTGCGCAGCGTAGATATTCCACTCGTTGGTAGGGTAGCGTTCAGCCATGATCTCCTGCATCAGCTTGAGTGCGCTGGAGACGATGGTGCCGCCGGTTTCCCGGGAATAGAAAAACTCCTCTTCATCCACCTCCCGTGCGCTGGTGTGATGGCGAATAAATACCACGTCAATCTTGTCGTAGTTCCGTTTCAGGAACAGGTACAGCAGGATAAAAAAGCGCTTGGCAATATCCTTGGTGGCTTGGGTCATGGAGCCTGAAACGTCCATCAGGCAGAACATGACGGCTTTGGAGCTGGGGTTGGGCTGCTTGATCAGCAGGTTGTACTTGAGGTCGAAGGTGTCGAGGAACGGCACCCGGTGAATGCGGGCGCTGAGTTTTTCGATTTCGGCTTCAATGGCCTTGATATCGCCGAAGTTGTCCGGCTCTTCGCGCTTTAACCGCTCCAGTTCAGCTTTGGCTTCGCGCAGTTTTGCCCGGCTGCTGCCGGACAGGGCGATGCGGCGTGCGTGAGCCGAACGCAAGGTGCGAATGATGTTGATGCGGGACGGGTTGCCCTCGTTGCTGATACCGGCGCGTACGGTTTTGAAGGTGTCGGTACCGGTCAGGTTGCGTTTGACCAGGTTGGGCAGTTCTAGGTCTTCGAACATGAATTCGAGGAATTCTTCCTGGGTAATCTGGAAGACGAACTCATCCATGCCTTCGCCGGAATTGCCCGCTTTGCCAGGCCCGCCGCCACCGCCTCCACCGCCTTGAGGGCGGGGGATATGTTCGCCGCTGGTGAACTCCTTGTTGCCGGGGTGAACCACGGTTTGTTTGCCACCACGCCCATGGTGCAACACCGGCTCGTCGATATCGCGGCCAGGGATGCTGATTTGCTCGCCATGTTCCATATCCGTAATGGAACGGCGGCCCACGGCCTCTTCTACGGCCTTTTTGATGTGGTCACGGTAGCGCCGCAGAAAACGCTGACGGTTTACCGTGCTCTTGTTCTTGCCATTGAGGCGTCGGTCGATCACATAGCTCATTAGGCCCTCCGGGCAGCTTCAAGTTGTGAGCTGCAAGCTGCAAGTCCAGGCAATTGCCCATGCCTTTTCTTGCAGCTTGAGGCTTGAGGCTTACAACTGCCTCACTGCGACTTGCGGACCCGCAGGTACCACTCGGAGAGCAGCCGTACTTGTTTGTCGGTATAGCCACGTTCGACCATTCGAGTAACAAAGTCGTTGTGTTTTTGTTGGTCCTCTTTGCTCGCCTTGGCGTTGAAGCTGATAACCGGCAGCAGGTCTTCGGTGTTGGAGAACATTTTTTTCTCGATCACCACCCGCAGCTTCTCGTAGCTGAGCCAGGTCGGGTTTTTGCCGTTGTTGTTGGCGCGGGCACGCAATACGAAGTTGACGATTTCGTTGCGGAAATCTTTCGGGTTGCTGATGCCGGCCGGCTTCTCGATTTTTTCCAGCTCCTCGTTGAGGGCCACACGGTTGAGGATTTCGCCGGTTTCCGGGTCTCGATATTCCTGATCCTGAATCCAGAAGTCGGCGTAGAGCACGTAGCGATCGAAGATGTTTTGCCCGTATTCGCTGTAGGACTCCAAGTAAGCGGTCTGGATTTCCTTGCCGATAAACTCGATGTAGCGTGGCGCCAGGTATTCCTTGAGGAAGCGCAGGTAGCGCTCACGGGTTTCAGCCTGGAACTGTTCCTGCTCGATCTGCTGTTCCAGTACGTAGAGCAGGTGTACCGGGTTGGCAGCAATTTCGTGCGGGTCGAAGTTGAACACCTTGGACAGGATCTTGAACGCAAAGCGGGTCGAAAGGCCGTTCATGCCTTCGTCGACGCCGGCGTTGTCGCGGTATTCCTGGATGGACTTGGCTTTCGGATCGGTGTCCTTGAGGTTCTCGCCGTCATAGACCCGCATCTTGGAATAAATGTTGGAGTTTTCCGGCTCTTTGAGGCGTGACAGCACGGTGAACTGGGCCAGCATTTTCAGAGTGTCAGGCGCGCAATGGGCTTTGGCCAGCGAGCTGTTGAACAGCAGTTTGTCGTAAATTTTTACTTCGTCACTGACGCGCAGGCAGTACGGTACTTTGACGATGTAGATCCGGTCGATAAACGCTTCGTTGTTCTTGTTGTTGCGGAAGGTGTGCCATTCCGACTCGTTGGAGTGGGCCAGCAGGATGCCGGTAAACGGAATCGCCCCCAGGCCTTCGGTACTGTTGTAGTTACCTTCCTGGGTGGCAGTCAGCAGTGGGTGCAGCACCTTGATCGGCGCCTTGAACATCTCCACGAATTCCATCAGGCCCTGGTTGGAACGGCACAGGGCGCCCGAGTAGCTGTAGGCGTCGGCGTCGTTCTGCGGGAACTCTTCCAGTTTCCGGATATCGACCTTGCCGACGAGTGCCGAAATGTCCTGGTTGTTTTCGTCACCGGGTTCGGTTTTGGCAACACCGATCTGGTTGAGGATCGATGGATAGAGTTTCACCACGCGGAACTGGCTGATATCACCGCCAAACTCGGCCAGGCGTTTGGTCGCCCACGGCGACATGATGGTGCTCAGGTAGCGTTTCGGGATGCCAAAGTCTTCTTCGAGGATCGCGCCATCTTCGGTGGCGTTGAACAGGCCCAAAGGCGACTCGAAAACCGGCGAGCCCTTGATCGCATAGAAGGGCACTTTTTCAATCAGCTGTTTCAGTTTTTCGGCAAGGGAAGACTTGCCGCCCCCGACCGGGCCCAGCAGGTAGAGGATTTGTTTCTTCTCTTCCAGGCCCTGCGCAGCATGGCGGAAGTAGGAGACGATCTGGTCGATGCATTCTTCCATTCCGTGGAAGTCTTCAAAGGCCGGATAACGACGAATCACCTTGTTGGAGAAGATGCGCGACAGTCTAGAGTCGTTTGAGGTGTCCAGTAGTTCCGGTTCACCAATGGCCAGCAGTAGCCGTTCAGCGGCAGAGGCATAAGTGCTTTTATCTTGCTTGCACAGCTCAAGATATTCCTGGAGCGTGAGCTCTTCCTGGCGTGTGGATTCAAAGCGTTGTTGGAAGTGGCTAAAAATACTCATGACGTCACCTCGCTCGATACGTGGAGTCGGCGATAGATCGGTCAGTTCGAGTGCTGGCATGCAGCAGCATTTCAGCTGCTGTGTACCCCCCAGGACACCATCAAGGTGGCTAAACCCTTGAAGTTACTACCGATGATCCATTCGCCGGTGTACCGGCTCTCCCCAGATTTGGATGGCCTGAGGTAAAGGATAGTTGGTAATCCGGGAGGTCAAGGGTGGATGCGTGAAATGTTGCGCCTGACCGTTGGTCAGGCGGCCCGCCAGCCCTTTGATCACGGGGGCTGGGGCTTATAAAAATATTATTCGTCGGCGCTTTGGGCGGTTTCGTCCGGGTAAGTTGCACGCCACAACTCGAAGCCGCCATCGAGGCTGTAGACCTCGCTAAAGCCCTGGCCTACCAGATAGGCGGCAGCACTTTGGCTGGAATTGCCGTGGTAGCAGGCCACGATCAGCGGGGCATCGAGATCGGCGTTGGCGATAAAGTCGTGCAGCGAGTGATTGTCCAGGTGCTTCGCGCCGCTGATATGGCTGGCGGCGAAGGCCTGCGGGTCGCGCACATCAACAACGACAGCGCCTTGTTCGCGCAGGGCTTGGGCCTGTTCTGGCGGGATACGTTTGAATTCGGTCATGGGAGATTCCTGTGGCCTGACAACGGGCGCGGTTAGCCGGCGCCCAAGGGTTGGGAAGGTGGGGTGGTTTGCAGGGCACTGGCGGGCGCAGCAAGTGCCGGGTCGTCGCAGTCGCAGAGCAGGCGCTGGCCGGTGTCGACATTGAGCAGGGTCATGGCCCCGCCCCAGACACAGCCGGTATCGAGTGCGTAGATGCCGGGCTCCTTGCAGTTGCCTTCCAGTGCCGCCCAATGGCCGAAGATGATCTTCAGGCCCTGGGTTTTGCGCTCTTTATAACTGAACCATGGCGCGTAGCCGGGCGGTGCGCTGCCTATGCCCTCTTTGCTCTTGAGGTCGAGTTTGCCATCCCGGGTGCAAAACCGCATCCGGGTGAAATAGTTGGTAATAACCCTTAGGCGGGTGACACCCGTGAGTTCGTTGTCCCACTTGGCCGGATCGTTGCCGTACATGCCGTCAAGGTAGGGGCCGATAAGGTTGTCATCGCGCAAGGCCTGTTCAACTTCGCTGGCACATTTGAGCGCTTTTTTCAGCGTCCACTGTGGCGGTATGCCCGCATGCACCAGTGCGATATTGCGCTCGGCATCGTAATGCAGCAGTAATTGCTGGCGCAGCCAGCTCAGCAGTTCATCGCAATCGGGGGCCTGGAGGATTTCACGCAGGGTGTCGCCTTTTTTCAGACGTTCGATATTGCGGCCTGCTGCGAGCAGGTGCAGGTCATGGTTGCCCAGTACACAGACCAGTGATTCACGCATACGGTACAAAAAGCGCAAGGTTTCCAGCGACTCCGGGCCGCGGTTGACCAGGTCACCCACCAGCCACAGTTTGTCTTTAGCGGGATCGAAGGCTACGCGTTCGAGCAGGCGTTTGAGCGGTTTGAGGCAACCTTGCAGGTCGCCAACGGCATACACCGCCATCAGTGCAGGGCTCCGGGGACCGCAAGACGGAAGGGCGCAATGATGGCTTTGAACTCATGGCCGTCCTCGGCATGCATCAGGTAGCTGCCCTGCATGGTGCCGACTTTGGTCGTGATAACCGAACCACTGCTGTAGATGTGCTCGCTGCCGGGATCAATCTTCGGCTGCAGCCCTACAACACCGGCGCCACGGACTTCTTCAACATGACCATCGCCGTCGGTGATTACCCAGTGCCGGGACAGCAGTTGTGCAGGCACGGAGCCGTTGTTGCGCACCGTGATGGTATAGGCAAAGGCAAAGCGCTGATGTTCGGGCTGCGATTGGTCTGGCAGGTAACGTGTGACGACGCTGACGTCGACCAGATAGCGGGGATCGTGCATGCGAGAGGCCTTACTTGAAAGCGAAGACACAGTTCGGGATAAAACTGATGCCTGAGTCTAGGCCAAACAACGGGTACTAGGCCAGATGTGGTGTCTGGCCGGGTACCCGATTTTTCTCGGCGATCAGTCGGCAGCGGGCGCTACGACCGGTTGTTCGCTGAGTTTGTCGGCCAGGCGCACAAAGGCGGCCAGGTCGAGTTGCTCGGGGCGCTTGCTGCCATCGACGCCGGCGGCTTCGATTTCAGCATTGCTGAGCAAGGCTTTGAGGGTGTTGCGCAGGGTTTTGCGACGCTGATTGAAGGCTTCTCGAACCACGCGCTCAAGCAGGCGATGGTCTTTGGCCGGGTGTGGCAGCACTTCGTGCGGTACCAGGCGGACAATCGCCGAATCAACTTTTGGCGGCGGGTTGAATGCACCCGGGCCTACGTTGAACAGGTGTTCGACGCGGCAGTGGTACTGAACCATGATCGACAGACGACCCCAGTCGCCACCGCCAGGGCCGGCCGCCATGCGCTCTACCACTTCTTTTTGCAGCATGAAGTGCATGTCGCGGATCAGCTCGGCGTTTTTCAGCAGGTGAAAAATCAGCGGCGTGGAGATGTTGTACGGCAGGTTACCGACCACGCGCAAGGTGCGCGGTGCAGCGTTGAGGCTTTTGAAGTCAAACTTAAGCGCATCGCCCTGGTGCAGGTTGAAGTTGCTCATGCCTGCAAACTGGCGATTGAGGATCGGGATCAGGTCTTTGTCGAGTTCCACGACGTCAAGCTGGCCACCGCTGTTGAGGATGCCTTCGGTCAGGGCGCCCTGGCCCGGGCCGATTTCCAGCAGGCGATCTTCAGTCTTGGCGTTGATGGCGCGCAGGATGCGGTCAATAACACCGGCATCGTGCAGGAAGTTCTGGCCAAAGCGCTTGCGCGCCTTGTGTTGGTATTGCTCGTTCATATACGGGTCTCGGCCATCTGGTAGGCGGTTTCCAGCGCGACTTGCAGGCTGCCGGTATCGATCTTGCCGCTGCCCGCCAGATCCAGGGCGGTGCCGTGGTCGACAGAGGTGCGGATAATCGGCAGGCCCAGGGTGATGTTGACCGCGGCGCCAAAGCCCTTGTACTTGAGTACGGGCAGGCCTTGGTCATGGTACATCGCCAGCACTGCGTCGCAGTGTTCCAGATATTTGGGGGTAAACAGAGTGTCGGCAGGCAGCGGGCCACGCAGGTCCATGCCCTCGCTGCGCAGAAGCTCCAGGGTTGGTTCGATGATGTCTATTTCTTCATGGCCCAGATGCCCGCCTTCACCAGCATGGGGGTTGAGCCCGCAGACCAGGATACGCGGTTGGGCGATGCCGAATTTTTGTTGCAGGTCGGCGTGCAGGATACGGGTAACCCGCATCAGCCGCTCGGGGGTGATTGCATCGCTGACCTGACGCAGGGGCAGGTGGGTGGTGACCAGTGCCACGCGCAGTCCGCGGGTGGCAAGCATCATCACGACCTGCGGGGTTTGGGTCAGGTCGGCGAGGAATTCGGTGTGTCCGGAGAACGGGATGCCCGCTTCGTTGATCACGCCTTTGTGTACCGGCGCGGTAATCATCCCGGCAAAGTCACCATTGACGCAGCCTTGCGCGGCGCGGGTCAGGGTTTGCAGCACAAAGGCTGCATTGGCCTTGTCCAGCGTACCGGCAGTGACAGTTGCTTTCAGTGGCGTGTCCCACACGTACAAACTGCCTGCTGGAGCCGGTTGCTCGGGCCAGTTGCCAGGCTCGACCGGTAGCAGGCTGACAGCCACGCCCAGCTGCGCGGCCCGCTCAAGGAGCAGGTCGCGGCTGGTAATGGCAATCAGGGGGTGTGGCTGGTGTTGCGAAGCGAGCAGCAGGCACAGGTCTGGACCTATACCTGCCGGTTCACCGGGTGTCAGTGCAAAACGCTGTGTTTTCACTGCGTGGCCTGATCTGCGCTATCGGTACCGTTAGCGCCAGGCAGTTTGATTTCTACATAGGCTTCGTCGCGGATCTGACGCAGCCAGCTTTGCAGCTCTTCATCGTACTTGCGGTTACGCAGTGCGTTCTGTGCCTGCTGTTCACGGGCCTGGGTGGTGCTGTCGGTGGCGCGACGGCCAAGGACTTCCAGAACGTGCCAGCCGTATTGGGTCTTGAACGGCTTGGACAGTACGCCTTGCGGAGTATCGGCCATGGCTTCGCGGAACTCGGGTACCAGCGAATTCGGGTCAACCCAGTTCAGGTCACCGCCGTTAAGGGCAGAACCCGGGTCTTCCGAATAAGTCTTGGCCAGGGTGGCAAAGTCTTCGCCCGACGTGATGCGGTCGTAAATTTTGCTTGCCAGCTCTTTGGTTTGCGCTTCAGTACGAATTTCGCTTGGTTTGATCAGGATATGACGGACATGTACTTCGTCCACCACCACTGATCCACCGCCACGCTTCGCATTCAGCTTGAGGATGATAAAGCCGCCAGGCGTACGTACCGGAGGTGTTACATCACCTACAGGCATTTCGCTGAGCATGCGGTCGAAAGGGGGTGGCAGTTGAGCAGCTTTACGCCAGCCCATGTCCCCGCCTTCCAGTGCCGTGTCGCTGCCGGAGCGGGCGATGGCCATCTGTGCGAAGTCCGCGCCTTGCTTAAGCTTGTTGTAGACGTCTTCAGCTTGCTTTGCAGCATTCTGGATGGCGTCCGAGCTTGCGCTCTCAGGCGTTGGGATCAGGATATTGGCCAGATTGTACTCTTCGGACAGCTGCATTTTGCCCAGGTCCGAGGCCAGGAAGTTCTTCACTTCCTGATCCGTTACCTGAATGCGCTCGGCCACGCGACGTTGACGCACACGGCTGATGATCATCTCGCGACGCACCTGCTCGCGGGCATCTTCATAAGACAGGCCGTCGTGGGCCAGGGCCTGACGGAACTGCTCGATGGACATGCCGTTGCGCTGGGCGATGGTGCCGATGGCCTGGTTCAGCTCTTCATCCGTGATGCGGATGCCCGAGCGCTCGCCGATCTGCAGTTGCAGGTTTTCGACGATCAGGCGCTCAAGCACTTGCTGATCCAGAACGCTGGCAGGCGGTACGCCCTGGCCACGCTTGGCAATGGTTTGCTGAACTTCGTGGACACGCTGGTCCAGTTGGCTCTGCATGATCACGTCGTTGTCGACGATGGCCACCACTTTATCCAGGGGCTGTACTGCAGCGCTGGCTGCAGTACCCAGGAACAACGCGCCCAGCATTAGCGGGCGCAGACACTCAGAAAGCTTGATCTTCACGTTCACGATAACCTTGGATGCCTTTGTCGAGGAAGCTCTCTACTTTGGTGCCAACAACGCCACCGAGACCTTTCAGCACAACTTGGAGGAAGAGACCATGGTCGCCCTTCTCATTTTGAGGGGCTTCTTGGGTGTACTCGTCGTTGGATACCCAATAACGGCTGATCAGACGAAGCTTCCAGCAGCAGTTGTCATACTCGAAGCCACCGAAGGCTTCCAGGGTACGGTTGCGGTTGTAGTCGTACTGCCAGCGGCTGATGGCGTTCCATTGCGGCACGATCGGCCAGATAACCGAGAAGTCGTGCTGCTGGATCTTGTAGTAGTCCTTGATATAGCCAGGTTGCCCCGGAGACAGGTAGTCGCCGCCGCCCACGGTCCACTTGCCGGTGTACTGGTCGTAGCGAACCTGGTCGTTGCGATAGCGGTAGCCGACGTTAACAACCTTGTTCGGGTTGTCTTCAGGCTGGTAGTGCATGAATGCACTGCCTGAACGCGGGCTGTGGCTGTCCGGATCCCAGTTGTAGTCGGCGGTTGCACGCCAGTCGCGGTTGAAGCGATAGGCGTATTCCAGAGCATACGGAGACACGTTGGACGTTGCGTCTGCACGATCTGCATCAATGCCAGGCAATTGAACCTTGCGGTCCTTGAAGTAGTACGCCTGGCCCACGCTGATGCGCTGACGCTCAAAGCCATTGTCTTCGATCAGGCGACTGGTCAGGCCCAGCGACAGCTTGTTCTCGTCGCCGACGCGGTCGGTGCCGGTGAAGCGGTTGTCACGCCACAGCGAGGAGTAGCTGAAGGTGCTTTCGCTGGTGTCGAAAATCGGGATGTCATCCTGATTTTTTTCCGGCACATACAGATAGAACGCACGCGGTTCCAGGGTCTGGCGATAGTTGGTGCCAAACCAGTTGGTGTTGCGGTCGAAGTACAGGCCACTGTCGACGCTGGCGATAGGCACGCTACGGCTGACAGTGCTGTCGAACTTGCCGCCGGCATTGACCAGCTGTGTCTTGCCGGTGCCATCCAGATCCAGATCATACTGGGTGTACATGTATTTAAGGGATGGCGTCAGGAAACCATAGCTCCAGTTCAGCGGCAGGCTGACACTTGGTGCAAGGTTCATGCGTGTACCGTTGGCGCGGGCCAGACCTGCAACGTTGTTGTCAAGGCGAGGCGCCACTGTGCCGTCTTCGTTGGTGTAACTGCCGTTTTCAAGGCTACGGTCGAAGCGGACCAGCTCGGTGTTATAGGCGAAGTTCAAGCCGCTCGGGTGCTGTGGCAGCATACCGTTGAGGGTGAGCTGCGGCAGCATGTTGTAAGGCGTGATCTGAGTAACAGTGGCCAGTTGATAGGCCTGCGCGTTCAGGCGAGCAGTGTAGTCATCGCCACGGTAGCTGACGGCGCCCTGCTGGTTCAGATAATCACGGCTTTCCACACCGATCTGGTCACTTTCCAGGTCCTGGAAGTAATACGGATCGCTGATCTTGGTGTAGTCGACTTCGGTCAGTACACGGGAGTCCAGACCACCCTTGTGCTGCCAGTTGAGCATGTAGCGCTTGTCGGTGTAGTCGGTCTGGCGCTTGCGGTCGTCGTTGTCGTCGTTGAGGTACGCAGCACCGAACTGACCTTCGCTGGACTCGGTCAGGTAGCGGAACTCGCCTTCCATCAACAGGCCGCGTTTGGTCATGTAGCGCGGGTACAACGTGGCATCGTAGTTGGGTGCCAGGTTGAAGTAGTACGGGGTCACGAGCATAAAGCCGGTGTCGGTGCTGCTGCTGAAGGACGGCGGCAGGAAACCGGACTGACGGCGATCATCGATCGGGAAGTAGATGTACGGGGTGTAGAAGATCGGAATGTCCTTGACCCGCAGCGTCACGTTGGTCGCCGTACCGAAACCGGTGGCCGGGTTCAACGTGATGTTGTTGCCCTTGAGCTGCCAGGCATTGCTGCTCGGTTCGCACGTGGTGTACGTACCGTCCTTGAGGCGGATGATCGAGTCTTCGGCACGCTTGGCGTACAGCGCACTGCCGCGAATACGCGACTTGTGCAGCACGTATTCAGCGTTGTCGACCTTGGCGGCACCAGTGTCCAGCTGGACATCGGCGTGGTCGCCGACGATCAGCGCACCGTTGTCACGCAGGCGCACCTTGCCGTTGAGCTCGCCACGGCTTTCAGCCTGATACAGGCTGGCTTCGTCGGCTTCAATCTGCATGCTGCCCTGGCGCATGACCACGTCACCGGCCAGCGTCGCTACCTGCTCTTCCTGCTCATAGCGGGAGGCTTTGGCACCGATAAAGGTCGGCGCGTCGCTTTTGTTGGTGGGGTCGTTCATGCCCGGACGGATAGGCTCTACGTACGAACCGGAGCAGTACGGGCCGGTTTCGGCCAACTGGGCAGCGGTCAGCTTGTCACGCGGCACCCAGTCGAGGTGGCTGTAGTCGTCACTGCGGGCTTTGAGCCCACGGCCTTTGGCCTCGGTAACCAGCGGAGCTTTTTCAGCTTGCACGCTGGTTTCACCGCTGGCACCCACAGACCCGTCGCCATGCGCAGGGCGCGGTGGCAGTTGCGCCACATTGGTTTTTGGTGCGCAATCCCAGCCTCCCGTAGCCGACACGGAACAGTCATACTGCTCCTCAGCAAACGCGAACGGCGTGGCGAAAGGTTGCATGGCCAGCAAACTGCCGGTTACCAGCAACGGAAATTTTCTACGAAACGCGGGGGATTTCAATGCCATCTTATTAGTCCGGGCTTCCTGCGTGCCATCAGCCCGCGGTGGGGGACCGCACGCCTATCGATGGTCTGGAAAAGATTCTGGATAATAAAGCATGACCCGCTTGACGGCTAGCGCCGTCGGAGACCCTTGTAATGCCTGACCAAGATGTACGCCTGCAACACCTGAAAGTTTGGCTGGATGAACAGTTGGCAACCTTGTTCGCGAATGAGGGTTGGGGTGCTGTGCCCCCGGCCACGCTGACTGCTGCCAGTAGCGATGCGAGTTTTCGGCGCTATTTTCGCTGGGAAGGCGAGGGCCGCAGTTTTGTCGTGATGGATGCGCCGCCGCCCCAGGAAAACTGCCGACCTTTCGTCGAAATTGCTGATTTTTTACGTACTTGCCTGATTAACGTACCGAAAATTTATGCTCAGGACCTCGATCGCGGCTTTCTTTTGCTCAACGATCTGGGCAATAAAACCTTTCTTGACGTGATCAACAGCAGCAACGCCGATGAGTTGTTCAAGGATGCGATCGAAGCCTTGCTGGCCTTCCAGCAACTGCCGATGACCGAGCCTTTGCCCAGCTACGACGTGGCCTTGTTGCGCCGCGAGCTTGAACTGTTCCCCGAGTGGTACGTGCGCGCTCACCTGGGCGTTGATTTCAATGAACAGCAACTGGGGGCCTGGCAGCGGGTCAGCGCATTGCTGATCGACAGTGCGCTGGCCCAGCCCAAGGTGCTGGTGCACCGCGACTTTATGCCACGCAACCTGATGCTCAGCATTCCCAACCCCGGTGTCCTGGATTTCCAGGACGCGGTTTATGGCCCGGTAACTTACGACATCACCTGCCTGTTCAAGGATGCCTTTCTTAGCTGGCCCGAAGAGCGTGTGCGTGCCTGGCTACTGGATTACTGGAAGCTGGCGCTGCCATTGGGCATCCCGGTGCAACGCGACTTTGAAGAGTTCCTGCGCGCCAGCGACCTGATGGGTGTGCAGCGGCATTTGAAAGTGATCGGCATTTTTTCGCGTATTTGCCACCGTGATGGCAAACCGCGCTATCTGGCCGATGTGCCGCGTTTCTTCTCTTATATAGAAGCAGTACTGGCACGGCGCCCCGAGCTGGCAGAGCTGGGTGAATTGTTCGCCAGCCTGGGGTTGACCAGCGAGGCCGATGCATGAAGGCGATGATTCTGGCGGCCGGTAAAGGCGAGCGCATGCGACCGCTGACCCTGCACACGCCGAAGCCATTGGTTCGCGCTGGCGGCGTGCCGCTGATCGAGTACCACTTGCGGGCACTGGCAGCGGCGGGTTTTACCGACATCGTGATCAACCACGCCTGGCTGGGTCAGCAAATTGAAGACTACCTGGGCGACGGTTCGCGCTTTGGTGTCAGCATCCAGTACTCCCCGGAAGGCGAGCCGCTGGAGACCGGTGGCGGGATTTTCAAAGCCTTGCCGTTGCTGGGCGATGGCCCTTTTGCAGTGGTGAACGGTGATATCTGGACCGATTACGACTTTGCTGCCTTGCGTAAACCGTTGGCCGGGCTGGTTCATCTAGTACTCGTAGATAACCCGGCGCACCACACGAGCGGGGACTTCAGCCTGAACGACGGGCAGGTTCAAGATGGCGTGCCGGGGGCCGATACGCTGACCTACAGCGGTATCGCCGTGCTCCACCCCGTGCTGTTCAAGGGTTGCACGGCGGGTGCATTCAAGCTGGCGCCGCTATTACGCAAGGCCATGGCCGCAGGGCAAGTGACAGGTGAACGTTTGCAGGGACATTGGGTGGACGTGGGTACCCATGAGCGCTTGGCTGAGGTCGAGGCGTTGATCAAGGGCGCCCGCTAGCATGTTGTGGCCAGGGACTCTGATCGGAGCCGGAGCCGGCTTTTTTATTGCCAGTATTCCGGGGGCCATGCTTGGTGCTTTATTGGGGCAGGCGCTGGACCGGCGCTTGCAACTGCACAGTTGGGCCCACTTGCTTGAGCGTCTTGGCGCGCGGCCGGTGCTGCGCAATGATGAACTGTTATTTGTCCTGCTCGGCCGCCTGGCCAAAAGCGGCGGCCAGGTCGTGGACAAGCATATCGAACAGGCGCGGCTGGAAATGCGTCAGCTCGATATGCAAGCCGCAGCGCAACAGCGTGCCATTGCCGCGTTCAATCGCGGCAAGTCCGGCACTGATTCGCTACGTGGTTATCTGCAGCGGCTCAAGGCCCAGCCCCATGCGGCAGAAGGCGTATTGCGCGCCTGTTGGCGGATGATCCTGGCCGATGGCCGGGTTGCGCCCCAGGAGCGTGAGTTGATTGTGCTGTGGGGTGGCTGGCTGGGTTGGAACCGGCAACAGGTACTGGCGTTGGGCGGCGAAAATGACGCCCAGAGAAAACCTGTGGCGACCCGTGGCGGCACTTATCAGCAGTCGCTGATCTTGTTGGGGGTTACCGCCACCAGTGATCCGGCGCAGATCAAGCGTGCCTATCGACGTTTGCTCAGTCGTCATCACCCGGACAAGGTTGCAGGTACCGGAGCCAGCCCTGCGCAGGTACGTGAAGCCACGGAAAAAACCCGCGAATTGCATCAGGCCTACGCCTTGATCCGTGAACGGCTCGGGTTTTAGCCTCGTTTACTTATCCACAGGCTGCGGGCTGAGCCAGCCACGCACCCGGCGGAACAATTGCTCCTGCTCGCCATCCCGGTTACCCGGGGTGGCGAACAATCCCACCTGTTTGAAATTCGAACCGTTAGCCCGCTTGCTGGCCTGTAATCTTTGCAGGGCGGCTTCGCGGGCCCATGGCTGATCCTTAAAGAAGATATCCAGCAAGGCAACGTTAAGGGCCGGGGTCAACTGGCTCAAGTCCGGTTCTGCCAGCACGGGTTTGCGGGCAGACACCATGATCAGCTTCTGGATCTGGGCCGGGTGCTTGGTACTGATATAGCGCGATGCCCAATAGGCCCCGGAGCCGTGGCCGAGCAGGACAATGCTGCGCATGTTCTGGTGCTGGGCAAAGGCAATGGCCGCATCAATGCGGGCGAAGATGCGTTCGGCATCGACCTTGTCCAGATCTTGCCCGCTTTGAGCGGTTTCGCCTTCTGTGCTCTCGGTGCCGGCACTGGCTGCCTGCTCGATGGGTTTGGCTGTGGTGCTGGCCGCTTTGCTGCTACTGTCTGTCGCAATTGTTGCAGGAGGTTTTTCTGGTTCAGCTTCCCGCGCCTGGCTGGCTTCGCTTTGCATGTCCGGCAAGCTCAGGCTCAGGCTCGCCCAGTTGGCGTCCGGCAGCTTGTTGCGCAGAGGGCCAACGGTCAGTGGCCAGTCAGCGGTTTCACCGGCTCCGGGGATGATAATCACCGCACCGTTGGGGTCGCTGCTGTTGGCGGGTTTCCACAGGGCGAGAAAACTGTCGTTGGGCGCTTGCAGTTGTTGTTGCTCATGGTGCGGCAGTTGTCGCTCAAGTGCGGCCGCATCTTCCTGGCTGCGCTCTGGCAGAGGCTCGCGCACAGGTGGCTTGGCCTCGGTTTCGGCGGCAAATACTGGCAGGGCGAGCGGCAACATCAGCGACAGGCACAAGGCCGGCAGTGCCAGACGATAAGAAAACATCGGTTATTCCAGGCCAGAAGTAGTCCCGGCAGCGTAATGGGTTGATCAGTATTTGTCAGGGTGTGAGCGTTTAGATGAGACGTTTTTGCTATCTGTGGATTATCGGCTGGCTCTGGCTGCCCTTGATGGGGCATGCCGCTGCTGTGCCTGCGGCTCAACTGTCGGCCGAGCAACAGCAATGGCTGACCCGGCATAAAGAACTGCGGGTGGGGCTGGTGTTGCAGGCACCCTATGCCAAATTCGATCAGCGCTTGCAGCAGTTATCCGGGGCCAATGTCGAGTTGATGAAGTGGCTGGCGCAGGCGCTCGACGTTGAACTGATCTGGCGTAACTATCCTGATTTGGCGCAACTCGAACAGGCCGCCCGTGCCGGAGAAATAGACCTGGTTCCGGGGCTGACCCAAACTCCGACCGGTTTGCGCCAGTGGCAGTTTTCCGATCCTTATATGCGGGTGCCACAGTTGCTGGTGGGCGTGCGTAATGGCACCGGCTCGGTGGATCTGGAAAATATTGATAGCCAGAACCGGGTCGCGGTGCGCATGCCCAGTGCCACGGCCGATTTTTTACGCAGCAGTTACCCCGGCCTCAATTTGCAGGGTGTGCCGCTGGAGCGGCAGGCCTTGCAGCTGTTGCTCAGTCAGCAAGCCACGTATGCAGTGATCGATGAAGCCCAGCTCAGTCGCTTGTCTGCCGAGCCCGAGTTTGCCGAGTTGGCGGTGGTGGGTGATGTCGGCTTGCCGCAGTTGCTGCGGGTTGCGACGCGCCGTGACTGGCCTGAATTGGCCGGTATTGTCGAGCGCGGCCTGCATGCGATTCCGGCTCGAGACATGGAGCAACTTCACAGCCGCTGGCTGCAACCCAAGTACCCGCACCTCGGCCCGTCCCCCGGCTTTTGGCAGAACCTGAGTTTGCTGATTGGTGCGTTGCTGCTGGCCAGCATGGCCATTGTGGTGTGGCAGCGTCGCCAGCAAACGAGTCTGGAGCGGGCCTTGCTCAATGCCCGGGAAGATCTCGTGTTGCGTACCGCCAGTGCAGAGGCCTTGCGCCTGAGCCAGTTTTCCATCGACCAAAGCCCGGTGGGCATTCTGTGGGTCAATTGGGACAGCCATGTGCGCTACGCTAACCGTGCGGCCGAAGACATGCTTGGTTACCAGCCGGGCACTGTGCTGGACCGTCCGCTAAGTGATTTCGAGCCGGGCCTGAATATGGACCGCTGGCTGAACATGTGGCGACGCGCACGTAATCGCAAAGAGGGCGTACATCGCAGTGAAACCCTCTGCGTGCGCGCCGATGGCAGTGAGTTTCCTGCGGATGTGACCTTGAGCTTCCTGCGCTTTCAAACAGCGGAATACCTGGTCGTTTACCTCAATGACATCACCGAGCGGCACCGGGTGCAGGCCGCCTTGCAAGAAAGCGATGCACGCTTGCAGGGTATTGCCGCCAACGTGCCGGGACTGGTGTTTCGTCTGGAGCGTTCGCTGCTGACCGGTGAGCTGGACTTTCCTTACATCAGCGAGGGCAGCGAAAGCCTGGCGGGGTTTTCCCCGGCTACGTTACGTCTGCGCGAAGTGGGCTTGCGTAGCCTGGTGCATCCCGATGACAAGGCGGATTACCATCGGGTGCAGGATTTGGCGCTGGATAGCGACAGCGACTGGTCATGGCAGGGTCGGATCCTGACCCGCCAAGGCCAGCAGCGTTGGGCTGAAATCAAGGCGATTACCCGCCGCCTGGATGATGGCACCGTGGTGTGGGACGGCATTGTCTGGGATATCAGCGAAAGTAAACGTATTGAACTCGAACTCGACCGCTCCCGTGGTCAGTTGCGCGAATTGTCGGCGCACCTTGAGAGCGTGCGTGAAGAAGAGAAGGCGCGCATCGCCCGCGAAGTTCATGATGAGCTAGGGCAGATGCTGACGGTGCTCAAGTTGGAAACCTCGATGTGCGAGCTGGCCTATGCGCAGCTGGATCCGGGGTTGCATGAGCGGCTTAACAGCATGAAAAAACTGATTGCCCAGCTCTTTCAACTGGTACGTGATGTCGCCACGTCATTACGCCCGCCGATTCTGGATGCTGGTATCAGCTCGGCCATCGAATGGCAGGCCAGACGTTTTGAAGCGCGTACGAGTATTCCCTGTCTCGTACAGGTCCCGGAATACTTGCCGCCTTTGGGTGCGGCCATGGAAGTGGGGTTGTTCCGCATTCTGCAAGAGGCCCTGACCAATGTGATGCGCCATGCCCATGCGCATACGGTAGAGCTGACCTTGAGTGTGGAGGGCAAGGAACTGTGCCTGAGCATCAGTGATGACGGCCAGGGTTTTGAGCCGGGTAGAGATCGGCCTGTTTCCTTCGGCGTGGTGGGGATGCGCGAGCGGGTATTGATGTTGGGCGGTACGTTGTCTTTGCACAGTACTCCGGGGGAGGGAACGACCCTGACGGTACGCGTGCCTTTGGTTGAGAAAAGTTGATGAGGAAATGCTTGTGATTCGTGTACTGGTAGCGGAAGACCACACCATCGTGCGTGAAGGGATCAAGCAATTGATCGGCCTGGCCAAGGACCTGCTGGTGGTGGGGGAGGCCAGTAATGGCGAGCAGTTGCTGGAAACTCTGCGCCATGTACCGTGCGAAGTAGTGTTGCTGGATATCTCCATGCCAGGGGTCAATGGTCTGGAAGCAATCCCGCGGATCCGTGCGCTGAATAATCCACCGGCGATTCTGGTGTTGTCGATGCACGACGAAGCGCAAATGGCGGCGCGCGCGCTGAAGTTCGGCGCTGCGGGTTATGCCACCAAAGACAGCGACCCGGCGCTTTTGCTGATGGCTATTCGCAAGGTTGCGGCGGGCGGGCGCTATATCGACCCGGACCTGGCGGACCGCATGGTATTCGAGGTTGGCCTGACCGATTCGCGGCCCTTGCATGCCTTGCTGTCCGAGCGTGAATTCTCGGTGTTCAAGCGCCTGGCCCAGGGTGATAACGTCAATGATATTGCCCAGCAGCTGGCGCTGAGCAGCAAGACTATCAGCACTCATAAGGCGCGACTGATGCAAAAGCTCAACATCACTTCGCTGGCGGAGTTGGTGAAATATGCGATGGAGCACAAGTTGTTGTAGTCGTGGTGTACACAACAACCTGGCCTGCTCCCACAGGTTTATTGCTGCCCTTGAAATTTACAACATGCCTGTTTGCGACAGCTTTTCACATGGACGTTACCGGTCTGCTGGGTAGCCTGTGCTTTACCATCCCAATCACGACATCCCTGTAGGGCACCCCCTACCCAAGCCCTTCCAACCCTCTGATGTCAATCTCTCTTGCCCGCTGATTTCTGTGTACTGACCTATTCTTTAGTGTGGGGCCATGGCAGTCCAAAACAAAAGGTGTGGTTATGAGTGAGGTCGGTGCAAGCGCTGGGGTGGATGAAATTCTGGTCAGCTTTCGTGGCGTGCAAAAAAGCTACGACGGCGAAAACCTGATCGTCAAGGATCTCAACCTGGAGATTCGCAAAGGCGAGTTCCTGACCTTGCTCGGGCCATCCGGTTCGGGCAAAACCACCAGCCTGATGATGCTGGCCGGTTTCGAGACGCCTACCGCCGGTGAAATCCAGCTGGCCGGGCGCTCGATCAATAACGTGCCACCGCACAAGCGTGATATTGGCATGGTGTTTCAGAACTATGCGTTGTTCCCGCACATGACCGTGGCCGAAAACCTCGGCTTCCCGCTGTCGGTGCGCGGCCTCAACCGCACCGATATCAGTGAACGGGTCAAGCGGGTACTGAGCATGGTGCAGCTAGATGCTTTCGCCCAGCGCTACCCGGCCCAGTTGTCCGGCGGCCAGCAACAGCGTGTGGCACTGGCCCGGGCGCTGGTGTTCGAGCCGCAACTGGTGCTGATGGACGAACCCCTGGGCGCACTGGACAAACAGCTGCGTGAACATATGCAGATGGAAATCAAACACTTGCACCAGCGCCTGGGCGTGACTGTGGTCTATGTGACCCATGACCAGGGTGAAGCCCTGACCATGTCCGATCGTGTTGCCGTGTTCCATCAAGGTGAAATCCAGCAGATCGCCCCGCCGCGCATGCTCTATGAAGAGCCGAAAAACACCTTTGTGGCCAACTTTATTGGCGAAAACAACCGCCTCAATGGCCGCCTGCACAGTCAGGACGGCGACCGCTGCGTGGTCGAACTGAGCCGGGGCGAAAAGGTCCAGGCGCTGGCGGTGAATGTCGGCCGCACGGGTGACCCGGTGACCCTGTCAATTCGCCCCGAACGCGTCAGCCTCAATGGCTCCAGCGAATCGTGCGCCAATCGGTTTTCGGGCCGGGTTGAAGAGTTTATCTACCTGGGCGACCACGTCCGGGTACGCCTGGAAGTGTGCGGCATGAATGATTTCTTTGTGAAACAGCCGATTGCCGAGCTGGACCCCACCCTGGCCGTCGGTGACGTCGTGCCATTGGGCTGGCAGGTCGAACATGTACGTGCGCTGGACCCTCTCTTAGAGGCGAATTGATCGCCCCGGCTTCACCAACCCTGCACAGTGGAGAACAACAATGCATACATCCTTCAAGTTCACGGCCATAAGTCTGGGCCTGATGTTCGCGGCCAATGCACTGGCTGCAACCGATCTGACCGTGGTGTCGTTTGGCGGCGCAAACAAGGCCGCACAGGTCAAAGCCTTTTATGCACCCTGGGAAGCCAAGGGCGACGGCAAGATCATCGCCGGCGAGTACAACGGTGAAATGGCCAAGATCAAAGCCATGGTTGATACCAAAAGCATCTCTTGGGATCTGGTAGAAGTGGAATCCCCGGAACTGTCCCGTGGTTGCGACGAGGATATGTTCGAACCGCTGGACCCGGCGCTGTTTGGCAACCCTGAGCAGTACGTCAAAGGCGCGATCCAGTCCTGCGGGGCCGGTTTCTTTGTTTGGTCCACCGTGCTGGCCTATAACGCCGACAAGCTGAAAACCGCGCCGACCAGCTGGGCGGATTTCTGGGACACCAAGACCTTCCCGGGCAAACGCGGGCTGCGCAAGGGTGCGAAGTACACACTCGAATTCGCGTTGATGGCTGACGGGGTGGCCCCGAAGGATGTCTACACCGTACTGGCCAGCAAAGATGGCCAGAACCGCGCCTTCAAAAAGCTCGATGAACTCAAGCCAAGCATTCAATGGTGGGAAGCAGGCGCCCAGCCGCCTCAGTACCTGGCCTCGGGTGACGTGGTAATGAGCTCGGCCTATAACGGTCGCATTGCTGCCGTGCAAAAAGAAAGCAATCTGAAAATCGTCTGGAACGGCGGTATCTACGATTTCGATGCATGGGCCATCCCAAAAGGTCTCGGCAAAGCCAAGGCCGATGCGGCCAAGAAGTTCATGGCCTTCACCCTGTTGCCACAACAGCAGAGTGTCTACTCGCAAAACATTGCCTACGGCCCGGCCAACAAGGAAGCCATGCCATTGCTGCCTGAAGCCGTACAGGCAGACATGCCGACTGCCCCGCAAAACATCGTCAACCAGGTACAGATCGACGTCAGCTTCTGGGCTGATAACGGCGAGCAACTGGAACAACGCTTCAACGCCTGGGCTGCCAAGTAAGCAGCGCTGACATGCGGTGCGGCCCATCGGGCTGCGCCGCCATCGTTTAAAGATTTTCGGAGTTCGCCATGGCCGTCACCGTTCCCCTGAACGAGGTCTCCAGCCCCACCTTGAAAAAGCGCCTGGCGCATGCCGAGCGGGTCAACCGCTGGAAGGCGCAGGCGTTGATTGCCCCCCTGGTGATCTTTTTGCTGCTGGTGTTTCTGGTACCGATTGCGGCTCTTCTCTACAAGAGCGTCGGCAACCCGGAAGTCGTCGAGGGCTTACCGCGCACTGTGGTTGCCGTGCAGAGCTGGGATGGCAAGGGCTTGCCGGCGGAACCTGTGTATCAGGCCCTGAGTGAAGACCTGGCCGAAGCCCGCAAGAATCAAGTCTTGGGCGACTTGTCCAAGCGTCTGAATATGGAACTGGCCGGCTATCGCAGCCTGCTGATGAAAACCGCCAAGGCGCTGCCGTTCAAGGCGGCCCCTGAGTCGTACAAAGATGGCATGGAAAGCATTGATGAGCGTTGGGGCGACCCGGCGTACTGGCAGGCGATCAAGCGCAACAGCTCCAGCGTGACCCCGTTTTACCTGCTGGCGGCTGTGGATCACCGTATCGACGATCTGGGTGAAATCGCCCAGGCCACGCCTGATCAGTCGATCTATCTGGATATCTTCGCCCGTACCTTCTGGATGGGCTTTGTGATCACCTGCATTTGCCTGGTACTGGCCTACCCGCTGGCGTATTTGCTGGCTAACCTGCCAACCCGGCAAAGCAACCTGTTGATGATTCTGGTGCTGCTGCCGTTCTGGACCTCGGTGCTGGTGCGGGTCGCTTCCTGGATTGTACTGCTGCAATCAGGAGGCCTGATCAATAGCGCGCTGATCAACATGGGGCTGATCGACAAGCCGCTGGAACTGGTGTTCAACCGCACCGGGGTGTACATCGCGATGGTGCATATCCTGTTGCCATTTATGATTCTGCCGATCTACAGCGTGATGAAAGGCATATCGCCCACCTATATGCGTGCCGCGATCTCACTGGGCTGTCATCCGTTTGCCAGCTTCTGGCGGGTGTACTTCCCACAAACTTATGCCGGTGTCGGGGCGGGTTGCTTGCTGGTGTTCATTATTGCCATTGGTTACTACATCACCCCGGCATTGCTTGGCAGCCCGAACGACCAGATGGTCAGCTACTTTGTGGCGTTTTACACCAACACCAGCATCAACTGGGGCATGGCGACAGCGTTGGGCGGCTTGCTGCTGCTGGCTACCGTAGTGCTGTACCTGATGTACAACTGGCTGGTCGGCGCTAGCCGCCTGCGTTTGAGTTAAGGAGAACGCCATGCTGAGCCCATACATGTCACCCGTTGAGCGGGTCTGGTTCTACAGCTTGCGCATTCTTTGCGGGCTGATCCTGTTGTTCTTGATATTGCCGGTGCTGGTGATTATTCCGCTGTCGTTCAACTCGGGTAGTTTTCTGGTGTATCCGCTGCAGGGCTTTTCGCTTCACTGGTACCAGGACTTCTTTGCTTCGGCAGAGTGGATGCGTGCCCTGAAAAACAGCGTGATCGTGGCCCCGGCGGCCACGGTGCTGGCGATGGTGTTTGGCACACTGGCGGCAATTGGCTTGACCCGTGGCGACTTCCCCGGCAAGGCGCTGGTGATGGCGCTGGTGATTTCACCGATGGTGGTACCTGTGGTGATTATCGGTGTGGCCAGCTATCTGTTTTTTGCGCCGCTGGGCCTGGGCAACAGTTACTTCTCGCTGATTGTGGTGCATGCGGTATTGGGCGTGCCCTTTGTGATCATCACGGTGTCGGCAACTTTGCAGGGTTTCAACCACAACCTGGTGCGGGCTGCTGCCAGTCTGGGGGCTTCGCCCTTGACCGCATTTCGTCGGGTGACCTTGCCGCTGATTGCACCGGGGGTGATTTCGGGGGCGCTGTTTGCCTTTGCCACATCTTTTGATGAAGTAGTGGTCACTCTGTTTCTGGCCGGGCCAGAGCAAGCAACCCTGCCACGGCAGATGTTCAGCGGCATCCGCGAAAACCTCAGCCCGACCATCGCTGCAGCGGCGACCTTGCTGATCGCCTTTTCGGTGGTGTTGCTGTTGACGCTTGAGTGGTTGCGCGGGCGCAGCGAGAAAATGCGTACGGCGCAGGTCTAGACCCAGCAGGCATCCCAGAGGGGGTAATCGCCGATCCGGGTGGTTATTTGTGCGCGGATCGGGTTTTTGATGAGGTAGCGGGCAGCGGCTTTAAGGTCATCCTCCTTGCGCAAGGCCCGGTCGTAATAGCCTTTTTGCCATAGTCGGGTTGTGGAGCGGGTGGCCAGATTGACGGCTACGCAGCTGCGCGACTTTATGCGGCACATCAATTCCCCCAGCGTTTTGTTGCGTAATTCAACTAGCCAATGGCAGTGATCAGGCATCACCACCCAGGCAATTGAATTGACGATGCCTTCGTCGTGGGCGTGTCGGAGCTGGTTGACCAGCAGACGGCCCAGATGAAAGTCGCTGAATACGGGGCGCCGCTGGTCGGTGACGGTGGTGAGCAGGTAGATGCGGCCAGGTTCGGAGTAGCGGCCTTTTAATAGTTGTTTACTACCATAGGATCTGGGCATTCCTTTGCCTTTTCTGTGATGTTTTTTCTAGGCTAGATGCCATTCGACCGAATAGCGGGCTGCATTGTTGGCGAGATATTGCTGGAAGGTCCTTCGGCCCTTTTCGCAGCCTTCGGCAGCGACTACAGGTTTTGTATCCGATTTTGTAGTCGCTGCCGAAGGCTGCGATCGGGCGCGGAGCGGCCGCAGGGATGGTGTGCGCGTCACGGTGGGCGGTATACAATGCGCGCCACCGTGTTTAGCCCACTAAAAGGTGCGTCATGCAGCCCTTCGCTATTGCCCCATCGATTCTTTCCGCCGATTTCGCCCGTCTTGGCGAAGAAGTGGACAACGTACTCGCCGCGGGTGCTGATATCGTTCACTTCGATGTCATGGACAATCATTACGTACCCAACCTGACCATCGGCCCGATGGTCTGCGCTGCCTTGCGCAAGTACGGCATCACTGCGCCCATCGATGCCCATCTGATGGTCAGCCCGGTTGACCGGATCATCGGCGACTTTATCGAGGCCGGCGCTACCTACATCACGTTCCACCCCGAGGCCACCCAGCACATCGACCGCTCCCTGCAACTGATCCGCGAAGGCGGCTGCAAGGCAGGTCTGGTGTTCAACCCGGCCACTCCGCTGGATGTGCTCAAGTACGTGATGGACAAGGTCGACATGATCTTGCTGATGAGCGTCAACCCGGGCTTTGGCGGGCAGAAATTCATCCCCGGCACCCTGGATAAACTGCGTGAGGCCCGTGCGCTGATCGATGCCTCCGGCCGCGAGATTCGCCTGGAAATCGACGGTGGTGTAAACGTCGGCAATATCCGTGAAATCGCCGAAGCCGGTGCCGACACCTTTGTCGCCGGTTCCGCGATTTTCAACACGCCAAACTACGAAGAAGTCATTCAAAAAATGCGTGCCGAGCTTGCGTTGGCCCGCCCATGAGCCGCTTTGAGCAGCTACTCCAGGGGCAGCTGCCAAAACTGGTGATGTTCGATCTGGATGGCACCCTGATTGATTCGGTACCGGATTTGGCTGTTGCCGTGGAGACCATGCTGCTCAAGCTGGGTCGTCCGCCCGCCGGGATTGAAAACGTGCGGTTGTGGATCGGTAACGGCGCGCCCATGCTGGTGCGGCGCGCCCTGGCCGGCAATATGGACGGCAGCGGCGTTGATGACGCCGAAGCCGAACAGGCCCTGGAGATTTTCATGCAGGCCTACGATGGCGGCCATGCACACACCAAGGTCTACCCCGGCGTACGCGAAAGCCTCAAGTGGCTGCAAAAGCAGGGCGTTGAAATGGCCCTGATCACCAACAAGCCGGAGCGCTTTGTCGCGCCCCTGCTGGATGAGCTGAAACTGGGGCGGTTTTTCCGCTGGATCATTGGCGGCGATACCCTGCCGCAGAAAAAGCCTGACCCTGCCGCGCTGTTGTTTGTGATGA
The DNA here is from genome assembly GCF_055408445.1 of Pseudomonas sp. B414. Lineage (NCBI taxonomy): Bacteria > Pseudomonadati > Pseudomonadota > Gammaproteobacteria > Pseudomonadales > Pseudomonadaceae > Pseudomonas > Pseudomonas sp. B414. The sequence continues at coordinate 20,352 of NZ_JBUZTQ010000001.1, read as the reverse complement.
AAATGGCGGGCGCCACTCCCGCACAATCAATGTTTGTCGGCGACTCGCGCAATGACGTGCTGGCGGCCAAGGCTGCTGGCGTGCGCTGCGTCGCCCTGACTTATGGCTACAACCATGGTCGGCCGATTGAAGAAGAGTCACCCGATATGGTGATTGGCAACCTGCAAGAGCTGATAGCCGGTTGCTTAGAGTCTGCACCTGAGATAACGTTGGGCAATTCCGATTCCCCCTCTCGAAGAGATTCCATCGTGGTGGTCACTCGCAAACTCTGGATGAAAGTTATCAAGGCCCTGGCCCGTTGGCGTTGGCGCGCCTGACTTGAATCTGGCCGCTTAGTCGGCATGTTTGCATACCTGACCGTTTTACCCTCAGACCACGAGGCACCTCATGATCCGCGAAGAATTCCTGCGTTTGGCCGCTGCTGGCTATAACCGTATCCCCCTTGCACGCGAAACCCTGGCCGACTTCGATACACCGCTGTCGATTTATCTGAAGCTGGCCGACCAGCCCAACTCCTATTTGCTGGAGTCGGTGCAAGGCGGTGAGAAGTGGGGCCGTTATTCGATCATCGGTTTGCCGTGCCGCACCGTTCTGCGTGTGCATGAGCACCAGGTGCGCGTGACCCATGATGGTGTCGAGATCGAGTCCCTCGAATCCGATGATCCGCTGACGTTTGTCGAAGAGTTCAAGGCCCGTTACAACGTGCCGACCATTGCCGGCCTGCCGCGCTTCAACGGTGGCCTGGTGGGGTATTTCGGTTATGACTGCGTGCGGTATGTGGAAAAGCGTCTGGGTAAATGCCCGAACCCTGATCCACTGGGGGTGCCGGATATTCTGCTGATGGTGTCGGACGCTGTCGTGGTATTCGACAACCTGGCCGGCAAGATGCACGCCATTGTGCTGGTTGACCCGGCACAGCCTGACGCCTATGAAGAGGGCCAGGCCCGCCTTGAAGCGCTGCTTGAACAGCTGCGCCAACCCATTACCCCGCGTCGCGGCCTGGATTTTACGGCGCAGCAGGCAGCTGATCCGGTGTTCCGCTCCAGCTTCACGCAGAATGACTACGAAAAAGCCGTCGACACCATCAAGGACTACATCCTCGCTGGCGACTGCATGCAAGTGGTGCCGTCACAGCGCATGTCCATCGACTTCAAGGCCGCACCGATCGATTTGTATCGTGCGCTGCGCTGCTTCAACCCGACACCGTATATGTACTTCTTCAACTTCGGCGACTTCCATGTCGTGGGCAGCTCGCCGGAAGTGCTGGTGCGGGTTGAAGACAACCTGATCACCGTACGCCCGATTGCCGGTACACGCCCACGGGGTGCAACCGAAGAGGCCGATCTGGCGCTCGAAGAAGACCTGCTCAGTGATGACAAGGAAATCGCCGAGCACCTGATGCTGATCGACCTGGGGCGTAACGACACGGGCCGGGTATCAGAAATTGGCTCGGTCAAGCTCACCGAGAAGATGGTGATCGAACGTTACTCCAACGTGATGCATATCGTGTCCAACGTGACGGGCCAGCTTAAAAGCGGGCTGACGGCGATGGACGCACTGCGCGCGATTTTGCCAGCAGGTACCTTGTCCGGTGCCCCGAAAATCCGTGCGATGGAAATCATCGACGAGTTGGAACCGGTCAAGCGCGGTGTATACGGCGGTGCAGTGGGTTACTTCGCCTGGAACGGTAATATGGACACAGCGATTGCGATCCGTACTGCGGTGATCAAGGACGGTGAGCTGCATGTGCAGGCCGGTGGTGGCATTGTTGCTGACTCGGTCCCGGCCCTTGAGTGGGAAGAGACACTGAACAAGCGCCGCGCGATGTTCCGTGCCGTAGCCCTGGCCGAGCAAACCCCGAAGAATTAAAGCCAGCGGCAGACTTTGTGGGAGCGGGCTTGCTCGCGATGGCATCACTGCGGTTATCCAGAAACACCGCATCGTTTGCATCGCAGGCAGCCAGCTCCCACAGGTTTTGTGCTCTTGCACAAGTCTGCGCAGAACCGGTAAATCAGAAGTCCAGGCTAACCCCGATATTCACCCCCTGTTGCATGACCCCGTCACTCTTTCTCGCGTTATAAGCCGCCCGCAGCATAAGGTCGGAAGTCAGTTTGTGGCTGACCCCCAGGCTTACACGGGCAACGTTGCTGGGCGGTGTATAACCTTCAAGCTTGAAGCGATTATTGGGCAGGCTGTTAAGTGCGATATTCAGGCGCTGGGTATCGTTCTGGAACTCATGTTCATGGGCAACTTCGCCAAACAACAGTGTCTGCGGGGTGGCCTGGTAACTGGCGAGCAAACCCGCGCCAAGGCGATTTGAAACAAGCGTCTGCTCTTCGTAGTTCAATGCAGTCGAACGCCGCCCTTTTTCTTCATAACGATTAACCTCTACCCGCGAGTAATCGGCGCTGATAAAAGGGGAGAGGTGCCACAGTGCTGACGCCTGTGCGATGTCATAACCCAGGCGTGTACTCAATGCCCGCAGATGGCCGTCGGCCTGCCCTTGTTCCATGCCTTCACCTACGCCAAGCGCGAATTTTCGCTTGAGGCTGTCGTAATCCAGCCTGCCCAAGGTCAGCGCAGCATCACCCCACCAGTGGTTGTGTTGATATTGGGCAAATACGCTGCCCAGATAGCTGTTGAGTTTGTAGTGCGATTCATTGGCACCAACCTCCAGGCGTTGTCGATAAAACCCGCCCGCAATCCCGAAGCGCCAGTTCTCATCTGGTCTGTAGCTGGTGCCGATATTGACGTTATAGCCTCTGCCATCTGCACTTACTGACGTCTTCTGCTTGTCGACTTCCAGGCGTTGCCCACCCCCGGCGACCATGGCCCTCCATTGGCCAATGGCTTGCCATTGCCCGTTGTCGCCAGCCCATTGATTGCGCAGCTGGTCTTGATGGGCGTTCAACGTGCTTTGGGCCATGACCGGCAACAAGGTCAGCTCCCACGGGACGGCAAGCAATGAATAGGCGTAGTCGGCAATTAACTGCTGACCCGTCTCGGTGGGGTGGGCCTTGTCGTTGAACAGCAGTTTGGCCGGATCGGGGGTTGTACTGTTAATACCGTACTGGGGGTTTTCCTTGCAATCTTCGCCCTCGAAGCATGTGCCGATAAGGTCTTGCCCCAGGGCCAGGCCATAACGGGAAGGATCTGCGACGGCTTCACGCAGCAATAGCGGGATATTGAGGGGGATCACTTCGGCATCGATCTGCTCGAGTTGCTGCGCCAGCTCATGATTGAACACTGCGCTGAGGTAGCTGGTACCCGCCTGTTCAGGCGTGCCGTAGATGGCCGGGGTCAGGCCCAGATCGGGCAGTAGCCAGACCATGATGTAGCGCGCACCGGCCTGTTGCAGGGCGTAGGTGCTCGCCGCCAGCCTTTGTGCGGCTTGACCTGCCTCAGCAGGGCTTGTGACCTTTCCCTGAAGGAAGTCATTACCGCCGCCAGAGATGAAATACAGCGCCTTGGGGTCAGCCTTGAAGTTGTTCTCCACAAGGTAGCCACGCTTGTTGCGCAATACGTAACCGCCGACAAAAGCCCAGTCATCAGGGAAGGCAACCTTTGACTGGGTCATGATGGAATTGAAAATCTGGTCGGTGCGGTAGCCGCCAACCGCCCAGTTGTTACCGTCAGGTTCGCCTGCGAGAGAGTTGCCCGGCGACGTGGACGGGCGCAGGTCGGCGGGTGCAATGCCCAGTCTTGCGCCCAGGCGCATGGGCGCTACTGCAACATATTCCTCACCGCGGTATTCCTTGTACGTGGGCCCGGTACGATTGGTGAAACGCATGCCACTGCCTACACCGGGGAATTGCCCCGAATCGCTCAGGCTATCGCCGAACACGATCATGGTGGAGTACGGGGTGGGGGCTGCAATGGCGCGCTCACTGACGACGGACAAGATACATCCCGCCAGAGGGATAAGTAGGGAAAGCCTGCGCATGTTATGACCTGTTTTTATTGTTTGGAACTCAGACCTTAACAAAACATCCTGTATTAAATGTTTCATGTAAAATAAAGTCACAAAGTACATATGCGGTGTTTTCCCCCGTATTTGCTGCTCTGTGTTGCACCAGTCGCGAGGCTACGTTACTGTGCCATGACATTGAAATGAGACTTTTCCGTGTTGATCATCAGCAAACTCTTTATGCGAGTTGTTAAGGCCCACGGCCGTTGGCGTTGGCGCGCCTAATATTTCTCTGCCGGCTACGCCGGACCTGCCCCCTGCGTTTTCCTGAATGGCTACCCCTCGGTTGGTGTGTTCAATCCAGCAACCGAAACTGCGGGTAATGAATTCTGAAAACAGTTTTGAATGTCAGTGAATTCAGAGGTTTAGCAACATGTTGCTGATGATCGATAATTACGACTCTTTTACTTACAACGTTGTGCAGTACCTCGGCGAGTTGGGTGCCGAGGTCAAAGTGGTGCGCAACGATGAATTGACCGTGGCCCAGATCGAAGCGCTCAAGCCTGAGCGCATTGTGGTCTCCCCGGGCCCCTGCACGCCGAACGAGGCGGGCATCTCTCTCGAAGCAATCAAGCACTTCGCCGGCAAGCTGCCGATTCTGGGCGTCTGCCTGGGCCATCAGTCCATCGGTCAGGCCTTTGGCGGTGATGTGGTGCGCGCCCGCCAGGTGATGCACGGCAAGACCAGCCCGGTTTATCACCTCGATACCGGGGTGTTCCAGGGGCTGAACAATCCGCTGACCGTAACCCGTTACCACTCGTTGGTGGTCAAGCGTGAAACCCTGCCGGACTGCCTGGAACTGACCGCCTGGACGCAGCTGGATGATGGCTCGGTGGACGAGATCATGGGCTTGCGCCACAAGACGCTGAACATCGAAGGGGTGCAATTTCACCCTGAGTCGATCCTGACCGAGCAAGGTCATGAACTGTTTGCCAACTTTCTTAAACAAACCGGCGGCACGCGCTAAGGACTTCAAATGGATATCAAGACAGCCCTGAACCGTATCGTCGGTCATCTCGACCTGACCACCGATGAGATGCGCGATGTGATGCGCGACATCATGACCGGTCAATGCACCGAGGCGCAGATTGGCGCGTTCATGATGGGCATGCGCATGAAGAGTGAAAGCATCGACGAAATCGTCGGTGCTGTAACCGTAATGCGCGAACTGGCCGACAAGGTTGAACTCAACACCCTCGATGGTGTGGTCGACATTGTGGGTACCGGTGGTGATGGCGCGAATATTTTCAACGTATCGACAGCCTCCGCTCTGGTGATTGCAGCTGCCGGTTGCACCGTGGCTAAACACGGCAACCGTGCCGTGTCCGGCAAGAGCGGCAGTGCAGATTTGCTTGAAGCTGCAGGTGTGTATCTGAACCTGACGCCGGTACAGGTTGGTCGCTGCATCGACAGCGTAGGCATCGGCTTTATGTTCGCGCAGTGCCATCATGGCGCCATGAAACACGCGGCCATTCCCCGTCGCGATCTAGGCTTGCGTACCCTGTTCAATATGCTTGGCCCGCTTACGAATCCGGCTGGTGTATTGCATCAAGTGGTGGGCGTTTTCAATCAGGCGCTGTGCCGGCCTCTGGCTGAAGTGTTGCAGCGTCTGGGCAGCAAGCATGTGTTGGTAGTGCATTCCCAGGATGGCCTGGATGAGTTCAGCCTGGCAGCACCGACCTTTGTGGCGGAGCTGCATAAGGGTGAGATCAAGGAGTATTGGGTCCAGCCTGAAGACCTGGGCATCAAGAGCCAAAGCCTGTTTGGCCTGGTGGTCGACAGTCCTGAACAATCGCTGGAGTTGATCCGCGATGCCCTGGGCCGTCGTAAAACCGAAGCGGGCCAGAAAGCGGCTGAAATGATTGTACTCAATGCAGGTGCTGCTCTTTACGCCGCGGACCTTGCCTACACACTCAAAGAAGGTGTGGAATTGGCGCACGACGCGCTGCACACCGGGTTGGCCCGGGAGAAGCTCGAAGAGCTGGGCGCATTTACCGCGATTTTCAAGCAGGAGAATGAAGCATGAGTGTGCCAACCGTTCTGGAAAACATTCTGGCGCGTAAAGTTCAGGAGGTTGCCGAGCGCAGTGCGCGGGTGAGTCTGGCTGAACTTGAGCGTTTGGCGGCTCAGGCTGATCCTGTTCGTGGTTTTGCCAGTGCCTTGCTGGCGCAGGCCCGGAAAAAACAGCCTGCGGTGATTGCTGAAATCAAAAAGGCATCGCCGAGCAAGGGTGTGATTCGCGAGCACTTCGTGCCTGCCGAGATTGCTAAAAGCTACCAGTCGGGCGGCGCGACCTGTTTGTCCGTGCTGACCGATATCGATTACTTCCAGGGCGCTGATGCCTACCTGCAACAGGCCCGTGCGGCCTGTACCTTGCCGGTAATCCGCAAGGACTTCATGATCGACCCGTATCAAATCGTTGAAGCCCGTGCCTTGGGGGCTGACTGCGTGCTGTTGATCGTGTCAGCTCTGGACGACGTGAAAATGGCCGAGCTGGCGGCAGTTGCCAAAAGCGTCGGGCTGGATGTGCTGGTTGAAGTGCATGATGGCGACGAGCTTGAGCGCGCCCTTAAAACCCTCGACACGCCGCTGGTGGGCATCAACAACCGCAACCTGCATACCTTTGAGGTCAGCCTGGAAACCACGCTGGATCTGTTGCCCCGCGTTCCCCGTGACCGTCTGGTGATTACCGAAAGCGGCATTCTTAACCGTGCCGATGTCGAGCTGATGGAAATCAGCGAGGTGTATTCCTTCCTGGTGGGTGAAGCCTTTATGCGTGCCGAGAATCCGGGTAATGAATTGCAGCGTTTGTTCTTCCCGGAACGAGCTCTACCCGTGACGGGTTCGACACTGGACTGACACTCCAAAACTATCTGTGGGAAACGGCCTTTTGTGGGAGCGGGCTTGCTCGCGATGGCATCACCGCGACTTACCTGATAAATCGCGGCGCCTGCATCGCAGGCAAGCCAGCTCCCACAGTTGTTCTTGTTGTTCTGCGTTCGGAAGGATTCGCATGCCCCTGATCAAACAACTCACTGTCGAAGCCGGCCTCAAGGCCGAGCAGGATCTGCTTGCTTCGGTCTGCGCTGGGGAACTGGAAGCGGGGGTGCTGTTCTGGCAACCCACCGATCGAGCGTTGGTCATGCCGCGGCGCTTGAGTCGTTTACCGGGTTTTGAGCAGGCCAGTGTCGAACTGGCTGCCAGCGGCTGGCCGATTCTGCTGCGTGAAACCGGTGGTGAGCCTGTGCCCCAGTCTGCATCGACGGTCAATATCGCGTTGGTGTATGCACCGTCACGCAGTGAAGGCGATCATGGTCGCATCGAAACTGCGTATCGCCGCTTGTGCGAGCCTGTTTGCGATCTACTGACGCAGTTGGGTGGCGTGGCGTCCTTGGGTGAGGTTGAAGGCGCTTTCTGTGATGGCCGTTTCAACGTCAATCTCAATGCGCGAAAACTGGTCGGTACCGCTCAGCGCTGGCGTCAGAGCCAAGGCGGGCAGCGACCTGTCGGCCTGGTGCATGGCGCATTGCTGGTGGATAACGAGCGTGAGTCGATGGTGGCGGCGGTCAATCGCTTCAATGTGTTGTGCGATCTGGAGCAACGCTGCCTTGCCGACAGCCATATTGCCTTGCACGAAGCCTTTGCAGCCCCTGACTTCTTTGAGCACTTGAGTGCCAGTTATCAACAGATTCTGGCGCCCTTGCTCAAACCTTAACGCGTACCGAACACGACCATGGTCTTGCCTTTAACGCTGACCAGGTTTTGTTCTTCCAGACTTTTGAGTACACGCCCTACCATCTCCCGCGAACAGCCAACAATTCTGCCGATCTCCTGGCGGGTGATCTTGATCTGCATACCATCCGGGTGAGTCATGGCATCGGGTTGCTTGCATAGCTCAAGCAGGCAACGAGCGACTCTTCCTGTCACATCAAAGAACGCCAGATCACCCACCTTGCGCGTGGTATTACGCAGGCGCTGTGCGATTTGACCGCTTAGCGCGTAAAGAATTTCTGGCTCTTGTTGGGTGTATTCTCTGAATTTCGGGTAGCTGATTTCAGCTACTTCACACTCGGTCTTGGCCCGAACCCATGCGCTGCGCGCTTGCTCCTGTCCTGATTGTTCAAACAGCCCCAGCTCGCCGATGAAATCTCCACTGTTGAGGTAGGCAATGATCATTTCACGACCTTCCTCATCTTCAATCACAACCGTAACTGAGCCTTTGATAATGAAGAACAGGGTATGTGAAGACTCGCCGGCGCAGATGATATTGCTCTTGGCCGGATAACGTTTGCGCTGGCAAAAAGTCAAAAACTTGTCGAGGTTTTTGATCTTGGGTATGGGAGTAAGAGCAACCATGGTTGTATCCCGCAAAGCGTGCACAGTAAGGTTTAGATCTATTTTTATATAGAGCGCTCGCTGACTGGCGCCAGCGATTTGGCGCCAGCTTACCAGACAGGTTCTATGGGGTTTGTAGAATTTTCTGACTGGTCTGTAAGAGAACGGCTTTAGTGTAGCGAGTAATCAGTATCTGGCCCTGTGCTAAGCTGGCGCCCCTTTTAAAACAGTGGAGTCTGGGCGATGAAGGCACGCATTCAATGGGCTGGCGAAGCCATGTTTCTGGGCGAATCAGGCAGTGGCCACGTTGTCGTGATGGATGGCCCGCCTGAAAGCGGTGGTCGCAATCTGGGCGTACGTCCGATGGAAATGTTGCTGCTGGGGCTCGGCGGTTGCAGCAACTTTGACGTTGTCAGCATTCTCAAGAAATCGCGACAGGCGGTTGAAAGCTGCGAGGCATTCCTGGAGGCAGATCGCGCCACCGAAGATCCCAAGGTTTTCACCAAGATCCATCTGCACTTTGTGGTCAAGGGCCGTGGTTTGAAAGAAACTCAGGTCAAGCGTGCCATTGAGCTGTCGGCCGAGAAGTATTGCTCGGCATCGATCATGCTCGGCGCAGCCGGTGTTGCCATTAGCCATGATTATGAAATTATTGAACTGGCCTGAGTGGACATTCATTTTTCATAAATGCGATGCAGACTCTGGCGATCAGTCGCTGACGTCTGCATAATGCGCCACTTTTTTCAGGGTAGTGGCGGGGTTGATTCCCGGCCGCATGTCCGAACAGATAACCAAAATCGCCATCGCGAAGAGGTGTTAACCGTCCTACGCAGGTGCGTCCTACGCACTTGACGGGCATGCTGGATCACGCGGCCGAGCCGCATCGACATAGAGAGTTTTATAACGGTGAAAAGCAAACTCAAGCTCCACGGGTTCAATAACCTGACAAAGACCTTGAGCTTCAACATCTATGACATCTGTTATGCGGAAACCCCGCAAGACCAGCAGGCATATGTTGAGTACATCAATCAAGAGTACGACGCAGAACGCCTGACGCAGATCCTTACAGATGTGGTTGATATCATTGGTGCCAACATCCTGAACATCGCCCGTCAGGATTACGACCCGCAAGGCGCCAGCGTGACTATTCTGATCTCCGAGCAGCCGGTAATTCCTACCGAAAGCCAGATCGAAGAGTCCCCAGGCCCGCTGCCCGAGACCATCCTGGCTCATCTCGACAAAAGTCATATCACGGTGCACACCTATCCGGAGATTCACCCGGTGGACGGTATCGCAACATTCCGTGTAGACATTGATGTGTCGACGTGCGGCGTTATTTCACCGCTTAAAGCTCTCAACTACCTGATCCATCAGTTTGATTCGGATATTGTGACTGTCGATTACCGTGTGCGGGGTTTCACCCGTGACGTTGAAGGCAAAAAGCACTTTATCGATCACGAGATCAATTCGATCCAGAACTACCTCTCCGAAGACACCCGCGACGGTTACCAGATGACCGACGTGAATGTGTACCAGGAAAACCTGTTCCACACCAAGATGCTGCTCAAGGAGTTCGAACTGGATAACTACCTGTTCGGCGACGCCACCAGCAACCTGTCGGCAGAACAACGCGTGCAGGTTACTGAGCGTGTGAAACACGAAATGCTGGAGATTTTCTACGCACGCAACATGGCGTAAATTTCCGCTATTAAAAAAGGCGGCTACCGAGAGGTAGTCGCCTTTTTTGTCTGTCACAAGCCACCTTTGGTAGCTGCTGTCTTGGTGTTGCCACAGGTTTCTGAGCGACCCAATACCTGTGTGAACTGGCTTGCCTGCGATGCAGCGACTCGGCATGGCTGACAGGCTGGGTTCTAGCTTCGCGAGCAAGCCGTCAAATGCGATAAGTACTTTTGGTCATGACCTTGGCCATCAGGCTCATGCCGAACTTCACCGGAGCAGGGAAGCGAAAGCCGCCAGCATTGAGTGCGGACTCTGCATGCTGCTCTTCGTCGATACGCATTTGCTCAAGAATGGCCCGGGATTTTTCGTCTTCAGCGGGTAGTTGCTCAAGATGCTCATTCAGATGCTTGCACACCTGATCTTCGGTCGCAGCCACGAACCCCAGGCTGACTTTGTCGCTAATCAACCCTGCTGCTGCGCCGATCCCGAAAGACATGCCGTAAAACAACGGGTTCAGCACGCTAGGGTGACTGCCCAGTTGGCGGATGCGCTGCTCGCACCAGGCCAGATGATCGATCTCTTCTTCAGCAGCATGCTCCATCGCTTCGCGTACATGGGGCAGCTTGGCTGTCAGCGCCTGGCCTTGATACAAGGCTTGAGCACAGACCTCGCCGGTATGGTTGATGCGCATCAGACCGGCAACATGGCGCTTGGCCTGTGGCTCCAGCGGGTTTTCAGGTTTGACGATGGCAGGCGATGGGCGATGCGGCTGACCGCTGAACGGCAGCAGTGTGCGCAAGGCGGTATCGGCTTGTAACAGAAGACGGTCAATCGGCGAGTAGTGACGTTGGGTAGTCATGCTTACCTCCGGAAAAAATCACGGCGGTCAGTTTACCCCAATCGGGCGGGCGGGGTTTGCGTTGGATCACGGGTTACGCAGGAGCCGTGCGGCTCCCACGTCAGAAACCAGTACCCATCAACCCGGCGGCCAGTTCATCTGGCGCTGCCCCAGCACGTGCATATGAATGTGGTAGACCGTCTGGCCGCCCTTTTCATTGCAGTTCATCACCACGCGAAAACCGTCTTCGCAGCCCAGTTCCTTGGCCAGGCGCTGAGCCGTGAACAGGATATGGCCTGCCAGTGGCTTGTCCTCTTCGGTCAGGTCGTTAAGCGTACGGATCGGCTTTTTCGGAATGACCAGAAAGTGGATGGGCGCTTGTGGGGCGATATCGTGAAAAGCCAGCACTTGATCATCTTCATAGATGATCTTGGCAGGTATTTCACGGTTGATGATCTTGGTGAACAGAGTATCCAAAGCTGTGTCTCCGTGAGTGAAGTCCGGTCTGAGTGTACTCAGGGCTGTGAGTTACGCCCAGCCTCGTTAACGTGGGCAGTAGGATTTGTTAACCGAGGCAACAATTTTTCGTGTCATCCACCGCGAGAGTACGCGTGGGAAACGAGTGATCCAGCGGTTGCGTCGCCCGGGAATGATGATTGCCTTATTCTTGTCGAGGGCGCGCACGGTGTAGAGCGCAACTTCTTCGGGGGTCATGGCACTGGCGTTTTGCTTGATGGCGTCAGTGTTCATCTTGGCCGCATCAAAAAAACGGGTCCGGGTGATGCCGGGGCAAAGCACCGAGACCTTGATGCCGGTTTTCTTCACCTCTTCGCGCAAGCCTTCGGAAAAGTGCAGTACATAGGCCTTGCTGGCGAAGTACGTGCTCAGCCACGGCCCGGGTTGGAAGGCTGCGATCGAGGAAACATTGAGGATTTGCCCGCCGCCCTGAACCGCCATCATATTGCCGATGGCATGGCACAGACGGGTGAGCGCGAGCACGTTAAGCTCGATCAGATCCTGCTCGGCGCTCCAGTCGTGGGCCAGAAACGGGCCGCAGGTACCGATGCCCGCGCAGTTGACCAGCAGGTCGATCTGGCGGTCGCCTTCTTCAAGTTCCAGCAGAAAACCGGACAAGCGCAGGGGCTCACCCAGATCACAGGCGCGGAACAGTACTTCGACGCCGAAACGCTGGGTCAGCTCAAGGGCAATGGTTTCCAGCGCATCCCGCTGGCGGGCCACCAAAATCAGACTGCGCCCACGTCGGGCGAGGGCCTCAGCCAGAGCCAGGCCAATGCCGCTGGTGGCACCAGTGATTAAAGCGTAACGGGTCATGCTGTTCTCCATTGCAACGGTACAGTCCGGTGACAATGATGTCCCTGGCGTTAACGCGTTCATTAAGGCGCGCAGTCTACAGGCTGTTGCTGTTGACTGCGTTGATCAACGCACTCAGCAGGCCCAAAGCAAAGAGGGCAACCATTGCGCAAATGCCCAATCCGATCAAAAAAATGGTGATCGAGGCAATTACAGTAACCGACCGGCTATTGGGCGGTGGCGGTGGTCCGTACTTATTGGGGCCCGGGGTGCCGGGCATCAGCAGCATCATAAGGGTCAGGACCAGATTGGCCACAGGCACCAGATGCAGCAACAGCATCCAGGCCGACCAGTTCAGGTCATGCAGGCGCTGGGCGCAAATTCTCAGGCTGACAATGAACCAGGCGAGTGTCAGGACTGCGCCGCAGGTAATGCCGAGGGTAGGCGATACCTTGACTGCGAGCAGCACCAGAATGGACGTCACCATGGCGATCAGGCTGATGACCATGCTCCAGGCCAGCAACCGCATACGCCCGATCCGGCCGCTGAATCCTGCAGGGTCCAACGGCGCGTATTGCTCTTGAGGTGTTTTGTCCAGGCTAAGCTCGGGCATTGAGGCTTCCTTGTCCGGATGTATTGAGCACAGGCTCGCCTGGATTGGCGGGCCTGTCACGATCAGCGATGTGGCCAATGCCGTGCGAGATTTACGCCAAGGATTTGCGCCTTGCGATATTCCTCATCCAGGCGTGCGATCAATTGGTCAATGGTTGGCAGGTCGTGGATTTCGCCTACGCCTTGGCCAGCTGACCAGACCGTTTTCCATGCCTTGGCTTCATCTGTGAGCGGTTTAAGTTTGTTGCCAGCGCCGTTTTCGCTTTTGCCCTGGAGTGCAGCGAGGTCGAAACCTGCATTTTCAAGACTTTGGCGCATGAAACTGGCAGGTACTCCCGATACGGCCGGAGTGTGGATGATATCGGCAGCGCGGGAAGCCAGCAGCATCTCTTTGTAGGCATCAGGCGCATGGCTTTCCTGGGTTGCGATAAAGCGTGTACCGAGGTAGGCAAGGTCTGCGCCCATAATCTGGGCTGCCAGAATTTCGTGGCCGTGGTTCAGGCAACCAGATAGCAGTACGGTTTTGTCAAAGAACTGCCGGATTTCAGCCAGCAGTGCAAAGGGGCTCCAAGTGCCAGCATGACCGCCGGCACCTGCTGCGACAGCAATCAGGCCGTCCACCCCGGCTTCTGCGGCTTTTTCTGCATGGCGTCGGGTCGTGACATCGTGGAACACCAGGCCGCCATAGCTGTGGACGGCATCCACCAACTCTTTGACGGCTCCCAGGCTGGTAATGACGATAGGCACCTTGTGCTCGATGCAGATCCCCAGATCCGCCTGCAGCCGTGGGTTGCTGTTATGCACAATCAGGTTCACGGCGTAGGGCGCAGGGTTATCCAATGTGGCCAGCCCTGCCTCTATTTCCTCAAGCCATGCCTTGAACCCGCTGCTCTCGCGCTGGTTGAGTGCAGGGAAACTGCCTACAACCCCGTTGCGACAGCAGGCGATGACAAGTTCAGGGTTGGAAATCAGAAACATGGGAGCGGCAACTACCGGCAGGCGCAAGCGTTGTTCAAGCAAGGCGGGCAGTGACATTGGATAACCTCGGATCGTTAAGGAGTGAGCTTAAAACGGTTTGACCACCGCCAGAATTACGATCGCCAGCAGAAATACGACCGGCACTTCATTGAACCAGCGGTAGAACACGTGAGTGCGTTTGTTTTCACCACGGGCAAAGCGTTTGACCTGCGCGCCGCACATGTGGTGATAGCCGATCAGCAGTATCACCAGCGTCAGCTTGACGTGCATCCAGCCCTGGCTGAAATAGCCGCTAGGGTTGAGGCTGATCAACCAGCCGCCGAATATCAGGGTGGCGATCATTGCCGGGCCCATGATGCCGCGATACAGCTTGCGCTCCATGATGCTGAATCGTTCTTTGCTGACGCAATCTTCGCTTTGTGCGTGGTAAACAAAGAGGCGAGGCAAGTAAAACAGGCCAGCAAACCAGCAGACAATGCTGATGATATGGAAGGCTTTGAGCCATAGATAAAGCATTTTTAGTTATTCCCAGGTTCACGGTAGATCAAATAGTAGTAGTAGAGCGTGCGGGAGTCACCTTGGCGGTTGTCGCAGGGGCGCTGTGTCCCTATTATCGAAGGCTTTCCAGTGGTTTCGTTGAGGGCAGGTTATGGTCAAGGTCGGTATTGTCGGCGGCACGGGTTACACCGGGGTCGAATTACTGCGTTTGCTGGCACAGCATCCGCAGGCTGAAGTGGTTGTGATCACTTCTCGATCCGAGGCTGGCCTGCCAGTTGCCGATATGTATCCAAACCTGCGCGGCCACTATGATGGCCTCGCCTTCAGCGTGCCGGACACGCAAACCCTGGGTGCGTGCGATGTGGTGTTTTTTGCTACTCCTCACGGCGTAGCCCATGCCCTGGCTGGCGAGCTGCTGGCTGCTGGCACCAAGGTTATCGACCTCTCGGCTGACTTCCGTCTGCAGGACGCAGAAGAGTGGGCCAAGTGGTACGGTCAGCCCCACGGTGCGCCTGAGTTGCTGGATGAGGCTGTATACGGCTTGCCAGAAGTGAACCGTGAGCAAATCAAAAAGGCTCGGCTGATCGCTGTGCCGGGCTGCTACCCGACTTCGGCCCAGTTGGGCTTTCTTCCTCTGCTGGAAGCGGGACTGGCTGAGACTTCGCAGTTGATCGCGGACTGCAAGTCGGGTGTAAGCGGTGCCGGTCGGGGCGCCAGTGTGGGTGCGTTGTATGCCGAAACGTCAGAAAGCATGAAGGCGTATGCCGTTAAAGGTCATCGTCATCTGCCGGAAATTCGCCAGGGCCTGCGTCGTGCAGCGGGTAAGGATGTCGGGCTGACCTTTGTTCCGCATCTGACGCCGATGATCCGTGGTATTCACTCCACGTTGTACGCCACCGTAGTGGATCGCTCTGTCGACTTGCAGGCGCTTTACGAAAAGCGTTATACCAACGAGCCTTTCGTCGATGTGATGCCCGCCGGCAGTCACCCGGAAACCCGTAGCGTGCGCGGTGCCAACGTGTGCCGGATTGCGGTGCATCGGCCACAGGACGGTGATCTGGTGGTGGTTTTGTCGGTCATCGACAATCTGGTCAAGGGCGCGTCTGGCCAGGCTGTGCAGAACATGAACATCATGTTCGGTCTGGATGAGCGTCTGGGCTTGTCCCATGCTGGGATGTTGCCTTAACAGCAGTCCGGGTTTCACGCTTCAAGCGGCAAGTGAGCAGTGCTTCACTTGCCGTTGCTACTTATGAATAGTTGACCGCTTTTCTAGGAGAAGCGGATAATGCGCTTCATCACGCATTATGGCGGCATAGCGCCGGGAGATAGTCAGCATGAGCGTCGAATCCTTCACCCCCATGGCTTTGCAATTCACCGAAGGTGCTGCGCACAAGGTGAAGAGCCTGGTCGATGAAGAGGGTAATGATCGTTTGAAGTTACGCGTATTCGTTACGGGCGGCGGTTGTTCCGGTTTTCAGTATGGTTTCACCTTCGATGAAGAAGTGGCCGATGACGACACCCTGGTTGAGCGCGAAGGCGTCAGCCTGGTGGTCGATCCAATGAGCTTCCAGTACCTGGCAGGTGCCGAGGTGGATTATCAGGAAGGTCTGGAAGGTTCACGCTTTGTGATCAAGAACCCGAATGCCACCACTACTTGTGGTTGCGGTTCATCGTTCTCGATCTGATTTCGTCGAACAGGCTTCAAACTCAACGCCGCGTAGATTCGCGGCGTTTTGCTGTCTGCAATCTATCGGGACGGGTCAGGCGGGGTAGATAGCACCCAATACACGCAGGCCGCGTGCGCCCGTGACGCTGGGGCGGTTGGTGGGGATGCTTTCCAGGCAGCAGTGGGCAAGCCATGCAAAGGCCATTGCCTCTACCCAGTCGGGGTCAACGCCCTTGGCTTGGGTGCTGCTCACTTTGGTGGGCGCCAACAGCTCAGCCAGGCGGGCCATCAGTGTTGCATTGTGAGCACCGCCGCCGCATACCAGCAGTTCGTCAGTGTGTGGCTGTGCTGTGTGCAGCGACTGTACGATAGTCTGCGCAGTCAGCTCCAGCAGGGTTGCCTGAACGTCTTCGGCAGGGAAGGTCGGCAAGTTGAAAAGATGCTGTTTCAGCCAGGCGAGGTTGAAGACCTCACGGCCAGTGCTTTTCGGGCCTTTGGTCTGGAAGAACGGATCGCTGAGCAATGCGTTGAGCAGCAGCGGTTCAACCCTGCCACTCGCAGCCCAGTCACCGTTACGGTCGTAGAGCTCACCGCGCCGTTCCTGTATCCAGGCATCCAACAGGACGTTTCCTGGGCCGCAATCGAACCCTGCGACGGGAGAATCAGGAGTAATCAGGCTTAAGTTGCTGAATCCGCCTACGTTTAGCACGGCCCTGTTCCCGGTTTTATCCGTGAACAAGGCTTCGTGGAAGGCGGGAACCAAAGGTGCGCCCTGGCCTCCCGCAGCCACATCGCGACGACGAAAATCACCTACAACGCAGATGTTGGTCAGTTCGGCCAATAGCGCCGGGTTGCCGATCTGTACGGTAAAGCCGCGGGCGGGTTCGTGTCGTATGGTCTGGCCGTGGCTGCCGATTGCGCGAATATCTGCGGGGGAGAGCTGTTGCTGTGCAAGGAGTGCGTTGACGCCCTGTGCGGCCAGCTCGACCCAGTGATTTTCGGCGATTGCGCAGCGGGCCACTTCATCAGGACCGCTTGCGCACAAACCCAGCAATTCGCTACGCAGTGCTTGCGGCATGGGGATGTAATGGGTGGCGCGTAGCGTGATAGCGGGCCCCAGCTCTATAAGAGCGATGTCCATGCCATCCAGGCTGGTACCGGACATCACGCCTATATAAAGGGCCATGGCTTAGCGCTTGCTCGAGGCCAGGAGAGTGGCCTTTTCCTGGTTCATGCGAGCCATCAACGGCTGGCTCTGTTGCATGAAGCGAGTGCGCTCGGCTTTGGCAATCGGGTCGGCCATTGGCAGTTTCTGGCCCAGCGGGTCAACGTGTACGCCATTGACCTGGAACTCGTAGTGCAGGTGTGGGCCGGTGGAAAGGCCGGTGGTGCCGATGTAGCCGATCACCTGGCCCTGCTTGACCGAACCTCCGGTTTTCACGCCTTTGGCGAAGCCTTGCATATGCCCGTAAAGGGTGCGGTAAGTGTTGCCGTGCTGAATGATGACGGTATTGCCGTAACCGCCGCGACGGCCCGCCAGAAGTACCTTGCCATCACCGGTAGCCTTGATCGGGGTACCGCGTGGTGCTGCGTAGTCGACGCCCTTGTGGGCACGGATCTTGTTCAGGATCGGGTGTTTGCGGCCTGAGGAGAAGCGCGAGCTGATACGGGCAAAGTCTACCGGAGTACGGATAAATGCCTTGCGCATGCTATTGCCATCAGCGGTGTAGTAATTGCTGATGCCCTGCTTGTTGGTATAACGCACGGCAGTAAAGGTCTTACCGCGGTTGGTGAAGCGTGCAGAGAGAATATTGCCAGTGCCGACGGTTTTTCCGTTGATCACCTTCTGCTCGTAGATCACTTCAAACTGGTCGCCTGGGCGAATGTCCTGGGCGAAGTCGATGTCATAACCAAATACCTTGGCCATATCCATCGTGGTGCTGTGCGGCAAGCCTGCGCGCTGACCCGAAACAGAGAGGGAGCTGCTGATCACGCCGTGAGCATAGGCCGAGCGCATGGTAGGCAGGGTGGTGACGCGGCGAAAGGCATAGCCCTTGGCGGTTTTGTTGAGGGTGATGGTCTCAAGGTCACTGACCTGGCTGTGCAGTTTGTTCAACTGCTGGCCGTCCGGGCTCATTTCAAATTCGAGTTTCTGGCCGTGCTTGAGCTGGCTGAATTGCTTGGCTTGTTTGTCGCTGGCCAGCACTTCATGCACAGAACTGGCCGGCAGGCCAACCTTCTGAAACAGGGTCGAGAGCGTGTCGCCCTTGCTGACGATCACTTCGCGGTGGCTTGGCGCAGGGGCCGCTTCAGGCGCGACTTTGGCGGTCGCAACCGGGGCGCTGTCCTGCTGCTCGATCTGCGCAAATGGCGATGGATTCGCTTCATTTGTGGCTTGAACGAGTTCTGCAGCGTCTTGATCTTGTGTCAGTTGTTCAGCCGGGGTTTCCAGCTCCAGGTTCAGGGTCGTTCGTTTGGCTTCTACTTCGCTGGAGGGAAACACCAGCAAGGCCAGGCTTAAGAGAGCGGCGATACCACTTGCGGCAAGCAGGTGGGTCTTCGGATAAAGCGGTGGCGCTTTAGGCGGTTGACTGGTCATAGATGATTTTGACTTTGAGATAAAGGATGAATTGGAAAAGATGACTGACACAATGAATATGAAATAACTGTATAAAATATAACCAAATCGACCTTGAAGCAAGTCTGTGAGCTATTCGCGCGCGGATAAGCAGCCGTATGCCCGCCGGAACTTGTAATTAGTCCCTGATCTTGTATCGTTGGTTCCCTTTGAATTATAGCCTCACGGGTCTGATATGAAGTCGGTTGAAGAGCAGCTAGCGCTAATAAAGCGGGGTGCCGAAGAGGTACTGGTCGAGTCTGAACTGGTCGAGAAACTCAAGCGCGGCCAGCCATTGCGTATCAAGGCCGGATTCGATCCTACGGCGCCCGATCTGCACTTGGGCCATACCGTGCTTATTAATAAGCTGCGCCAGTTCCAGGAACTGGGCCATCAGGTGATCTTCCTGATTGGCGATTTCACCGGGATGATCGGTGATCCAAGCGGCAAAAGTGCAACGCGTCCACCGCTGACGCGTGAGCAGGTGCTCGAGAATGCCGAGACTTACAAGACTCAGGTGTTCAAGATCCTTGATCCGGCAAAAACCGAGGTGGCCTTCAACTCCACCTGGATGGATCAAATGGGGCCTGCCGACTTCATTCGCCTGACATCGCAGTACACCGTTGCTCGCATGCTTGAGCGCGATGACTTCGACAAGCGCTACACCACCAATCAACCTATCGCCATTCACGAGTTCCTTTATCCGCTGGTACAGGGCTACGACTCGGTTGCTCTCAAGGCGGACGTTGAGCTGGGTGGTACCGATCAGAAGTTCAACTTGTTGATGGGGCGTGAGTTGCAGCGTGGCTATGGTCAGGAAGCTCAGTGCATCGTGACCATGCCTTTGCTTGAAGGGCTGGATGGCGTCAAGAAGATGTCCAAGTCCCTGGGTAACTACGTCGGTATCCAGGAAGCGCCGGGTGTTATGTACAGCAAGCTGGTATCCATTCCTGATGCTCTGATGTGGCGCTACTTTGAATTGCTGAGCTTTCGTTCCATGGACGAAATCAATGCATTCAAGGCTGAAGTCGAAGCCGGTGCCAACCCTCGTGATATCAAGATCAAGCTGGCTGAAGAGATTGTTGCCCGCTTCCATGGTGAGGAGGCTGCTGCCAATGCGCATCGCGGCGCCGGCAACCGTATGAAGGAGGGCGAACTGCCTGATGATCTGCCAGAGATCGAGCTGACTGCAACTGAGGATATGCCGATTGCAGCTGTCCTTAATAAGGCAGGCCTGGTGAAGAACTCTGCAGTGGCGCGTGATCTGTTGGGGTCGGGTGGTGTGCGTATAGATGGTGAGGTGGTTGATCGCACCTATATATATGCACTGGGCTCGACCCATGTGTGTCAGGCAGGCAAGAAGGCTTTCGCGCGAATCACGCTGAAAGCCGAGTAAAACTGGGGGGGCTCAGGGTTGATTGATAGTTTTGTTCAATTAACCCTTGACTCGGATTTGTATCTGTCTATAATTCGCCCCACTTCCGGCGCAGTCGAAACGGAAAACTCCTTGAGTTTCAATGAGTTGGATTGGTTTTCGGCAGTGTCAGCTTCAAGTCATCGAAGCAGGAAATGAGGTGTTGACAGCAGCGTGTAACGCTGTAGAATTCGCCTCCCGCTAACGAGAGATCGAAAGCGCAAGTGGTTGATGTTGTTAAAGATTTCCAAGCGAAACTTTGAAAACATCTTAAATAACCGCTTGACAGCAACAGAGGCTGCTGTAGAATGCGCGCCTCGGTTCAGCGAAAGCTAAACCAACCGCTCTTTAACAACTGAATCAAGCAATTCGTGTGGGTGCTTGTGGAGTCAGACTGATAGTCAACAAGATTATCAGCATCACAAGTTACTCCGCG